>JANPHH010000555.1:0-25239 GCA_031424375.1 Chthoniobacter sp. | reverse complement strand
CCCCCAACCAAAAAAACTCTGACTTCGTGCGGGGTGTCCCTGGTGGGGGAGGGGGGGGTGGGAGGGTGTCCACGCCCCACAACCTTTTCCTGCGCGCGGTAATTATTTAGTGGCCCCTCGACTGCGCTCCGCCCGCTGGCCCGCCTTCGCTCCGCTCAGGATGACAGGGCTTTTCGATGGGGCGCGACGCGCCGGAAGGCGTCCGATCCACTGCTGGCTTTCTCTCCCGCCTTACTTCGCCGCCGGCGGCTCAAGGTCGGCTTTGCGAGCGACGTAAATCATATGAGCGAAGCGCTTCGAATGTTCGTTTGCCTTCGCCGGCACGGCCTCCACCTTGAAGCCCGCGCGCCCCAGCGCCCGCTCGAAGTCCGGCTCCGGATTCGCGGACCAGAACGCGACCTTGCCATGCGGGGTCAAAGCGCGGCGGATCACGGCGAAACCGTTGCGATCGTAGAGCCGCACATTTTTCGGCTGCACAAATGAAGTCGGCCCATTGTCCACATCGAGCAGGATCGCGTCATAGACGCCGTCGCCGCCTTTGCGGATGACCTTGTAGACATCCTCGACGAGCACCTTCACCCGCGGATCGCAAAGCAGTCGGCCGTTCACATTCATCAGGAACTCGCGGTTCCACGCCACCACTTCGGGCAGCAGTTCCGCGACTTCCACGATCGCCCTTTCACCCACCGCCTCCAACACCCGCTGCAGGCTGTAGCCGAGCCCGAGCCCGCCGATGAGCACGCGCGGTTCGCGGTGCCGCGCGAGGCCTTCGCAGGCGACCTGGGAGAGCAGGATCTCCGAACTCGTGGAGGTGGTGCTCATCAGTTGGCGGCCGTTGAGCTTGAGAAAAAATTCGCCGTCGTGCTCGTGCAGCGTGAACTGCGATCCATCGGGCGTGCGGGTGGCGGCGAGATTGCGAAAGGGTTTCAAGGGCGGACAAGATGCTCCCGACCCGCGGTTTGCGAAAGCCGCAAAAACCTGTCCAAACCCGGCGCCCGGCGGACTTATGTAATAGAACGCGCCATGACTCCCGCCCCCCGAGCTCTCGTCCTTGCCTTGCTGGCTGCCGCCACGTCGTCCGCGAACGCCGCGGTGCCGGATGCGGCGGGGCTCGATTTCTTTGAGAAGAAGGTGCGGCCGATCCTCGTCGAGCGCTGCTACGAGTGCCACAGCGAGGGCAAGAAAGTGAAGGGCGGCCTGCGACTCGACCTGCGCGAGGGCTGGGCCAAGGGCGGCGACACCGGACCGGCAATCGTGCCGGGAAAACCAGAGGAGAGCCTGCTGCTGACCGCGATTCACTGGAAGGATCGCGACCTCGAAATGCCGCCGAAGAAGAAGCTGCCCGCGGCGGAGATCACGGTGATCGAGGACTGGGTAAAACTCGGAGCGCCCGATCCGCGCGACGCCGCCGTGGCGAAAAAGCAGCACGGGTTGAGTCTCGAAGAAGGCCGCAAATTCTGGAGCTACTCGGCGCTCACGCCGCCCGCCGTGCCCGCGGTGAAAGACGCTGCATGGCCGCGCGCGGACGTTGACCACTTCATCCTCACGAAGCTCGAAGCGGAAAACATCGCGCCCGCTCCTGACGCCGCGCCCGCCACGTTGGCCCGCCGACTTTACCTCCAACTCAACGGGCTGCCGCCGACGCCCGCGCAGGTGGACGCCTTCGTCGCCGATGCGGCGACCGATCGGCAGGCGGGGTTGCGCAAGACCGTCGATGCGCTGCTCGCGAGTCCGCGCTTCGGCGAGGCGTGGGGCCGGCATTGGCTGGATGTCGCGCGTTTTGCGGAATCGAGCGGAGGCGGGCGCACGCTGCTCTTCAAGGACGCGTGGCGATTCCGCGATTACGTGGTCGAGTCGTTCAACGCCGACGTGCCGTTCGATCGCTTCATCCGCGAACAACTTGCCGGCGACCTGCTCCCGGCGGCCACGCCGGCCGAGGCGCGCCGCCAGCTCACGGCCACCGCCTTCCTCGCCCTCGGCCCGACGAATTACGAAGAGCAGGACAAACAGCAACTCCGCTTCGACGTGATCGACGAGCAACTCGAGACGCTCGGCCGCGCTTTCCTCGGCCAGACGATCAGTTGTGCCCGCTGCCACGATCACAAGTTCGATCCCATCCCACAGCGCGACTACTACGCGATGGCGGGCATCCTCGCCTCCACGCAGACGCTGTTCAATTACACCGACAACGTCGCCCGTTGGATCTCCACGCCCCTGCCGGCCGACGGCCCGAATGAAGCGGCGCTGCGAGACCACGAGACGCGCGTCGCGGCGCTGGAGAAAGAAGTCGCCGATGCGAAAACCGCGCTCACCGAGCTCTCGAAAAGTCTCAGTCAGGCGACCACGCAGCCCGGCACCGCGATCGCGCCGAGCGAGTTGCCGGGCATCGTGATCGACGACACCGAGGCCCGCGTCGTCGGCCAGTGGAAGCACTCGACGCACGTTCGCACGTTCATCGGTGAAGGTTATCTCGCGGACGACAACAACGGCAAAGGCGAGAAGACCGTCACCTTCACGCCGACGATCCCGCAGACCGGTCGCTATCAGGTGCGCCTCGCCTACACGCCGCTCGACAACCGCGCGAACAACGTGCGCGTCAACATCCTCCACGCCGATGGCGAAGACACCGTCTACGTCGATCAAACGCTCACGCCGCCGATCGATGGGCGCTTCGTTTTGCTGGGAAAATTTCGCTTCGAAAAAGACGGCGCCGGCTACGTGCTGATCTCGAATGAAGGCACCAAGAACTTCGTCACCGTGGACGCACTGCAACTCCTGCCCGAGGGCGCGGAGACGCAGGAGAATGCAAAGGATTCCCCTGAACGCGCCGCCGCCGCGAAGCTCGTGAAGCAGCTCGAAACGAAGCTCAAAAAACTCGTGAAAGACGGTCCGGTGCGCGAGACGGCGATGGCGGTGCACGACGCGCTCGACGATGTCGGCGGCACGCAGATTCGCATCCGCGGCATCGAGAAGCAGCGCGGTGAAAAAGTTCCGCGCGGCTTTCTCCAGGTCGCCCTGCGCGACAAGCCCGCGCTGCCCGAGGTGGAGAGCGGTCGCCGCCAGCTCGCCGACTGGATCGCCAGCCCGGACAACCCGCTCACCGCGCGCGTTTTCGTGAACCGGGTCTGGACGTGGCTCCTTGGCGCGGGGCTCGTGCGAACGGTCGACAACTTCGGGACCACCGGCGAGAAGCCGACTCATCCCGAATTGCTCGATCATCTCGCCAGCCGCTTCATTGCCGAAGGCTGGAGCGTGAAAAAGCTCGTCCGCGAAATCGTGCTTTCGCGGACGTGGCAGATGTCCGTGGCAACCGATCCGAAAATCTCCGATCCCGACAACCGTCTCATATCACACGCCAACCGCCGCCGCCTCGATGCGGAGCAAATCCGCGACACCATCCTGAGCGTGAGCGGGGAACTCATTGAGAAGCTCGGCGGCCTTAATATCGGCGGCGCGGGCGACATCGACGCGAACAATTTCTCCGCGCAGAACACCGAATACAGCTACGTCTACGCCGACAAACGCCGCAGCGTTTACACTCCCGCGTTCCGCAACAAGCGGCTCGAACTCTTCGAGGCGTTCGACTTTGGCGACATCAACCAATCGATGGGCCAGCGCAACGTCAGCACGGTCGCGCCGCAAGCGCTGTATCTGCTCAATCACAGCTTTGTCATCGAGCAATCGCGCGCCGCGGCGACGCGCGCTCTCGCATCCTCGGCGACCGATGAAGAGCGAATCACCGAAGCCTTCCGCAGCGCGCTCGGCCGCCCGCCCACCGAGAAGGAGCGCGCGGCCTGTGGGCGTCTGCTTTCCAAAGCGGGCATGAGTGAAACGGAGCGGCAGGAAGTCTGGTCGGAGGTCTATCAGTCGCTCTTCGCCTGCCTCGATTTCCGCTACGTCGAGTAGCCGATTCGCCGCCGTGGATTCATGCGCGATGGCGCTTCGGGACCTTTGCTTTTGACCCCTTTTTGCGAGCGCTCGGTGTGGCGTCTCGCGATTTCGTGATCGCCAGGATGGCCGGATGGGTCAGCCGCCGCTCGGCGGTAATGGCAAAGAAGTTCGCCACCACTTCATCCGTCTGCCCGACCGGAACCACGCCGTAGCGTTCGATTGCTTCCGAAGCCACGGTCGTCGGCACCACGGCGAATCCGACGCCTTCCATGGCGAAGATTTTCGCGAGCGCTGCATCCTCGAACTCCGCGACGACCCGCGGCCGGACGTTCACTTTGCGGAACCAGTTTTCGAGGTCGCGCCGGAGGTGGCAGTTCTGCGTGGGCAGCAGAGCCGGGGCGTGGTCGAGGTTGCGGGGAAAGCGCCCGATCATCTGTTTTGCCAGACGCGGAACGGCGCAGAAAGTCATGCCACAGGTGCCGACCGGATGGTTGAAAACCTTGCCTGCGAGTCCCGGCGACGCGGGTTCGTCAGCGAGCACGACGTCGAGTCGATGCGTGGTCAACTGGGCGAGCAGGTCGGGCAGTTTGCCCTCCTGGCAGGTGAGCTGGACGGAAGGCTCGTGCTCGAAAATCGGGCGGAGGATTTCGTAGCTCATCAACTTCGGGAACGAGTCGACGACGCCGGCGTTCAGCCGCAGGGCCCGGGAGGTGGGGGCCTGTTTCGCCGCGCTCAGCACCTCACTGCCGAGGGCGAAGATTTCTTCCGCGTAGCTGTAGATGAGCTGACCAAACTCGGTCAGCGCCATCGACCGCCCGCTCGGCCGGAAGAGTTTCTCGCCCAGCGAGGTCTCGAGGAGTTTCACCTGCGTGCAAATCGACGGCTGCGAAATCCGCAACTTCTCCGCGGCCCGGCGCAGGCCGCCCTCGCGGGCAACGGTCCAAAAATAACGCAGGTGGTGATAGTTGAGAAATTGCGGGGCGGTGGAGGCTTCCATTTAAATGAACCGTTCGTGCGAAATTTCGTAAAAGGCAAACCTCGAGGCGGCGCTAATTCCGTTCCCAGCAGATAACCCGTCATGAAAATCATTCTTCGCCACATCCATCACGATCCTTCCACCTCGCTCACCACGATGCTCGAACAGGAACTCGAAACTTTGCGTCCCTCGGTGCAGATCGACGAGGCCCGCGTGCTCATCGAACGCCGCCCGGGCGCCAGCCCGGCATTTCACGTCGGCGTCCATCTTGTCACCCCTGGTCCCGATCTCCTCGCGGAATCCGTCGATCACACCCTGCGCGCCGCGGTGCGCAAGGCGTTCGATTCGCTCGAAAGCAAAGTAGACCTCCGCGCCCTCAAACGTCTCCGCACCGCCGGCGCGAGTTCCGGCCGCCGCACCGCTTTCCGCAACTAAACCGCTCCACCAGCCCACCTCGACAAACCCATGACCACGCTTCCATACCTCCTGCCCGCGCCCAGTCGCGAATCCATCCTCGCCAGCTACATGACCTACATCTCCGACGACGGTCTCGATCTCGACAATTTCGTCGAACGAGGCGGTCACTTGCTCGCCGCCGAGGACCTCAAAGAACTCCGCGCCGGGCTCAGCGAGCTGCGGGAGAAAATCGAAACGATCCGGCCCGAACTCCCGCGCCTCGCCCGGCAGCTTGAGTTTCTCGCGGATTTTTTCCGCAGCGCGGGTGAGCGGCAACCCGCGCATCTCTCCGACCGCACCATGAACGAAATCGCCTTCGCGCTGCTCTACGCGGTGCGGGACATGGATCTGATGCCCGATGATCTGCCTGGCGTGGGATTCACCGACGATACCGTCGTCGTCGAGATCGTGCTGGAGCGTCACGCCGAGACGTTCTTCCACGAATGCCGTCGCCGGCAACTCGCCTGGACGGAGATTCGTCCCGAACTCCCGTATCGCTCCTAAACCACCGTAATTCAGCAACCCTCGGCGGCTCCACCGCCAACTAGTTCTGAGCGGTCGCGCGGCACCCGCTCGCGCGTCGCCGAGGAACGCTGGTGCGCGGGAAGCGTCTACGTTTTGGAAGTGGCGCTTCGCGCGAGGGAAGGCTCGGCGAAGTGGACTTCGCCGCTCCTTGGGGGCCTTTCCGCTCATCCCGCATCAAAGATCACGCGCGCGGGTTCGGTCGCTCCGGATGACACGGCTGATTGATGTCCCTGCATGTGCCTGCGGAAAGGCCCGCCCGTTCCGGAGAACGGGCGGGCCCGTGAATCGCGACCGCGCGAACGCGATGCTGCTTTACTGGAGCGTGACCGAACCGCTTTCGATCCGCGTCGCTGGCGTGGTGACCGCCGGCTGGCCGAGGAAGAAGCCGCCCGCACCCCCGAAGGATTTCGGCAGGATGAGGCCGTTGAACTTGTAGATCTTCGCCGGGGTGCCCGCGCTGAAGCTGCCTTTGAAGAGGCCGGTCGCGGTGGTGAGGGTCACCGTTACTTTGTTGGCGTTAGCGCCGGTCGCAGTGACCTTGCTCTTCGTGTCGAGAGTGACCTGTTGCACAGGAATCGGGACCGCGCCGAGGTTGCCGAACGCGCCTTGGAAGCCAAGCGGGCTGGGAAGCACCGCCACTCCCACTGCGGGCTTCGCGTAGAGTTCACCGATGACGACGGGCGTGGTGTCGAAACCGCCGGGGAACAACTTGTCCCCGGTGATGGGCGACTTCAGCCAACGCAGCACGGAGCTCGGGTCGACGGCGAGGGACGGCGTCGCCACGGCGGTGTTCACTTTGAGCAGACCGATGAGCACGCCCTGCGTCTTGTAGAGCGGTGCGTAGAAGGCGATCTGGTCGCCGGCAGTGACCACGCCCGTGGCGGTCGCCTTGGGGCTTCCGTCGGCGAGGGTGGTGGTGAACTTGACGCTGCCATCGGCTGCGATCTTCACCGTGCTGAAGCCGGTGCCCTGCGGGATATCCGCCGCGGTCTTGCCCTGCGGGAGCGCACCCGCGCGGTGGAGGACGTTGTAGGTGCCCGGCTTCGTGAACGCGACCGCTTTGCCGTAGGCCGCTTTTTTCGCCGAGAAGGTCACTTGCGGAACGCCGGTGATGGCCGCGTCGATGACGTTGGTCGCGGGAAGAATGTTGAGCGTCAGTTTTGCCACGGCCGGCTTGGTGAGAATGATTTCTCCCGAGGAGTTGTTCGCCCCGAACGCACCTTTGAACGGCAGCTTCTTGCCACCGACGGTGGCCGCGCCGGAGAACGAACCGGTCTTCTCCAGCTTGATCGAGATGATCCCCGACGTAGCGACGGCCGTCGTAGCCGCCGTCAATCCGGCGTAGGTGCCTTCGGTGCCGAGCAGCTCGTTGCCGACTTTGACATTCGAGGTCGGGTCAAAGGTGATGTCCCCGGTCGCGGGCGCGCCGTTGATTTTCAGGGAGACCCTGGTCACCTTGAAACTCGCTTTGCCCATGGCATCGATCGTGGCCGTGAGAACGAGGCTCGCGTCGACCGTGCCGACCACGGGGACCACGATATCGCCCGAAACGGTCTTATTGAAGACGACCTTCAGCGGAAGCTTGCCCGTCGGATTCAGGACCGTGCCTTTGAGGAGCGAAGATGACCCTGGCTTGATCTTATCCAGAAACGTCCCGAAATCGCTCGCCGCCGGCACGATCGCCGCGAGGCTGCCGGAGCCCGTTACTTTGGCCGTGATCTGGTAGTCGTAGCGAGGGCTGGCGAGCAGGGTGTCGACCGTGGCGCTGTCCGCACTGGTCTCCAGATTGTCGCCGAATTTTTTGCCCGCCACGTCGATGGTGACGGTCTTCAGGGCGGCGGCGTGCGCGCTCGCGGCGAAGGCCACGGCGGCGAGCAGAGTCGCCAGCGGGGCGAGTAGAGTTTGATGGGTTCGTTTCATTCCTTGGTGTTTTGGTGTTGGTGTTGGGGGTGCCATTGAGTCGGCACCATGCGCGCATTAGAACGAAGGCGATCGGGTTCCTTGCCTAAAATGTTCGGGATTCTGTGGGTCCGGCGCTCCTTCGTTTCCAATCGGCGGACTCCGCCGCTCATTTTGGTCCGCCCTACGTTTTGGGGTGCGATTGCCGCCGGCTCGGTTAAATCACGGTCCCATGGGCGCCATTGGCACCGAAATTCTGATCATCCTGCTCCTCCTGCTCGGCAATGGCGTCTTTGCCATGACGGAGATGGCGGTCGTGTCCGCGCGGAAGGCTCGCTTGAAGAAGCTGGCCGCGGAAGGCGATCGCCGCTCCGCCGCCGCGCTCGTACTGGCCGCCGAGCCGAATCGATTTCTCTCCACGGTGCAGGTCGGGATCACGCTCGTCGGAGTCCTCGCGGGCGCATTCGGCGGCACCACCCTCGCGGGTGAAATCGCCCGCCCACTGGCGCAAGTTCCGGCCTTGGCCGCGCATGCGCAGGGCATCGCGGTCGCGGTCGTCGTTCTCGGCATCACCTACTGCTCGCTGATCGTCGGCGAACTGGTGCCGAAGCGGCTCGCGCTGCGAAATCCGGAAGGCATCGCCCGCGTCATGGCGGCGCCCATGCTCGCCATCGCCCGCCTGGCCACGCCGCTCGTCTGGCTGCTTGGCGTTTCCACCGAACTCGTCCTCAAGCTCCTCGGCGTGAAGAGCCGCGCGCAGGCCGAAGTCAGCGACGAGGAGATCCAAGTGATGATGCAGGAAGGAATGAAAGCCGGCATTTTTCACGATGCCGAACCGAAGATGGTGGAGCGAGTGCTCGCGCTCGATCAGCTCCCGGTGAGCGAGATCATGACGCCGCGGGCGAAGATGATCTTTCTCAACAAGACCGATCCGCACGAAGCTGTCTGGCACAAGGTGGTCGTCAGTGGGCACTCGAATTTCCCGGTCTTTGAAAATTCGCGGGACAACGTAGTCGGCGTGATCTCGGTGAAATCGATCTACGCGAATCTCGCGGCTGGCGCGCGGGCCAACGTGGCGGACCTGCTCGTCGCCCCGCTGATCGTCCCGGCGACGCAATTCGTCACGCAGTTACTCGACACGTTCAAATCGAGCGGCCAGCACGTCGCGCTCGTCGCCGACGAGTTCGGCGATATCACCGGCATGATCACCCTGGTCGACGTGCTCGAGGCGATCGTGGGCGAAATCGCGACGCCATCGGAGCGCCTGAAGCCGGAGGCGAAACGGCGCGACGACGGCACCTGGCTCGTCGACGGCGCGCTGGAGATCGAGCGGCTGGGGGCCATCCTGCCCGAGTTGGAGTTTCCCGCCGCGGAAGACCGCGCCTACGAGACGGTCGCCGGCCTGGCGCTTGCCCATTTTGGCCGCGTGCCCGCCGAGGGCGAGACGTTCGATTTGGGGGTTCATCGGTTCGAGATCATCGACATGGACCGGCACCGGATCGACAAGCTGCTCATCATGTCCCTTCCCACCCGCCTCGATCGACCGGCAGCGGCCGGCTGAGGATGCGCGTGGCCGCGCGTCGTGCCATGACGAAATCTCTCGGCCAACGGCCCGGCCAGCGGCGACTCTTACGGCATGGAACTCGATCTCGAAGGCCAGCATGCCGACCGCGCCTACACCCTGCTCGCTTCACTCGTCACGCCCCGCCCCATCGCTTGGGTCACTACGCTCGGCGCAGATGGGGTGGTGAATGCGGCGCCCTTCAGTTTTTTCAACGTGCTCGGCGCCGAACCGCCGATCGTCGGATTTTGCCCCGGCGACCGTGAGGACGGCACGCCGAAGGACACCGCACGCAACATCCGCGCGAATCATGAATTCGTCGTGAATCTCGTGGATGAAGATCTCGCCGAGGCGATGAACAAAACGGCGGCTTCGCTGCCCTACGGCGTCAGCGAACTGCAAGCGGCCGGCCTCAGCACTGCGGCATCCACTTCCATCCGCACGCCGCGCATCGCCGAAGCTCCCGCGAGCCTCGAATGCACCGAGTGGGGCACGCTGCAAATTGGCGACAATCGGCTGATCATCGGTCTCGTGAAGCGCGTTCACATTCGCGAGGCACTCATCGACCGCGAGACGCTGCGGGTGCGCAGCGAGCAGTTCAAGGTCATCGGCCGCATGGCGAGTCCGCACTGGTACTGCCGGACGACCGATCGCTTTGAGATGAAGCGCCCGGCGTAACCGCGCTGGCACAAAAAGGTGTTCCGAAAATCTCAACTGCCTGTCATCCCGAGCGGAATGACGGGAGCCTAAGCGACCAGAATGCAGTGGAGGAACCTCGGGTTGCCGATAGATCCATGATCCTCCGGAGGCCGAGGTCCCTCGGCTTCGTTACACTCCGCTCGGGATGACAGGGCTTTTTTTGAATTGCGGTCTCCCCCGGAAGGGTCGGCGAAATCACAAGCGCTGTCATCCCGAGCGGAATGACGGGAGCCTAAGCGACCAGAATGCAGTCGAGGGACCTCGGGTTGCGGATAGATCCATGATCTTCCGGAGGCTGAGGTCCCTCGGCTCCGTTACACTCCGCTCGGGATGACAGGGCTTTTTTCAACCCAGCACGCTCGTTAAGGCACGATCTCGGTCCCGATGCCTGCATTCGTGAAGATCTCCAGGAGCAGCGAGTGCGGCGTACGGCCATCGATGAAGTGGACTTTCTTGACGCCCTCCGAGAGCGCGTGGAGGGCGCTTTCGACCTTGGGGAGCATGCCGCCGGTGATAATCTCGTCTTCGCGAAGCTGGTCGATTTCCTCGCGAGTCACGCTGGGGATGAGCGATTCCTTGTTCGTGGGGTCGCGCATGATGCCGGGCACGTCGCTCAGGTAGATGAATTTCGTGGCCTGCAAGCGGCCGGCGAGGGTCCCCGCGGCGATGTCGGCGTTGATATTCAGAACGCGGCCTTCGGCATCACGGGCGAGGGGAGAAATGACCGGGACGGTCTCGCTGGCCACGGCGTCGAGGATCGCCTCGAGCCGCACATCGACGACTTCGCCGACGAAGCCGAGATCAATGTTCGTCACCTTGCCTTCGGTCTGAAGCGGCAGCTTTTTGCCGATGAGGACATTCTTTCCATGGATGCCGACCGCGCGCCCACCGAAGTCGATGAGTCGCTTCGCGATGCCGGGGTTGATGTGGTTATCGAGCACATCCTCGACGATCTCGATGCTCGCGGCATCGGTGACGCGCAGTCCATTGACGAACTGCGGCTTCAGCCCCGCCTCGCGCATCCGATGAGTGATCGCCTTGCCGCCGCCGTGGATCAGCACGGGATTGATGCCCACGGCTTCCAGAAAGACCACGTCGCGGAGAAACCGCTCGACGATCGAATCATCCTCCATCGCGCTGCCCCCGTACTTGATGACAAAGAGCTGGCCGCGGAAGCGTTGGATATAGGGCAGCGCTTCGATGAGCGCCTCGGCGCGTTGGAGAGGGATGGCCATGGGAGGAAGGGTGAGAGTTGAGGGTGGAGAGCTGAGAGGCGCCGTCCTTTGTCGCGAGACACCTCTCAACTCTCAACCCTCAACTCTCAACCGCCCCCTCACTCTCCCATGTTCAGCTTCACGTAGTCCACGCTGAGATCGGTGGTGTAAACGGTGTACTCGGCCGCGCCGATGTGCAGGTCCACCATGATGGTGAACTTCTTTTCCGCTGCGATTTGCTGGAGTTTTGAAAATGGCGTCGCGCTCGCGGTGCCGCCTTTCACGGCGATCACGCCGTCGTAGTAAATGTCGATCAGCTCTTCCCGGATGCGGGCGCCGGAGTAGCCGAGCGCGTCCATGAGCCGGCCCCAGTTCGGGTCGCCGCCGAACCACGCGCACTTCACGAGCTTCGAGTTCGCGATCGCCTCGGCGGCGCGGCGCGCGTCGTTGAGCGAAGCGGCGCCATTGACGTGGACCTCCACAAATTTCGTCACGCCCTCACCGTCTTCCACGATCATTCGGGCGAGGTTGCGCGTGATGCAGTCGAGCGCTTCCTGGAAGAGTTTGAAGGCCGCGGTGCCGTACTTGATCTCGGTGTTTCCGGCGCAGCCGTTGGCGAGGATGATCACGGTGTCGTTCGTGCTCATGTCCCCGTCGATGGTGATTCGGTTGAAGGATTGCTCCACCGCGACGCTCAGCGCGGTCTGGAGATTCTCGCGGTCGATCGCCGCGTCGGTGGTGATGAAGCAGAGCATCGTCGCCATGTTTGGATCGATCATCCCGGCGCCCTTGGCGATGCCCCCGATCCGCACGGTCTTGCTCCCGATCTCGAATTCGACCGCAAACTCCTTCGGAAAAGAATCGCTCGTCATGATCGCCTTGGCCGCGCGCAGCGAACCGTCCGCGCGCAGATGCCCGGGCAGCGTCGCGATGGTGGCCTCCATCTTCTCGATGGGAAGCTGCACGCCAATGCGTCCCGTCGAGCAGACCATCACCTGGCGCGGCCGCAGATCCAGCGCGGCAGCGGTGGCGGCGGCCATGCGCTTCGCATTCTCGAGGCCGGGGATCCCGGTGCAGGCGTTGGCGTTGCCGGCGTTGGCGATGATGGTGCGGATATCGTCGCTGCGGAGATGCGACATGGAGACGCGGACCGGCGCCGCTTTCACGCGGTTCGTGGTGAAGGTCGCCGCCGCCACGGTGGGCTGCGGCGAGTGGATCAGCGCGATGTCCGGCTTGTCGGCATTGGCTGCTTTGATCCCGCAGTAGACGCTCCCGGCGAGGAAGCCCTCCGGCGCAGTGACGCCGCCTTTGATTTCGGAGTAGGACATGGGGCTCGGAAATGTTTCCGCTGATTCCGCGCTCGATTTCAGCGCGGCAGCGGGGGCAGAGCAAAGCCGATTCACGGCGACGCGACGATACCTTTTCCGGGAAATTTTTTCCGACCGGGCGCTACAGCAGTCCCGTCGTCTCCGGCAGTCCCGCGAGGAGGTTCATCGATTGCACCGCCTGTCCCGCCGCGCCTTTGGTCAGATTGTCCTCGGCACTGAGCAGAATGAGCCGCCCGGTCCGCGGATCGTGCCGCCAGGCGATGTCCACGAAGTTCGTCATCACCACGTTCTTCGTGTCCGGCAGCCCCTTCTCCCCGAGCAGGCGGACGAATGGCTCGCGGCCAAACGTCTCCGTGAACGCGTTGGCGATGTGCCACGGTTCGATGCCTTCGGCAGGCGCACAGGTGATCGTGGTGTGGATGCCGCGGTTCACCGGGACGAGGTGCGGGGTGAAGCTGATCGTCACCGTCGAACCCGCCGCGAGCGACAGTTCCTGCTCGATCTCCGCGAGGTGCCGATGCTTCGGCACGCTGTAGGCGCGGAGGCTTTCGTTACACTCCACGTAGAGGTAGTCCAGCTTCGCATTGCGCCCCGCGCCACTCACGCCGCTCAGCGAATTCACCACGATGCTCCCCGGCTTCACCAGCCCACGCTGGAGCAGCGGATGCAGCGGTAGAATGATGCTCGTGGGGTAGCAGCCGGGTGAGGCCACGAGTTGCGCACCCTTTATTTTCTCCCGATAAATCTCCGGCATGCCGTAGACACTCAACGCGGCGAGTTCCGGTGCCGCGTGCGCCTCGCCGTAAAATTCCGGATACACGGCCACGTCCTTGATCCGAAAATCCGCGCTCAGATCGATGACCCGCAGCCCCGCTGCGACAAGGGGCCGCGCATACTCGGTCGCGATCCCGTGCGGCAGCGCGAGGAAGACGATCCTCGACCCTGTGGCGACGATCTTTTCCACCTCGCTCTCGATGAACGCCAGCCCCGCGTAGCGCAGCCCCGCGAACCGCGGAAACACGTCGGCGATCGTCTGCCCGGCAAGCTGCCGTGAAGTGACCGCCACCAATTCCACGCCGGGATGCCGGATGAGCAGCCGGAGTAATTCCTCCCCAGAGTATCCGCTGGCGCCGACGACGGCGATTTTTTCGAGAGACATAGGGCCGCGAAACTAGGCATCCCCGGCACCCCGGCCAACGAAAAACCGGCCCGAGTTCGCGTGCAAATCGTCGCGACACATCTTGCGCTTCCCGCTGCTCATACGGCATCTACCTTTCCTCATGTCCCGGTCTTTCATCGCGGTCGCCCTTTTGCTCTGCACCCTGCTCCTTCCATCCTGCACCCTGTTCGAGCCAGGCGGGCCGTCGGCGGCGGCGAATGTGCGGGCGCGCACTTCCTTCCAAGTCGGCGAGGTGGTAGAGCGGGTCTTCGTCGACCACGGCTATGAGCCGATCCTGCGCGAAAGTGATGGCACGACTTTCGAAAAGAAAGGGTCCAAATCCGACCGGCTTTTCTACGGCGACTGGAATGACGAGGATGTGACCGAGCGCGTGAAGGTCGTGATCGCATCGAAGGGCGAGGGCTATTATCGGCTGCGCTGCGTGCCGTTCATGACCCGGTTCCCGCACGACGTTTCGTTCGAAGATCAGCACCGCCGGCCGCAGATCTTTTCCCTCAAATACGGGCGGTTGCTCCGCGAGGTGCGCGGGCAGTGCGAGGATCTCTGGAAAAGCCGCGAGAGCGAGTAACTGCGTGGAGTTCTATTCGGGTGAAAGCGAGGAAGGGAAACCGCGGATTCCACGGATTGACGCGGAATTCAGAGCCAGCCAATCCGTGAAATCCGTGAAATCCGTGGTCATCTCCGATGCCCCCCCGTTCGATTGAGGATGCGAGGCTGCAGAGTAACGGGCGCAGAGTAACGTAAGAAAGGCTGTCATCCCGAGCGGAGTGTAACGAAGCCGAGGGACCTCGGCCTCCGGAGGATCATGGATCTTCCGGCACCCCGAGGTCCCTCGACTTCAATCTGGTCGCTCAGGCTCCCTCCATTCCGCTCGGGATGACAGCGCTTTCGAACTCGCGGTCCGCCCGCTACGCGAACAGCTCGCGCACCACTTCGCCGGAGACATCCGTGAGCCGGTAGTCGCGGCCGTCGTGGCGGAAGGTGAGCTTTTCGTGATCCAGCCCGAGCTGGTGCAGGATCGTGGCGTGCAAGTCGCGCAGGTGGACTTTGTCTTCCACGGCGTTGTGCCCGAATTCATCCGTGGCTCCGTGCACGTGGCCCGACTTGAACCCGCCGCCCGCCACCCACACGCTGAAGCCGCCGGGATTGTGATCGCGCCCCGTGCCATTCTTTTCCGCGTAGGGCGTGCGGCCAAATTCCCCGCCCCACCAGACGATCGTGTCCTCGAGCAGCCCGCGCTGTTTCAGGTCCTTCAGCAGCGCCGCCACGGGCTTGTCCACCGCCTTCGCGTGCTCGGCGTGTTTGGGGAGATTCGAGTGCTGATCCCACGCCGGGTTATTCGTGTTGTCGCCGTAGTTCACCTGCACGAAGCGCACGCCCGCCTCACAGAGCCTCCGTGCCATCAGACATTGCCGGCCGTAGTTGTCGGTCTTGGCGTCGCCGATGCCATACATCGCCAGCGTCTCCGGGGATTCACCGCTCAGGTCCACCACGTTCGGCGCCTGGCTCTGCATCCGCCACGCGAGTTCGTAGCTGCCCAGCACCGCCTCCAGTTCGGTGTCACCGGGTTTCGAGGCCACCTGCTCCGCATTCAACTCGCGCAGCAGATCGAACTGCCGCCGCGCCGCCGCCGGTTCGCGGCCGGGCGCGATGTTGCGGAAATTCGTGTCCTTCGCCGGCACTCCCGCGCGGCCGAGCGGGGTGCCCTGGTAGGCGGCGGGGAGGAATGCGCTGCCGTAGTTGCGCGGCCCCCCATTGCCGAGCGAGGGCGAGATGCTGACGAACCCAGGCAGGTTTTCATTCTCGGTGCCGAGGCCGTAGTTCACCCACGAGCCCATCGAGGGGCGGATGAACGTGGTCGTCCCGGTGTGGAGAAAGAGCGTGGCCGGTCCGTGCGCGATGCCTTCGGTGTGCATCGACTTGATCAGGCAAAAGTCGTCCACGTGCTGTGCCATCTCGGGAAAAAGCTCCGACGCCCACAGCCCGCTCTGGCCGCGCTGTTTGTATTCCCACATCGGCTTCATCACGCGCTGCGTCCCGCCTTTGCCCGTCTTCGCGATCGTCCGCAGATCGGCGAAGTCCATCATCTTGCCGTCGTCCTGAAAGAGCCGCGGCTTGTAGTCGAACGAATCCACGTGGCTCACCCCGCCTTGCATGAACAGGAAGATCACCCGCTTCGCCTTCGCCGGAAAATGCGGCGCTTTCGGCGCGAGCGGATTTGACACCGCCGCGCGCGCCTGCTGCTGCGCGACGAGTCCGGCGAACGCGAGGGAGCCGAAGCCGCAGCCGAGTTGCTGGAGTGCGGCGCGGCGGGTGAAGAGGGATGCGTTCATGGGGGAGTGAGCGTGGCTTGTAAGTGCGAACCCATCCGCGGCGCCGTTCTTGGGCTCCGGAGCGGGGGGAAGTGGATTCATTCAAGAAAGAACCCCGCGGCGCGCTTTTGGACACCCGATTTTTCCGATCACCGGTTGCGCCCGCGGCGTCTCCGGTGCGTGATGACGAGAGACTGCGGATTTCACGGATTACGCGGATGGCTTGTCCTAAATCCGCGTCAATCCGCGTAATCCGCGGTTTCCACACTCACCCCCCACTGGAGCGGCAGCCAACCGCACGGCGAATATCCGGAGTAGTCCCGCCGCCAGTTTTTTGGCAAAAGCCCCGAATGCGCTCCCTCCTCGCCGTTGCTTCGTTCCTCATTTTCGCCCTCCCGCTTCGTGCGGAAAAGATCGTTCTCGTAGCCGGCGGCGGCACCGCGGAAAAGGATGCGCCCGCCACCGCCTGCAAACTGAAGGAACCGTTCGGCGTCGAGTTTCTGCCGAGCGGCGAGATGGTGATCGTGGAAATGACGAGCGGCCAGCGGGTGCTGAAAGTGGACGCACAGGGGATGCTCCGCGTCATCGCTGGGACGGGCACGAAAGGCTACTCTGGCGACGGCGGCCCGGCGACCGCGGCGCAGTTCAACGGCATCCACAATCTCTGCATCACGCCCGGCGGCGACTTGCTCATCGCGGATAGCTTCAACCACACGCTCCGCAAGGTGGACGCAAAGTCCGGCGTGATCACCACGCTCGCGGGGAATGGGAAAGCGGGATTCGCGGGCGACGGCGGTCCCGCGGCGGCCGCGCAGTTTTCCACCCTGATCCAGATCGCACTGGATGCGACCGGCACGCAGCTTTACGTCGCCGACATCGGCAACAAGCGCGTGCGGAAAATCGATCTCGCCGCAGGCACCGTTTCGACCGTCGCAGGCACCGGCAAGAGCGGCGTGCCCGCCGATGGCGCGACGGCGACCGAGGCGCCGCTCGTCGACCCGCGCGCCGTCACCCCGGATCGCGAAGGCGGCTTCTACATTCTCGAACGCAGCGGCAACGCGCTGCGCCATGTCGATAAAACGGGAAAGATCCGTACCGTCGTCGGTGTCAGCGGCAAGGCAGGACTGAGCGGTGACGGCGGCCCCGGACTCGCTGCCACGATGAGCGGCCCGAAATATATGACCCTCGACCGCGACGGCAGTGTATTCATTGCCGATGCGGAGAACCACGTCATCCGCCGCTACTCGCCGAAGACCGGCCTGATCACCCGCGTGGCCGGCACCGGCAAAAAAGGTTCCGCCGGTGTGGGCGGCGATCCGCTCCAGTGCGAACTCGCCCGCCCACACGGCGTGACCATCAGCAAAGACGGCACCCTCTTCATCACCGACAGCTACAACGATCGGATCCTGAAGATCGTGCCGTAGCCGGACGCGCCGCTGCGATTCGGGTGGAGCACTCGACCCGAGTGCTGTGGCCGGCGACCCGCCGGGCACATCGGGTGCGTGTGGAAGGCAAGACTCGCGCACTCTTCCCAGGACACGGTTCCCATCGCGACATCCAAGGTGGTGCTCTCGGCGGGTCGCCGAAAGCGGCACTCAGGTCGAGTGCTCCACCCGGTCGCTGTCACCCAGACCCGGCATGGCAATCCGCGCCAGCCGTGATAGTCTGCGCGCCTCATGCTTCCCTGGTTCACAGATCGTTTCCCGCTCTACCTCGCCCCGATGGCGGGGATCACGGACACGATTTTCCGCCAGCTTGTGAAGGAATACGGCGCGGACGTGATGGTCACGGAATTCGTCTCCGCCGAGGGCATCTTCCGACGGAATGAGCGGACGATGGAATATCTCGAATTTTCCGACGCGGAACGGCCGCTCGGCGTGCAGCTCTTCGGCGGCGATCCCGATCACCTCGGCGAAGCGGCGCGCATCGTCATCGACTGGAAGCGCCCCGATTTCATCGACCTCAACTTTGGCTGCCCGGTGAACAAGGTCGTCTCGAAAAATGGCGGCTCGTCGCTCCTCCGCGATTGCCCGCTGCTCGAGCGCGTCGCCCGCAGCGTGGTGCGCGCCGCGTCGCCCGTGCCCGTGACCGGCAAGATTCGCATCGGCTGGGACGAAACGACAATCAACGCCACGACCACCGCGCGCCTGCTCGAAGACTCCGGCTGCGCGGCCGTCGCCGTCCACGGGCGGACGAAGGCGCAGGGTTACAGCGGCGCGGCGAATTGGGACGTGATCGCGGAAGTGGCCGCCGCCGTCCGCGTGCCGGTGATCGGCAATGGCGACATCACCTCCGGTCGCGACCTCGCGCGCTGCCACGCGGCGGGTGTGCGCGGTGCGATGATCGGCCGCGCGGCCATGTCTTCGCCGTGGATTTTCCGCGAACTGAAACACTTCGCCGCGACCGGCGAAGTCCTCGCGCCGCCACCGATCGAGCAGCAATGGGCGCACATCGCCCGGCACTGCCGGCTTCAGGTGGAAAAAATCGGCTACGAGCTGCACGCCATGCAATCGATGCGCACCCGGCTCATGGCCTACTCCCGCGGCATGCCCGAAGCGAAGCGGCTGCGTGAACGCTTCTCCCACGTCGCGTCGCTCGCGGAACTCGACCTCATCGCGGAGGAAAACATCGCGCACGTTGCGCAGGCCGCACTGGCGGCTTGAGAGAAACGCGAAACCACGGATTGCGCGGATTGACGCGGATTTTCGAAACTCTGAATCCGCGACAATCCGCGAAATCCGCGGTAATCATTCGACCGCTTTACGAATCATGACCACCACCACGCCCGAGCTCAAAATCAAGATCGGCAACGAGAAGCTGGTGAAGGTGACCGAAAAGGCCGGCACCAAACTCACCTCGTTGCTCACCCGCCAGGGCCGTCCCGGCGGTGCGTTGCGCGTGGCGGTGATCGGCGGCGGCTGCTCCGGTCTGCAATACAAGATGGACCTCGTGGATGGACCGGCAAACCGCGACATCCTGGTGAACAGCGCCGGCGTGCGCGTGGTGATCGATCCCAAAAGCGCGCTCTTCGTCAGCGGCTCCGAGCTGGACTACAGCGACGATCTGCAAAAAGGCGGCTTCAAAGTCACGAACCCCACCGCCGTCGCCCACTGCTCGTGCGGCGAAAGCTTTTCGGCCTGAGCAGCGCCGCGCGCAACGCCCCGCTCATGGTGTCATCCTGAGCGCAGTTCCGCCGGGGGCGAAGGTGGGGCGGAACGGAGTCGAAGGACCTCTAACTTTTCTCCAGGCGACTGATTTGCGGACTCGCCAACGCGAGGTGCTCCGCACTGCCGCTGCCCACGGACAGTCAGTCGCGCACGACGCGGACGCGGAGGTAGCGCTTCGGGAAGGTCGAGGCGGGCGCGACGTCCTCGACCGTCACTGTTTTCAAAAATCCGGCTCCATTCTCGCTGGTCGAATGCGCACCGTTCGCCGTAGTCACCGCGCCGTGCACGCTGCTCGCGATGGTCGTCCACACTCCGTTGAGGTCGGAGCTGGCTTCCACGAGGTAGCGGAGATCGGTGCGACCGGTGTGACGGGAAAACTGGATCTGCAGATAGCCGCTGCCGTTTCTGCCTACCATCGGCGAGCCGGGCGGATCGAGCACGGTGGGGATGCTGTCGAAGGCGTATTCGAGCAGGTTCGTGCGGAAGTCGCCGTCGGGGTTCGCGCTGTCGGCGGCGTTGCCGGTTTCCGTGGTGCTTCCGAAGCGCGCGAGCCGCCAGTCTTCCACCGGCGTGTTGCCCACCGTGAGCCGCACCGGAATGGTCGCGCTCGGAGTGGCTGCGGCATTCGAAGCGATCTGCAATTCAGCGGCATAGTTGCCCGGCGCGAGGCCCGCGGCATTGAGCGTCGCGACGAGGTGCTGCGTCTGGCCTGCGGCCAGCGTGGCTGAGGTGCTGCCGGGTGCGAGCCACGTTTCGGCGCCCGGCGGGCGGATGCGGATGGCGAAGTTGGCGTGGGCGTAGGGCGCATGCGCAGAGATCGTGAGACCATCGTCCGCGGTGCCATTCTGCACGCCGATGGTATAGTCCACGCTCGCCGGCAGACTCTTGTATTGGAGCAAGATCTCGCCGCCCGGCTTGAGAATCGCCTGGCAGGTCACGCGCAGCGCGGACTGTCCGTTGAGGCTCACGTTTTCAAACTGCACGATATAGTTTCCGCCGAGGTTCTGCGTATAGACGCGGCTCGTGGTATCGATGTTGAGATCGGCCCAGTAGATCGCGATTTGGTTTCGCGCCGCGCGGCGATTGGGGAGCGTGGTATTTTCGGCGCTGGTGTTGGGGTCACTGAAGCTGAGGTAGCCATTGGTGCAGACGCGGACGCTGGTGAAGTTCGTGCCGTAAAATGGGAAGGTGAAGCCGAGCGGGAGCGGGCTGCTCACGCCATCGTCCGTGCCGCTCCAAGATGGGACGAGTGCGCCAGTGGTGGAGATGTCGATCCACGCGTAGGTGGGGCCGGCGAAGGAATCCGAATCCAGCGCGGAGTAGCGGGTGAGCGAGGAAGTGACGGTGTGTTGGAGCGTGCCGAGACTGGGGTTGGAAATCGCGACGGTCTCGTTCGCGGAATCGCCCGCGTGAATCGAGCGGTAGATCGCTGGCGGATGCAGCGCGAGCGCGGGGGCGGGAGCGATCCCAGTGCCCCCGAGCGCAAAGGTCGCGATCGGTTCGTCCGCATTGTCGCTCGTGACCGTGACACCTGCGGCGCGTGCTCCGATGGTGAGCGGTTGGAAGCGCACGACGAACGTCCCGCTTCCGCCTGCGGCGATCAATGAGGGAGGCGGCGTGGTGACGACGAAATCGCCCGCATTCGCTCCGCCGATCGTCAGCGCGGTGATCGTGAGCGGCGTGGTGCCTGGATTCGCGATCGTGAAGGTACGCGCGAGATTTGCGGTGGTCTCGAGCGTGCCGAAGTCGGTGCCATTCACGGTGAGCGGAGTCATGTCTCCGGCGGCGATCGAAGCGCCGAGTCCGCTGAGATTCAGCTCCGGCCCGGCGGCGGCGACGGCGGTCACCGCGTCGGCGTAGATGCCCTGGCCGGGATTGAAATAAGTGCCCGAGGGACTTGTCTCCAGCTTCACCGGCCGCACGAGATAGCTATAAACCGCTCCGGGCGTGACGTTGCGATCCACATAGCTGGTGCCACTGACCAGACTCCCGCGAAGGGGCGTGAACGGACCGTTCTCGACCGAGCTGCGCGCGACGACGTAACCTTCGATCGCTGCATCCGGCGACGCGCTCCAGTTTAACGTCACCGCATTCGGTGCGACGATGGCGCTAAGGCTGACCGGCGGCGTGACCGGGTAGAGCCGCAGCGTGGGATCACCGAGCAGCGCGAGGTGATTGAACTGCGCGCCGTAACCCGTTTCGTAGCCTTCATCGATGCTGTTGTCGTTGTTCTGCGTGACCCGCGTGGTGTAGCCGATCGTCTCGCCCATCGCCATGGAGTGGAACGCCCAGTGCGGCCGGCCCGACCACACGCTGGCCAGCCCGAACGACGCCGCAGTGCCGGCGAGCGGCGCGCGGAGGAAGTTATTCGAGTTATCCCAGTCGCCGAAGTAACTGCCGAAGAGGACATTGAAAACCGCGAGCGAGTTCATCGAGTTGAAGTCCGCCGTCGTGCCCACGCCGGAGCATTGGAAGTAGCTGCCGCCCCCGCAGCCAAGCGCCCACAGGTATGGCTGTGTGTTCAGCGTGGTGAACCAATCGAGCGACGCAACATTCCCCGAACCCACGCAGGGCGTGAATCCGCGCCACGCCGTGGAGGCAAACGCTTCTCCGCCGAAGTAGCCGAAATTGTCATCCACCAGGCCGCGCTGCGGCACGCTGGCGAACGCACCGAGGCGGTGACGGTAGTTGTGGTTGCGATTCAAATAGCGGCGGAGCAGTTCGGTCTCGCTCACGCCGAAGACGGGCAGATTGCTCAAGTCGATGCGGCCCACCTGCAGCTCCACGGCGCTCGGGAGCACCGTCTGGTCATACTTGCCGTCGCCCGGCACATTGCGGACGCGCGGATCGCCCGCGCGGATGTCATTGATGAATGTGTCCGTCCACACCCCATCCATGTCGCCGTAATACGCGTCGGTGGGCCACGCGCCGTAGTGGTCGTAGAAGTGCCCATCGATCGCGAAATCCCCGGAATACGGCACCGGGATTCGCCCGAAAAGAATCAGCGCCACGGTGCGGGCGGTATCCGCGGCGTAGAGCGACTGGATGGTGCCGCGCACGCCCGGCACCGTCGCTGTACTGCGCGAGATATCGGTGCGGATCACCGTCCAGCCGTCGCCATTCAGGTCGCGGATGAAGGTGTTCAGTTCCGTCGCGAGCGGCGTGGCCATTGTATCATCGACCAGCAGCAACACTCGCCCGCGATCGACGACCGGCGGTACGCGGATGCCCGAACTGATGTAGCCCGAGGCAAACCCCGCCAGGATACTCACCCGCCGAACCACGTAGTACTCGTAGCTTACTCCCGCGGTCACGGCGGTGTCGGTGAAGGTGGTGGCGTTCACCGCGGGCGCACCGTAGACGGTCCACTTCGGGGCATCCTTCACCCGGCGCAGCACGGTCTGACTGTAGACCTGGTAGACCGTGGGATTCCACTGCAGGGTGATCGCGGCCGGCGACTCCTGAACCGTGGCGGTGAGTTCCACGGTCGTGTCGCGAGCGGTCTGAGCCCTCGCGGCGCAGAGGAGCGCGGCGAGGGCGAGCAAGGTGGCAAGGGTTCGGGCGGGGAAAAACATGCGGCCTGCGGAGCTGCGCAATGTGCCAGCTATTGCGCAATTTGCTTTTGAAAAACGCGCGACCCGGCAACGTGTCGTCCCGCATGGAAATCATTCAAGGTGCCCTGCCCGAGCCCGCCGCCACCGACCCGCGGATTCGCCTCGCCGTCGATCGCCTGATCCTCGCGAAGCGCCGCTGGCGTGGCGTGGCCGAAGACGGAGCCGAGTTCGGCTTTGATCTCAACGGCCCGCTCCGCGACGGCGACGCGTTTTTTTCCGGCGCCGCCGGGATCTACGTCATCGCGCAGAAATACGAGGCGGTGCTGGAAGTGAGCAGCCGCGAGGTGGGTGTGCGCAGCTTTACCGACGCCGCGCGGCTCGGCTGGATCATCGGCAATCTCCACTTCCAGATCGCCATCGCGGGCGACGTGGTGCAGGTGGTCGACGATCCCGCGGTGCGCCAGCTTTTTGAGCGCGAAGGCATTCCCTTCACGAGCTGTAAACGCGTCTTCCATCCGCTGTCGGGCGGGCACCAGCATTGATGCGTGCTGCTCGCATCGCTCTTCGTCTTTTTCTTCATCTTCATCTGTTTCAAAGACACACGGCGATGGAATGCAGATGAAGATGAAGATGAAGAAAAAGACGAAGGGGTTCCACGATCGATGCGTCCTCGTTTTCCCGTGACTGATCCCGCCGCCACGCCATGGCTCCCCTTTCTCCTCCAGACGGCGGATGCGCTTTTTCCCACCGGCGCGTATGCACATTCGCTGGGCTTTGAGGAAGCGGTGCGGCTCGGCGTGGTGCGCGATGAGGCGACGTTGCTCCGCTTTCTCCAGCAGCAGATCGCACCGGCGCAGGAGCATCACGAGCTGCCGTATCTGCGTTTCGCCTTCGAAGCGGCAAGCCTCGCCGAACTCTGCGCCGTGGATCGCGAGATCGATGCGTGGAAGCTCGCCGCCGAGGCCCGCTTCGCCAGCGCGCAGCTCGGGACTCGCCGCCTCGCCGCACTGCGCCGCATCGCGGATGGCGCGGAACTCACCGGCTTCGCCGAAGCCGTCGCCGCTGGTCGCGCTCGGGGTCATCATCTCGTCGTCTGCGCGCTCCAAGCCCGCGCCGGCTCGATCCCGCTGGCCGCGGCGCTCGCCACCTATTTCTACCAATCGCTCGCCGCGGTCTGCGCTGCTGCGTTGAAGCTCATCCGCATCGGCCAGGATGGCTGCCAGCGCGCGCTCCACTGCGCCGTCGCCGATGCCGATGCCATCATCACCCGCTCGCTCGCTATCTCCCGCCGGGATGCAGGGTGGTTCAATCCGATGCTCGAAATCGCGGCGATGCGCCATGCGCGGGCGGATGAGCGGCTGTTCATTTCGTAGCGGGCGGCGCGAAAATCAGGGGAGGGAAGCAGAGGGCGTTTTCTGCTTCAGCGCGTCGTCCAATACGGTGAGGAAGTTGCGCACGTCGATGGGTTTGGTGACGTAGGCGCGGGCGCCGGCGGTGAGCATTTGCTCGATCGCGGTTTCCGTAGCGTCGGCGCTGACGATGATGATCGGGATGGCGGCGGTGGGTGGTTCGGAGCGGAGGCGGTGGAACACTTCCTGACCCGGCATATCGGGGAGGTGGAGATCGAGGAGGATGAGATCGGGGAGATGCTGGCGGGCGAGGTCGAGGCCGAGGCGGCCTTGCATGGCGGGAATGATGTCGAGATCGGGACGCCGGGCGAGGATGGCTTCGACGAGGCGGAGATTGGAGAGATTGTCTTCGACGTAGAGCACGGCGCGGCGCTCCCGCCGGGGAGGGGGAACTTTTTCGGCGGTGGGTTCCGCGCCGTTGCCGGGGGGCGCGAGCGCGCGGGGCAGTTCAACCCAGAAGGTGCTGCCCTGACCCGGCGCGGATTCCACGTCCAGCGTTCCCCCGAGGAGATCGGTGAGGCGCTTGCTCAAGGCGAGCCCGAGGCCGGCGCCTTCGATTTTGGTGCGTTCGGCGCCGAGTCGTTGGAACGGGGTGAAGAGCAACGCGACCTGCTCGGGGGCGAGACCGGGGCCGGTGTCGCGCACGGCGATGCGCACGCGATCGCCGTCGAGGGGGGTGCAGATGATGTCGATGCGTCCGGCGTCGTGATTGTACTTCACGGCATTCGAGAGGAGGTTGAGCAGGACCTGCTTGATCCGCTGGTGATCGGCCAGGACGTGCAGATCGCCGCCGGGATGCTGGCTGGCGAGGCGGATGGACCGGCGCTCGGCAAGCGGGCCGATGAGCTGGAGGCACTCGTGGATCAGGCGGCGCACGGAGACGGATTCGGGGGAGAAAATCATCCGTCCTTCCTCGATGCTGGCGAGGTCGAGCACTTCATTGACCAGGTCGAGCAGATGGCTGCCGGCTTTCAGGATATGCTCGGCGCACTGCCGCTGATCGCCGGTGGACTCGGCTTCGAGGATCTGGCCGAAGCCGAGGATGGCGTTGAGTGGGGTGCGGAGTTC
>JANPHH010000554.1:0-18643 GCA_031424375.1 Chthoniobacter sp. | reverse complement strand
TTTCTGCTGGATGAAGAGGTTCCAGACGGCGCGCTGGGTGGCGTCGGGATTGTGGCGGACGAAGCGGAGCGCGGCGCTCACGTCGCTCTCGGCGATGTAAGTAATCTTTTCGCCGAGGAACTTTTCCATGCCGGCCTGGTAGAGCTGCTGGAGCCGGTCGAGGAGCTGGAAGTGGGTATCGAAGGCGATGCCCTTCCAGTAGAATTTCAGGTCGTCGGGGTGCTGGCTTTCATCGACGAGCTTGCAGAGGAAGAGGTTGATGAGCTTGTCGAAAGCGTTCTCCCGACCGGAGACGTTGTGCTGGCGGAGGATGGTGGCGAACTCGTGATATTTCTTCTGCTGCTCGCTGGCGGAGATGGGGTGGAGATCGGCGAGGGAGTATTTGTCCTTGCCGATGTGATACGGCTGAATGTTCGCCTCGAAGATGCCGGCGCTGCGGTAGTCGAGCTTGTAGGTGTCGCGCCAAACGGCGAAGCGGGCGGGGGTGCTGGTGGCGTCGCGGAAGCTTTTGAACGTCGGGTTTTCGGCGAGATATTTCTCGTTGTCGCGATGGGCAAGGACGTGGCTCGTGTAGCGGAAGCCGGTGGCGATCTCGTTCGGCTCGCTGGCATATAGGCAGAGGAATTGAGTCTCGCTGACCTGCGTGAGGTAGGAGAAGAGCTGCGCGCCGTCGTGAAGCGTGTCTTTCCACGCGCCGGTGAACGCTTTTCCCGCGGTCTTGCACTCGATGAGGAGGAGCGCGCGCCCGTCGTTGCCTTTGATGAGGATGTCGGCGCGGCCACTCTTGGCGTCGTGGCCGAGCTTCCATTTTGGCTCCAGCTCCAGGTGGCGCGCTTCGTAGCCCTTTTCGAGCAGGCGATGGACGCACTCGAAGACGACGAAGTTTTCCGGCTGCAAAAAATTGCAGGTCTGCTGTTCGTGAACGGTGAGGTCATCCGGGTAGATGAACTTCCCGTTCGTCACATCCACGGTCAGGCGAGCAGCGCCAATGGCCTTGGTCCACAGACATCCTTTCTTGGTGAATCCCAATGAGGGAAGGAGTTCAAGAAAGGCATCTCGCGTCATGACGGCGCTGAGTTAACCGCCTGCCGGGGCTCTCACAACTGTGAAATGCCGCACTCGTGCAACTGGCGGTTGAGTGGGCGCCGTAGTGCCCAAACACCCTGCCATCGTCACCAGCGAAAAACTGTGCGCCCAACTGGCCGCAGTGACGCGGGAGATGCGCGAGCAGCGTGCGCTCTCACAAAATAAGGTGGCCGCTACTGCCGACCTGAGCTGCCAGATGATTGGTTATGTGGAGAAGCAGACACGCACTCCCTCGATTGACGTGTATGCCCGTATCGCGTTCGGTCTGGGAATGAAGCTGTCCGACCTGATTGCCGAAGCCGAGCGACGTGCCGGCATCAAGTGATACTGATTCGCTTTCGTTACCCGTTGAGGACTTGGGACTTGGTAACGCCGCATTTGTGCGGGGAAAGCGGAGTTCGTGGTGCGGGAGCAGGATTCTGCAAGACAACCACGTTTCCCGCGCCCCTGCCGGGGCGCACGGATGGTTGGGGTGGATTTCCGGGGGGTTGGCACCCCCGGCTAATGTCCGGCAGGCCTCCGGCTTGCGGGGAAGCCGCGATGCTTACTTCGGCGGCGTGGTGCCGCCTGCGGGTGGCGCGGGTTTCTTCTCCCGCTTCGGCGCGCGTTCGATGTGGCTGGCGCTGTCCCACGGGGCCGAGCGCCAAGCTGCGCCCTGCGCCGGAGTTGCTGAAACGTCACCGGCACTACCACGACATTAGGAGTCAGTGAGCCAGCTTGAAAGCGCCCGTCACGAAAGACGTCTGGCTTCGTCCATGAGCGGATGATCGAAGGCCGTGCCGTAGGCGTTCAAGGTGTGGGCTTTGAGACGGAGTTGGCGACCGGTTTTGCGCCAGTCTGAAACGGCGGCGAGGACTTCGCGCAGGATCGCTTTTGCCGCCGTGGCTTTGAGGCCGAAGCGTGGCGCAGCGGCCAGCGCGCCCGCGATTGTGGGATCTTCCTGTTCTTCGGAGATCGGCGTCTTGGGCGTTTGCGTGCGATCAATTTCGGGCACGGGATTCAGGTCGTAGGCGGGCGACAGCGCCCATCGGCCCGGCTCGCGCATCAGGAAGGCGTGGTTGCGGAGGTGATCGTCGTAGTTGCTGGCGAGGAGCGAAAAGACGAGGCGGCGCCAGAGTTCGCGTAGGTCACCGGCGGTGTCGTGACCGAATTGGCGAATGCCATCGGCGAGCAGCGTGTAGGCGCCGGGTTCGCCTGGCGCGAGGCCGAGCAGGCTGTGAGCGGAAAGGAACGGGATGCGTCGCGCGCCGTCGCGGTCGAAGCGGGTGATGACCGAGACGCCTTTGCCTTTCACATCTACGAACTGGTGTGCGGGCACCTGGATGCCGGCCTTCCTTGCGAGGGTGAGGGCGAGGATTTCACCGGCGGCGATGTCCCGCACGTCGTCGGGCTTGGAAAACTTTGCGATGGCGAGGTGGCCATCAGCGAGGACAACCGCGGACTTGGGGCGTGCGCCGCCGAGCGGCGAGCCCTGGCCGAGGAGGTAGCGCAGGTCCTGCGCCGTCTCAGTCTCGCCGTGGACGGCGTTGGCAGCGTTCAACAGCGCGGCGAGCTGCACGACCGGCGGGATTTTTGAGCCGCCCGCCTTCGCCCCGGCTCCGTCTCGTCCAGCCTCGGCTCCGCCACCGGCGGCGAGGAACGGGCCGTCGGCTTCCGCGCGAAAGCGGAGCGCACCGATGCGGGAGGCGTCGTCGAGCGCGAGCACGTAGTCGAGATCCTGATACGGCTTCCGATCGAGGACGTGTTTTCGCACCGCGCGCTCAATGAGCATCCGCCCCCAGCGATCCGGTCCGCAGTCCTGCATCGCGCCGAAAAGCGCCGCGCTGTGGTGCGGACCAGCACGCAGCGGAAGCGAAGTGGGGTCGATGGCGAAAGCGCCCGGTCGACCGAGCCACTCGGCGACGTATTCAAACGACACGGCCGCGCTTCGCTCAGCGGCATGAAGACGCCCGACAAGGTGTGTCTCATCCTCCCACTCGATGTAAATCTCCACGCTCATGGACGGGTGCGGCGGATGCGTTTCGGCAGGCGGCGTTCATCGAGGCTGAGCGCCAGCGCATCGGTCGCCGGCGCGGCGAGATTGGCGAGGCGGTCGTGCAACTGGAGCACGAACGCCGCGGTCGCGAGTGTGCCCATGGAGACGGACGGATCGCCTCGCTCCATCCGCCAGAGCGTGTCGCGACTCACGAACAGTCGCTCTGCCATATCGACCGTGGAGATGCCGCGCTTGCGGCGCGCGAGCGCAAGGTCGCGGCCCAGTTTGCGGAGCGCGTGAGCGGCGGGCAGCGGAATGGTCGGAGCTTGCGGCATGGCCAATGTGTCCGTCACAGCAGACGTTCTGTCAATAAACGTCTGCCATATCAGACAATACTGACTAACTGTAATCGGGCGGAAATTTTTGGGCGGCGGATGGGAGTGCTCGCGCATCGATTCCATCGGTCCAATTTGCGAGGCGCCGAATGGATCGCCGGAATCAGATTCGGTGGCCAGTCAGCGTGCGGACCTGGGCGTGAATCCGAAATTGGCCGTCAGCGGTTTCATCACGCTGTTCAATCAAGGAAGCGACGCTCGCACCAGCCTCAACCGCATGCGGCGCGATCATCCGGTCTTCCTCGCGTAACACCGCATGGAGTGGGCATCGCGTGCGGATGAACACCAAATCCAAAACGCCAAAGTCACCGCGCACCGTAAAGGCTGGCTCGGTGACCGTGAAAATCTACTACAGCCACAGCTACAAATACCCGACGTTCACCGTCACGTGGCGCATCGGGCTCCAGCGCCATCGGAAGACTTTTTCCAATGAGGAACGCGCGCTCAGCTTTGCGCAGGAGACGGCCGAGAATCTTTCCAAGGGCCACGTTGTCGCGACGACAGTCACGGTCGCGGAAGCTGCGATCCTTCGGGAAGCTGAGCGGCTTCTCGCCGGGAGTGTGCCCGTCCACCTCGCGGTGTCGGAGTATGTGACGGCGTTGCAACGCTTGAATGGTCACGGCTCGCTCTTGGAAGCCGTGGATCATTTCGTTCGCTTCGTCGCGCGGCGTGAAACGGTGCGCACGGTGGCCGAAGTAGTGGAGGATTTTATCGCGGCGAAAACCGACGACGGGCTCAGCGGCGTCTATGTGAACGATCTGACGTGGCGGCTGCGTCGATTCGCGGAGGCATTTCCGAAAACCATCAGCACTACCACGAGCGCGGAGATCGATCGCTGGCTGCGGGATCTCAGCACGAGCCATCGAACGCGAAACAACTACCGCAACCTCATCATCAGCCTGTTCAACTTCGCAAAGCGTCGTGCGCATGTCCCGCGCGACCGCGAGACGGAGGCGCAAGACACCGAACGCCCGAAGGTGAAGCAGGGGCCCATCGACATTTTCACGCCGACCGAATTGGCCGAGATGCGGAGCGTCGCCGACGGGCAGCCGAAACTCGGTCTCGTGCTCGGCGCCTTCACGGGCATCCGCTCGGCCGAGTTGCTCCGGATGCATTGGGAGAATTTCAATTGGGAAGAATCGGTGATCGATCTCGGCACCGACCAGACGAAGACCGCGTCGCGCCGGCTTGTGCCGATCCTGCCGACGCTGACGGAGTGGATCGCGCCGTTCGTAAGGCGAGAAGGTCGGGTGTTCAGCTACAGCCTGCCGGTCTGTCTCGCCGAGGCATTCGGGAACATCGCGAAGAAGGTGACGAAGGCTCGCGGCGAAAGTGCGCCCGTTTTCAAATGGAAGACGAACGCGCTGCGCCGCAGCTTCGCCAGCTATCGGGTGGCGATGACGCTCGATGTCCCGAGCGTCGCCCTGGAACTCGGGAACTCGCCGCAGAAGGTCTTCAGCAACTACCGCAAGGTCGTCACGCGCTCGCAGGCGGAAGCGTGGTTTGCGGTCAGGCCCGCAAACGGCTGCACAGATGTTCAGGAATCCTAAACATTCCCGCGCTGCACCGGCGGCTCAAACGGATGTTTGAGACGCGGGTTCACCTCGGCCCAGAAAAAGGGAACCAGCACCGTATCGAGACCCTCCTCATGAGCCGTGGTCCACCGATCTTCAGCGAGCATCGTCGCAGCCTCGCGGAAGCGGGCCAGCAACTCCGGCGACAGCGGCACCGCGACCGTGAACTCATCCATCTCAGTGATGAGGCGTTCCCGCGCGCCGTCGTCACCGAGCGCGGTCTTGATTTCGAGATACTGATCCGCTGGGCCACGAAGCCGATGCCTCATCTTGTAGTCGTCCCAGTAGATGATGCCGTCGTGAGCCACCTGGATGAGAAACTCCCGGTCTTCGATTTGCAGGCAATAGCAGAAGAGCGGTTCACTCATTGTCGGCAGACTCGCGAGCATCGTGCGACCACGCAAGTCAGCAGCCAGCTTCCACCGAGCATGACAACGCATGACACCATTCCTTCCGCGCAATGCCACTCCATGCCACTCCCCAAAAATCAGTGCTTGCATAAACAGGCGCACCCCAGCACCATTCGGAATGTAAGCTACTTATTATGAACGACTTAAACCATTCTCATAACCTGAAGTTCGTAGGTTCAAATCCTACCCCCGCAACCAACTCTCTTTCGAGGGTTACTTTGCTTCGGTTCCGCCAGTCGAAACCCCAAAGCGGACTGCGTATGATAAAATCGGGAGGATGCGGCCCGGACGGAAAGTGGTCCGTGTGAAATTCGGCTCGGCGGACGTGCCGATTGACCAAGGCTGACCAAGGCTCGGTCCGTGGCGACACGAGGTTCACGGTCTCTTTCTATCAGAATGGTCGCCGCATTCGACGGACCTTCGATTCCCTCGCAAAGGCAACGGAAGAAGCGCGCATGGCGGCGATGAAGATTCTACAGGGCCTCGCGGAAGTGGCGGACATGCGCGTCGCAGACCAGCAGAAATACCATGCGGCCACGGCCCTGCTTGAACAGTTCGAGGCGATCCACCCGCTCCTCATTGGTAACGGCCGCGTCGGACGACTGCTCATCACGCTGCTGCTCATGCAGTGCGGTGTGCTGCCTCCGCGCAAGCTCTACTTGGGCGCGTTCTTTGATGCGCCCCGTCGCGATTACTACGACGGCCTGCGCGCCGTCATCGAGCGCAGCGCGCCATACCCCTCGGCCATTCGTCCCTGCTCCGCGCACCAAGAACGATGGGGAACCGCAACCCATCCCCTCAGGCGCGGATCGTCTCGAAATCGACATTGGATGTCCTGGCGACTACGGTGAGGATTCGACCAACCTTTCCCGCCGCCTTGGCGACGCGGAATTCCGAATGACTCTCCTCACTCAATCAATCGCGACGAAAATCCGCGAGCACCTTCACTCCAGCCCGTTGTTCGCCCGGGTGCGACGTCGCGCAGAACGGGCCGGGCGACAGCTCCTCGGCAAACGCGGCGAGCCGACGGAAAATGCGACGCTGTTGCCGCTGCTCATCCAGGTGCTGGCAGCTTTTTCCAAGGCGCACGGGGAGGTTCTGGAGGAGGAAATCGACTCGTCCCTCGGCTTCCTGCGCTACGACTACCCCGAAGCGATGTATTCGGATCTGCGAAAGCTCTTCCGACTGGCGCTCAACGAGACGCAGGATCTCAATGCGATGGCGCTGAAGCTGGCGGGGGAACTCAGCGCGGAGCGCAAGGTGATGCTCGGGGTCCAGCTTTACGATCTCATTTCCAAAGCGGGCATGGAGCGGTCGCAGGTGGTGACGTTTTACTCGTTCATGACGCAGCTCGGGATGGCGGCGCAGGCGATCGACATCGTCTATCAGCTCAACGCGGCGGAAGATTCCGACAAGGGGATCTACCAGCAGGGACAGTCGCCTCTGGAGTCGCTGACCTTCGGGGCGAACACCTCGGCGGACGTGAAGCTCAAGGGCCTGCAGGGCAATGAGCGGCTCGTGGCTTTTCGCTATCACAATCTCATCCTGCTCAAGAACAAGAGCAGCAAGGGCATCGTGGTCCGCGGACGACCGCTCGGGCCGGGCGCGTTTTGCCGCGTGTATTCCGGCGAGCGGATCGTGCTCGGCGAACAGGTGCTCACTTACCAGGACCTGGCGTTTTACTTCAACGCGAAGAAGAACGTCTCGATCACGCAGGTCTTCCTCAGCATCGACAGCGATGATGAAGTGGAGCTGGAACGGGCGCGGTCGCGGGAGTCGTGTCTCGAGGTGCGCTTCGGCCTGAAAGTGCAGGTGCGGGCACTGAAAAATGTGGACGCTCTGCTCAATGGCGTCGCGCTGCGGCCGGGGACCACGGTGGAGGCGACGCTCGATGACAAGATCATCTTCCACAATAGCTCTGAGCTCCCGCTGAACGATCTGCGCCGCCGCGCCCGCGCGCTCGGCGGACGCTTTCAGCTCAAGGCCTACAAGTCCGGCTACCTCGTCTCGAACAACCCATCGCTGCTCGACCAGGACGACATCCTGCTCTCGCCCGGCACGGGCGGCGAAGTGCTGCTGAAGATCCTCTGCGACTACGAAAACCGTGTGGGCAAGCTCGAAGTGCTGCAGGCCGACCGGCCGATCCTCGTGGGCGATGTGCCGGTGCGGCAGACCGCGGATCTCAAGGACGGCGACACCATTCGGATCGACACGGGCCAGATCCTGCGCTGCAACTTCGCCGAGCGGATCATCGTCGAGGAGCGCAACATCATCTCGCAGCTCGAGGTCCGCGACATCACGCACCGCTTTCGGAAAAACGACCTCGCGCTCGACAGCATCAACTTCATCGTGACGCGCGGCGAGATGGTCTGCGTGATGGGCGCGAGCGGCTGCGGCAAATCGACGCTGCTGCGGGTGATGGCCGGGCAACTCGCTCCGCAACAGGGCGACATTTTGCTCAATGGACAATCGCTCTACGACAACCACGAAGGGCTGAAACGCTTCGTGACCTACATTCCGCAGGACGATGCGTTCGACGACCATCTCACCATCGAGGAGAATATGAACTTCGCCGCCGCGATCCGCGCGCCGCACCTCTCGCGGCGCGATCGCACGCGGCGGATCGATGGCAAGCTGACCGAACTCGGGCTCAGCGAGCGGCGGCAGAACGTGGTCGGCACGGCGATCAAAAAGACGCTCTCGGGCGGCGAGCGGAAGCGACTGAACATCGGGCTCGACATGGTCTCGGGCGCGGATGTGTTTCTTTTCGACGAACCGACGAGCGGCCTGAGTTCGAAGGACAGCGAGCACGTCATCGAGATCATCCGCTCGATGGCTCACAACAAGATCGTGCTCGTGACGTTGCATCAGCCGACTTCGAAAATCTTCCAGATGTTTTCCAAGGCGCTGCTGCTCGACAAAGGAGGGCGGATGGTCTTCTACGGGACGCCGAGCGAGATGCTCGCCTATTTCGCCACGGCCGAGCACGAGCAGCACTTCGGCACCGATCTCGGCGGCTGCCCGGCGTGCGGCACGACGCGGCCGGAATTCATTTTTGACGTGCTCGAGACGCCGCTGCGCGACCTGAGTGGCGACGTGATTTTCGAGGAGAATTCGCAGGGGCAACTAGTGCCCGCGCGGCGGTTTTCGCCGGACTACTGGCGGGACAAGTTTGACGCCTACCGGCTGCTGCTCGAGACGAAGATGGTCAATCTCCGCAAGCCCGCTCCTGCGGCGCTGCCGCTGCCCACGGAGACGCCGGTGCGCCGCCGCCAGAGCATCCGCTGGCGGGACGAGTGGACGCAACTCCGCACGCTACTCCAGCGCGCCTTCGTCGCGAAGGTCCGCAATCGCGGCAATCTCATCATCACGACCGTCGTGCCCTCGGCGCTGGCGGCGCTGATCGGCTGGGCTCTCTATTTCACCGACGACGAGTCAGGAAAATACGACTTCGCGAGCGCCTTCCATATCCCGACCTACATCTTCATCTCGCTCCTCGTCGCGATGTTCCTCGCGCTGATGAATAGTGTCGACGACATCATCCGTGATCGCGTGGTGCTGCATCGCGAGCGGAATTTGGACGTGCGGCTGCCCTACTACATCTTTGCAAAATTCCTGACCCTCGCGCTCTTCTCTGCGGTGCAGTGCGCGTTGTTTGTCTTCGTCGGCAACTCGATCCTCGAGATTCGCAGCATGTTCTGGAACTACTTCGCGTGGATGTTCATCACTGCGGCCAGCGGCACGAGCCTCGGGTTGCTCATCTCTTCAGTCGTGGCCGATGCAAAGACCGCGGCGAACTTCGTACCGCTCGTGCTCATTCCGCAGCTCATCTTCGGCGGTGCGCTGATCAAGTATGAGGACATGAATCGCGACCTCGACTTCATCTATACGGTCAAACGCTGGTTCAGCACGCACCCGGATGCAGCCGGCTCCACCTCCCGCGACGATACCGCGCTGCGCGTGCCGATGATCAGCCGCTTCATCGCCACCCACTACAGCTACGAGGCGCTGATCGTCGCGCAGGCCAAGCTCAATCCCCTCTCCGTCCGCCAGGGGTGGCTGCAGGAACAGATCGACGCGCTGGTCGCAAAGAGCGGTCGCACAGACAGGGACGCCTCGCGCCTGGAAGACCTGAAGGATACGCTCGCTCTGCTGAGCGGCATGGAGAGCGGTTCCATCGTCGATGTGGAAAAGCGGATGCGCCGCGTGGACAGCGTCATTGCCGGCGGGACGCTCGATGCCGGCGGGCTGCGCAGCAAAGCGACGGGCGTCACGGCGGACCGGCTCTACACCAATCAAAAGGTTTCAGACCTCGTCGCCAAGGCGGAGACTGAGCAGAGCGACTATCGACGATCGAGTGCGGTCAATGTTTTCTTCAGCCCGGAAAAGCAGTTTCACGTCCCCTTCCGCAAGCGGGATCGCCCGATTAGTTTTTCGGTCTACGGATTCAACACTTTCATCCTGCTTGGCACCTCGTTTCTGCTCCTCTGCGCACTCTACTCGATCCTCAAGCGGCAGCTCCGCACGCGCGGCGTGTAGGAATGTGGGCTGCGGGCGCGCCTCGCGCTCAACCTTCGGCGGACATGGACCCGGACTCACGAAGCCGGGCTTGGACGAAGGCGCGCGCGAGGTTGAGCTGATCGTAGTCGATCGTGGCACCGAGCGCTTCCCGCACCGGCGCGAGGCGATCGAGACCGTGCCGCGCGAAGGCGGCTTCAATCCGCGCCTGCTCGTCGGCGGTGAAGAAGCGGCGCGGGTTGCATTCCCGACCGGTCGCGATCATTTCCGCGAGGTGCTGCACGACGGTCCGCGCGTTCATCGCCCGCGCGGCGGCGATCTGCGGAATGGATTTTCCGGCGACGAAGAGGTCCCACGATTCCACCGATGTCCCTTTCGCCACGCGTTTCGGAGCGGGCCCTTTCCACTGCTGGAGCGCTTCGGCGAAGACTTGTTTCGGGTGCGTGCCGAGGTAGTCCGTAATCTCCGCGATGAAGGCGGGACCAAACTCCGCGCGCTTCTTTTCGCCGACCCCGCCGACGCGTCCGAACGCCAGATCGCTGGTGGGATAATCGCGCGCCATGAGGCGCAGCGAGACATCGGAAAAGATGACGTAAGCCGGCACGTCGCGTTCATCGGCGATGCGCTTGCGCAGGGCGCGGAGTCGCTCGAAGAGCGGTTCGTCGCACGCGATGTCGCCGTCGCGGTGCTCGCGCGTTTTCGCCATTTCCATCGGGCGGGTGAGCGTGATCGTGCGGCGGGAACGCAGCGCCTCGAAGCCTTCCTCGGTGAGTTCGATGGTGCTGAACTTTTCCGCCGTCTGCCGCAGCAATCCGAGCCGGACCAGTTCGCGGCCGATCGCCTGCCACTCGGTGCGGGAATGTTCCTTGCCGATGCCGTAGGTGGAGACGCGGTCGTGTCCCCACTTGAGGAGCTTTTCCGTGCGGGCGCCGGTGAGCACTTCGATGAGGTGATTGAGGCCGACGCCGAAACTCTGGGTGGCCTGACGCACCCGGTAGACGCACGAGAGCAGCTTCTGCGCGGCGAGCGTGCCGTCGAAAGTCTCGCGCGGCGCGAGGCAGTTGTCGCAGGCGCCGCAGTTTTCATCGGGATATTCCTCGGAAAAATACGCGAGCAGCGACGCGCGCCGGCAGGATGAAATCTCTGCGTAGTGAACCATCTGCTGGAGTTGCTCGCGGGCGATGCGCTGCTCCTGCGGGTCGGTCTTTTCGTCGATGAACGCGGTCTGCTTCACCACGTCGCCCGAACTGTAGAGCAGCAGGCATTCGCCGGGCAGACCGTCGCGGCCAGCCCGCCCCGTCTCTTGATAGTAGCCCTCCACATTCTTCGGCAGGTCGTAGTGGATGACGTAGCGGACGTTGGGTTTGTTGATCCCCATGCCGAAGGCGATCGTCGCGCAGATGACGTGGACTTCGTCGCGGAGGAAGAGTTCCTGATGCCGCGCCCGGACATCGGCATCGAGCCCCGCGTGATAAGGTTTCGCCTTCACGCCATCCGCCGTGAGCCGCTCGGCCACCATCTCCGTAGCCTTGCGGCTCGCGCAGTAGATGATGCCGCATTCGTGCTCGCGGGACCGGACGAATTGCAGCGCCTGTTCGTACGGCTTCAGCTTGGGCAGCACGCGGTAGCTGAGGTTGGGCCGGTTGAAACTGGCGACATAACACTGGGCGTCACACAGCCGCAGATGCTCCACGATGTCCGCCCGCACACGGTCGGTCGCCGTGGCCGTGAGGGCCATCATCGGGACGTCGGGAAAGTGATCGCGCAGATCGGCGAGTTGCCGGTATTCCGGGCGGAAGTCGTGCCCCCATTCGCTCACGCAATGCGCCTCATCGACCGCGAACTGCGCGATCGACCAGCCTTTCAGTACCTCCAAAAACCCGGAGAGCATCAGCCGCTCGGGCGCGACGTAGAGCAGCCGGTACTCGCCCTGATGCAGCCCGCGAAAGCGCGCCTTGGACTCCTTTTCGCCGAGCGTGGAGTTGAGAAAAGTGGCCGCGATGCCGCTCGCGGTGAGCGCATCGACTTGATCTTTCATTAGCGCGATGAGCGGCGAGACCACCACGGTCAGACCGTTGCGGAGCAGCGCCGGGAGCTGAAAGCAGAGCGACTTGCCACCGCCCGTGGGCAGCAGCGCGAAGACGTCGCGACCGGCCAGCGCATCGGTGATGATCTCCTCCTGCAGCGGGCGGAAGGAGTCGTAGCCGAAGGCCGACTTGAGGGTGGGGAGCAGATCCTTCACGAGCGCGACACTGCCAGAATCCCCGCCCCGTTTCCCAACCGAAAACCGCACCGCCTCAACGTCGTGGCGCGGGCACCAGCACGGATTGCATTCCCGCAGCCGTGGCCGCGGCGATCCCGGTGGCGGTGTCTTCGAAGACGAGGCAACTTTCCGGCGCGACATCGAGCCGGAGCGCGGCTTCGAGGAAGGGATCCGGCGACGGCTTTCCGCGCTGATAATCCTCGGAGCAGACGATCGCATCGAAGAGCTCGACGATGCCGAGCGCACGCAGCGTATTCATCACGATCCGCCGATGCCCGCCCGAGGCGACGGCCAGCGGCTTCACTTTGTGGAAGCGTTTCGCGAGCGCGACCACGGGCTCGATCGCGCCAATCTGTGGGCTGAGTTCGAGGAAGATCGATTCCTTGTGCGCGACCGTTTCGGCGACCGGGAGCGCGAGCCCGTGCCGCTCATTCATGATCTCGACGATGCGGGCCGTGGGGACGCCGCCGAGTTCGTAAAACATCGCTTCGGGGAAATTCTGCGCATGCGCGCCGAGCGCCGTTTGCCACGCGCGGTAGTGCGTGGGCATGGTGTCGGCGAGCGTTCCGTCGCAATCGAAAATATACGCAGCGAAGTCGCCAGGTGGCAGTTCAGGGAGGAACCCGGAGTGGGTTTGAGGAGCTGTCACGGGCGGGTAATACGGGCTAAGGCGCTGGGTGCCAAGCCGATTATCATCCGTATAACGAGCCGGCCGGCGGCGTAGTTCGCTTTGGCATGGCATCTGCGTCGCAGAAATCGCAGTCTTCCCCCCGAACTCATGGCCGACTTGAAATTTCACTGCCCGGAATGCCAGCAAAAGCTGGCCGTGGACGAAAGCGCCGCAGGGATGAGCATCGAATGCCCGAGCTGCCGGAGTGCGCTCGTCATCCCCGCGATGGCTGGTGCGGTCGTGCAGGTCCTCACCCGGCGTCAGCTCGCCACCCTGGCCGGTTCCGCTGGCAGCGCCTACGAGGAGCTCGAGCGGAAGCATCGGGAACTTTCGAGCGCCCTTGAGGAAACGGCGCGGCTGCGTACCGAGTCCGAGCGATCCCGCAGCGAATACGCTTCGCTGCAGGAACAGGCGAACGCATCGGAGCGAAACGCGCGGCTCGAAGTTGCCTCGGAACTCGAAACAATCCGCAGGGAAAACATCCGCCTGCGCGAGCAACTGGCCGACGCCACGCGCCCGGCGACTCCAAGCCCGGATTCCGAGGGAGTGGTCGCCGAGCTTCGCCGCGAGGGGCAGCGGCTCAAGGACCGCCTGGAGACCCTGACCGCCGAACGCGACAGCTTGAAGATCAGCCTCGAGCACGGCGTCGAGAATCGACGGCAGCGCGACACCGAGGCCCAGGCGCTGGCGCAGCTCGAAGAGCGGCTCGCCGAGCTGGGGGTACGGGAGCGGGCGTTGAGCCAGGAACGCGACACTTTCAAAACCCAACTCGACCAGGCCATCCGGACGAACGAGGATCTCATCCCGCTGCGGACTCAACTCGGCGAACGCGATGCGCTCATTTCACGCAACGTGGAGACCGCACAGGCGCACAGCGCTGAGCTGAACGCGCGCATCGCATCGCTCGTGGCCGATCTGGACGCGCGCACCGCGGAACTCGCCGAAGCACGCGGCACCCTCAGTGCGCAGCTCACCGAGCGCGACGAAGCATTGCGCGCCGCATCGCTCACCCTCGATGCCGTCAAAATCGAAATCGATCGCGTGAAGGCGGACGCCGCGACGCAGGCCCATGAACACGAGCGGTTGCGCGGCCAGTTCGAGGAAGCGACGGAGGAAGCGCGCGATCTCCAGCAGCGCGTGGACTCGTTGCTCGATGACCTGCATGCCCGCGAGGCCGACCTCGCCGGGGCCCGCGAGGCCGTCGCGGCCACCGCGAGCGCGCGGGACACGCTGGTGCAGAGTCTTGCCGAGAAAGACAACGAGCTGAAGGAATTCGCGGGCCGGCTCGAGGCGACGCATCGCTACGCCGAGGAGAAAATGCTCGAGGCCCAGCAGGAGGCGCAGGCGAGGCTCGAAGCAGCGGGTCACGAGGCCGACCAGCGCGCCGCTTCCGCGAAGGCGACCATCGACGAATTGCTGGCTGCCCGCGCGGATCTGGAGAGGAAGCTCGCCACCGCGGAAACGGCGCTGGGCGACGGCAGCGCCCGCTTCGAGGCGCTGCGTCAGGCGGCGGATGCGGAACGCGAACTCGCGACTCGCGAACGCGATGAGCTGCTCGCGCGGGTGGAACAGCTCGTGCGCGATCTCGCCAGCCGCGATGAAGAAGTCGCCGCAGCCCGCAGCCGGCTGGATGGTGTTTCCACTCGCGAGGAGGAGGCGCGGCAGGCGCTCGCCAGCCGCGACGCCCTGATCGCGGAAGGCAAGGCTGCGCTCGAAACGGTCTATCGCGAGACTGCCGAGAAACTCACCAGCGCGGAGCGTCATCGCACGGCCCAGCTCAGCGAAGCGCACGCCGCCGCGGCCGAGTCGGAACGTTTGCTCGCCGAAGCGAGGCAGCGCGCGACCGACCTCGAAAGCAAACTCGCCGCCGCCCAGAGCGACCTCCAGCGTGACCAGCGCACGATCGAAACTGCGCAGGCCGAACTGCAAGCCGCACGCCAACAGCAGCGGGAGACCGCCGAGCAACTGGCCGCCCGGGAAAAACTCCTGGCCGAAACGAACGTGCATCTCGCCGCCGCGCAGGAAGCGGAAAAGGAAGTGCGGAGCCGCAGCGCGGAAGCCGAACGCGCCTTCGACGAGCGGCTCGTCCGCGTGGCCCAGACCGAAGAGCAGGCCCGCCGCGCCCTCGCGGATCGCGAGCGCGTCGTGGGCGACCTCGAGCGGGCGCGGGCGGAGATCGCGTCGCTCAAGGAGACCATCCAGATCGCTCATCAGGAACGCGACGCGCAGAAGTTGAGCGTCGGCTCGGTGGAACTCCAACTCGAGGAGAGCCTCGATCAGCTCCACGCCGCGGAAGCGGAACGCGAAGCTCTTCGGGCGGAACTCGAGGCGGTGCGCGCGGGGCTCGAGCGGGCGAAGCAGCACGTCAATGTGCTCCAATCGCGCCGCGACCAAATGCGCGAGGAACTCGCGCGGCTGAAGCTGCAGATAGGCCAGGCGCCGGACGCACCGGGCTGATTGTTTTCCCAAAGCCGCGCCGGACTGCTACACGGGAGCGATGAAGACTCCGGCACTCTCTGTCGTCCTTTTTGCGCTGGCCGCCCTGATCGGTGCGGCTGGGCAATTTCTCTACAAGTCCGGAGCGGAACGAGCGGGCGGATCGATCGCCAGCTATCTGGCGAATCCCCGCCTCCTCGGCGGTGTCGTCTGCTACGGGGCGGTGATGGTGCTCTTCGTCGCGGCATTCAAGCGCGGCGGATCATTGACGGTTTTGTATCCGGTCTATGCCAGCACGTTCATCTGGGCCGCGCTGATCGCGTGGGCGGCGTACGGCACGCCGATCAAGATGGCAAACGTTGGCGGGATGGCGTTGCTCGTCGGTGGGATGTATCTCCTCGGACGCTGATATGCCGACCACCCCCGAAGGCCGCCGCCCGCTGACCAGCCGGGACTCGCCCATCTTCATCAAGCTCGCCGCCGCGCTCGCCCGCGCCGGCGTTTCGCCGAATGCGATTTCGTTCACGAGCATCGTCTTCGGCGCCGCGGCGGGGCTGATTTTTGCCGCCACCTCCTGCACCATCGGCGGAACGATGCGCGTCGCTTGGCTGCTGGCGGCGATCTTCGTTCAACTCCGGCTAATCGCGAACTTGCTCGACGGAATGGTGGCCGTGGAAGGCCGGCGTGGCGGGCCGACTGGCGAGTTGTGGAATGAGGCACCGGACCGGGTGGCCGACGCGTTCATTTTCATCGGCGCAGGTTATGCCGCGGGAAGTTCACCGCTGCTCGGTTTCGGCGGCGCGTTGCTGGCGATCTTCGTGGCCTACGTCCGCGCGCTCGGGGCGAGTGTCGGCGCGGGACAGATTTTCATCGGGCCGATGGCGAAACCACACCGGATGTTTGTGCTGACCGTGCTTTCGGTGACGGGTGCCATTTTTCCGGCAACGATCAGCCACAGTTTCACCAGCACGCTTTCTTCGCATGAAACCCTGGCCCGCCTGCAGGACACGTACTATGTGGTTTCCGAAGCGGGAATTGCGGTAACACCGGTCACGATCGTCCTCGCCGTGATCCTCCTCGGTTGCGTGATCACGTCCATCCGCCGCCTCCGCCGCATCGCGGCTTTTCTCCGCAGTAAAGCCGCCTGAATCCATGCCGCAGCTTCATCCCGTCACGCTCTGGATTCTCGTCGCCATCGCCGCGCTGCTGGCGATCACGCCGCTCGCATTTCTCGTTTTGGAAAAGGCGGGCAAACTTTCGCCCGCGCTCCGCACCGACCTCTGGACGCGCTACAAATCATGGCTCTTCCTCGCGCCGCTCATGGTCGTGCCGCCCGCGATCGGCGGGCTGGTTTCGATTCTCGCGGTCGCCGCGCTGGGTGCGATGTGTTACCGCGAATTTGCACGGGCGACCGGACTTTTCCGGCAGCGCCTCGTCTCGGCGCTCGTCGCGCTCGGCGGGGTGCTCGTCACGTTCGCGATTGCGGATCGCTGGCTGAACTTTTTCTACGCGCTCACCTCGCTGACCGTCTCGGCTATCGTGATCTTCGCGCTCTTCGAAGATCAGCCGCGCGGCTACATCCAGCGGGTCGCGCTCGGCGTGCTCGCCTACATGCTCTTCGGCGTCTCGCTCGGGCATTTCAGCTACTTCGCGAATGATCGGCTCGGCCCGGCGATCCAGCTCTCGATCCTGCTCTGTGTGGAGTTGAACGACGTCTTCGCCTACTGCAGCGGCAAGACCTTCGGCCGCCGCAAGCTGGCGCCGAACACGAGCCCGAACAAAACCATCGGCGGCGCACTCGGCGCCCTGGTCCTCACCACCGTACTTTTTGCCACGCTCGCGCATTTCATCTTCGCCGGGATGGTGCTCGATCAGCCGGTGCACCTGCTCGCGATGGGCGCGCTGCTTTCCCTCACGGGAATGTGGGGCGACCTCGTGATGTCGAGCATCAAGCGGGATCTCGGCGTGAAGGATCTGGCGGCGACCATCCCCGGCCACGGCGGGCTGCTTGACCGCTTCGACAGCCTGCTCTTCGTCGGGCCGGCGCTGTTTCATTACATCCATTTCTTCCTCGGCGTCGGCCGCAGCTAGGCGCCCATGGACGACTGGCAATACCGCCCCTCCGCCGATACCGGCCTCGCGCCTGGCGACCGCCTGCGCAGCCTCCAGCGGGAGACCGGCCTGATCAGCGGGCTCACGCAAAGCGGCTGGCGGCTGCTGGTCCGGGCCTACCTGCGCGGCTATCACCGGTTGCAAATCATCGGCGCCGAGCATCTCCCGACGGCACCGCCATTTATTCTCATCGGCAATCATTCGAGCCACCTCGATGCGCTCACGCTGGCTTCCGCGCTGCCGTGGCGGCTGCGCCGAGCCGCATTCCCGATCGCGGCGGGCGACGTGTTTTTCGAGACGCCAGCGACGGCGATTTTTTCCTCCATGATGCTGAACGCGCTGCCGATGTGGCGGAAGCGCTGCGGCTCCCATGCGATGCAGGAACTACGCGACCGGCTCATCGGCGACCCGGCGATCTATGTGCTCTTTCCCGAGGGAACGCGGAGCCGCGACGGGCAACTCGGGCGTTTCAAGCCGGGGATCGGGATGCTCGTCGCCGGGGCGAAAGTGCCGGTTGTTCCATGCCATCTCGAAGGCGCGCACCACGCCTTCCCCGCGAACCGCAAAGTGCCGCGCCCCGTCCCACTGCGGCTGCGGATCGGCCCGGCGCGGAAATATTCGGCGCTGCCGAATGAGCGCGCGAGCTGGCAACAGATCGCCGCGGATCTCGAGACGGCGGTGCGGGAATTGGGCGGCTCAACCGCGCCCTGACGGCTGCGCCTTCGCGGGCCCGCGCCACCACTGGACGACCGCGCTGAAGATCAGCCCGACGCCCATCCCGACCAGCCCACCCAGCGGTCCAAAGAAGATCGCGCCGATGAGAATCCGCACGACCAGATACCAGACGGGAATCGGCGCACCCGGCGCGACCGTGTCTTCGAAGGGAATGGGCGCGGGGAGCCCGCGTCCGCCGTGACCGTAGGGCGCGAGCATCACGAGGAGCATGTAGATCTCGGCGAGGATAATGCCGGCGATGCTGAAGGGCTTGGAGTAGTTGCGGACCAGCATGGTGGAGCACTAGAGCGGTGGGGCGGGGCGGTGTCCAGTGCCCGCAAAGAAAGGGTCAGGGCAATCGCGTCAAATTGCGAGCAGCTTGACGAGGTAGCGGTGATCCCATGCGGCGATTTTCTGTTTGGTTCGGATGCCGCGCTTTTTGGTGGTGTCCTTGCGCAGGAGATTGAGGGCGATGTGGCGCAGGGTGGCG
>JANPHH010000553.1:0-5641 GCA_031424375.1 Chthoniobacter sp. | reverse complement strand
CGAGTTCGAACTTTTCCAGCAATGCGTCGCGGCTCGCGCGTTTCGCGTCGAGCGAGCTGGCGCCGAACGGCTGCGGGAGGAGCGAATCGTTCGCCGGATTCCAGACGCTGTCGTCGACGCCGTTTTCGATGCCGGTGAGCTTCTGCGCCTGTTCGCGGACCACGGCGTCGAGCCCGGCACCAAAGGCTGGCGTCTGGATTTCGCCCGCGTAGCGCTGGCTCACGGTGGTGATGCGGTCGGCGAAAAGAAGGCCGCCTTTGAGCAGATTCACCTGACCGTAAAACTCCACGCCGCGCGCCGTGAAGTATTCGCCTGGCAGATTCAGCAGCGCGAAATCGGGCGCCCAAAAGCTGCCCTGATAGGCGAGGTGATGCACCGTCAGCACGGTGCGGAAAGGGAGGCGTCGCTCGCGGACGAGCACTGGGACGAGCGCGGTCTGCCAGTCGTGAACGTGAAGAACGTCGGGCGCTGGATTGATGCGGCGGGCGAGCTCGACGACGGCTTTGGAAAAAAAGATGAAGCGCTCGGCGTTGTCTTCGTAGGCGCGCCCGTCCGTGCCATAGAGCGTGCTGCGGTCGAAGGATTCGTCGCGGCGGATGAGGAAAAGCTGCACGCCGTTCGGCGCCGTGGCCTGGAGGATCTCGGCGGGCACGCGTTTGCCGCCGATCGGCACCTGGATTTCGACGCCGGTGGGCTGCGGCTTCAGCGCCGCGTCTTCCCGAAGTCCGCGGTAGCACGGGAGGCAGATGCTCACGTCATGTCCGCGTGCGGCGAGCGCGGCGGGCAGACCCTGGAGGACATCGCCGAGGCCGCCGGTGTGCGCGAGCGGCATGAGTTCACTGGCGGCAAAGACGATTCTCATGAGCGGCTAAAAAGTGGCCGACGCGGGTGGATACGAAAGCCGGAGGCGCGGGCGGCGCAGTGAACCGGACCGGTGCGAACGAGGCAACCAAGATTTCGGTCGCAGACGAAGTGAGGGTTGGGGAAATCCCGCTTGTCACCCATACCCCGGTTGTTACATTTCAACGACCTGCACGCCGCAGGGCCACATCCTTACGAATGACGCTCGGCAACCTACTTACGGTCTCTCAAATCCTCCCGGAAATGAAGGCCACCGAACGTTGGTCGGCGATTGTGGAGCTCGTCGACCTCCTCGTCGCGCAGGGTCAGATCAAGGCTCCAGACCGTGATGTAGTGCTCGCCGCCCTCCGCCAGCGCGAGGAGACGATGAGCACCGGAATCGGCTTCGGCATTGCGATTCCGCATGCTTCGTCAGATCGCGTGGAGAAAGTCGTTGCCGCGTTTGGTCGGTCGACGACGGGGATCGAATTCGAGTCGCTCGATAATGCGCCGGTGAAGTTCATCGTGCTGTTCGTGGTGCCGAAGGATCAGTTTCAGACGCACCTGCGGACGCTCGCGGCGATCGCGAAATTTCTGAACGATCGCTCGGTGCGCGATCGACTCGGCACGGCGGGGAATGCGGACGATATTCTCGCGATCTTCGAAAACACGGCGCCGGCGCGCGCGTGATCTGACTTCCGCTCGGTCGGGCTGGCCCGCACGGTGAGCGGGTGATTTTTTCCACCATGACGATTCCCTCGATCATCGCCGATAAGCTGCGCGCCGCGCTCGCAGACATCGCCGACGTGGCGCCGCAGGTCACCGTGGCGACCGATGCGCGCTTCGGCGATTACCAGACGAACGTGGCCATGGCGCTGGCCAAGACGCAGAAGGCCAATCCGCGGCAGCTCGCGCAGCAGATCATCGACCGGCTCGACGTGGTCGAAATGTGCGAGCTGCCGGAGATCGCGGGCGCGGGGTTCATCAATTTTCGACTCAAGCCCGCGTGGCTCGAGCAGCGGGTTGCGTCGCTCGCGACGGACGCGCGGCTCGGCGTGCCGATTCCGGCGAAGCCGCTCCAGATTGTGCTCGATTTCAGCGGGCCGAATGTGGCCAAGCCGATGCACGTGGGGCACATCCGCTCGACGGTGCTGGGCGACGCGCTGGCGCGGATCGCGGAGTTCCTCGGCCACCGCGTGGTGCGCGACAATCACATCGGCGACTGGGGCACGCAGTTCGGGATGCTCACCGTGGGGTGGAAGACGGAGGTGAACCGCGAGGCGCTCGCCGCTGATCCGCTGAGCGAGATGGAGCGCATCTACAAGCTGATCTCGGCGCGGTGCAAAGAAGATCCCGCGACGCTCGATGCGGTGCGGCAGGAGCTGGTGAAACTGCAGGGCGGTGATGAGGAAAATCTCGCGATCTGGAAGGAGATGATCCGGCTTTCGCAGGGGCAGTTCGATGCGATCTACGGGCGGCTCGGCGTGCGCTTCGACGTGGCGCTCGGCGAGAGCTTTTACAATCCGTGGCTGAAAGAGGTGGTGCAGCAGCTCGTCGAGCGCGGAATCGCCCGGGAGAGCGAAGGCGCGCTCTGCGTTTTCAGCGACGGCGCTGGGAAGCCGGAGGACGATCCCTTTCTGATCAAGGACAAGGACGGCTGGCGCGACAACCCGGCGATGGTGCAGAAGAGCGACGGCGCGTCGAACTACACCACGACCGATCTCGCGACGCTCCAATACCGGATCCAGACGTGGTCGCCGGATCAGATCGTGATCGTGACGGACGGACGGCAGCAGCTGCACTTCCGGCAATTCTTTGCGATCTTCCGGCGCTGGCAGCCGGAGTTGGTGGCAAACGTGCGGCTCGCCCACGTGTGGTTCGGCTCGATCCTCGGCGAGGACGGCAAGCCCTTCAAAACGCGGAGTGGCGACACGATCAAGCTCGCGGAACTGCTCGACGAAGCGGTGGAACGCGCGCTGGCGCAGGTGACGGAAAAAAACCCCGCGCTGCCAGATAGCGAGCGGCGCGAAGTGGCACGAATGGTCGGACTCGGCGCGGTGAAGTACGCGGACCTGCTCCCGAACCGGCAGAGCGACTACGTTTTCTCGTGGGAGAAAATGCTGAGTTTTCAGGGCAACACCGCGCCTTACCTACAGTACAGTATCGTCCGCATCCGCTCGATTTTCCGCAAAGCGGAGGATGCCCGCGCGGGAACCACCGTGACGCTCACCGAGCCCGCCGAACTCGCGCTCGCGAAGAAGCTCCTGCAATTCGGCGAAGTGCTGCCGCAAGTGCTCGACGACTATCGGCCGAACCAGCTCGCGACGTATCTCTACGAGCTGGCGTCGACGTTCCACAGCTTCTTTGAAGCCTGCCCGGTGCTGAAAGCGGAACCCGCCACGCGGGCGTCGCGTTTATTGCTGTGCGACATCAGCGCGCGGGTACTCACGCAGGGGCTGGCGCTGCTCGGCATCGAGGCGCCGGAGCGGATGTAGGCGGCGCAGTTCGCCTAAGGCCAGCCGGGCAGGAGGAAACCCGTTTTGCGCGCATACTCACGGTAGGCGGCGCTGTGTTCGCGCAGCGACGCCTCCTCAATGCGGGCGCGCCAGACCAGGATGCAGAGATGGACGATCAGGAGCGTCGCCATTCCCAGCGTGGGTCGCGAGAGGAAGAGGCTGGCCAGGTGCAGCACGTAGCCGCAATAGATCGGATGCCGCACGAAGCGATACGGCCCTTCCGCCACGACCTCGCGCACGGCGACGAGGACGGCGAAGGAACGCCCGAGGTAGAGGGCGCCCCAGACGGCGATCGTGTAGCCGATGCTGCTCAAGAGGAGCGCCCCGCCGGCGAGCGGTCCCTGCAGCTCCGCGCTGACGAGCGGATGCGAAAAAGGCGGCGGCAGGGTGGGAGCGAAATTGTAGACCAGATAGTAAAACGTGCCGACGAGAGGAACGCCGATTTCGCTCCACCGCTGCGGCGGGTGAACGGGCGCCCGGTTGATCAGCAGAGCCGTGCCGGTGGCGAGTTGCAGGCTCAGGACGAGGAGGTGATTGGCCAACGATGGAAAGGCGGTCGGGGAGCCGCTGTGCCACTGCGCAAAGTCCTCCCGGGTCGGCCCGATCTGCCGCCACGCGAAGTAGAGAAACAGGAGCGAGATGCCGTAGCGTTCGATGAACAGGGCGGCTCGGGCGAGGCGCTCCATGGATCAGACCAGGTAGGGATTCGTCTTCCGCTCGATGCCCACTTTCGTCGCGGGTCCATGTCCGGGCAGCACCGTCACGTCGTCACCGAGCGGGAAGATCTTTGTCTTGATGCCATGAAAGAGCAGTTCGGCATCGCCGCCGGGGAGATCCCAGCGTCCCACGCCGCCGGCGAAAAGAACGTCGCCGCCGAAGAGCACCTGCTCCGCTTTGTGCAAAAAACACAGGCTGCCCGGGCAGTGGCCGGGCACGAGCAGCACCTGAAAGTCGATGCCTTCGATCACCAGCGATGGCACCTCGTCAATCAGTTCGCCCGGCGTGATCGGCTCGATGTCCCAGCCGAAGCCGAACTTCCGAAAAAAATCCGCCTCGGTAACCATCGGCGCGGTGTCCGCGTGATAGCCGACGCGGCAGCCATGCACGCGTTGGATGGAGGCAGCGTCCCAGACGTGGTCGATATGGCCGTGGGTGAGGAGCAGCGTTTTCACCCGGTGCCCCTGGGCGGTGAGCCACTCCGCGGCGCCCTGCGGGGCATCGATGAGGATGCCCGCGGCCGGGAGGAAGAAGCAGTTCGTATCGAAGAGGCCGCCGGTGAAAGTGTCGAAAGAGATCATGAGAGGGTTCGCAACGGCGGACGGGGCCCGCATCGTGCTCAAAAGCGCGGCCGATGCCGCGTCCGGAGCCGATTAACCACAACCAGACGACGCGGTAAATGATCCCGAAAGCCAATTTGCGCTTTCGGGCGATTCTGCCAAGGTTCCCAGCCGCTTGCCTTCCTTCAAATCCATCTCGATGAAACAGTCTCGGTTCTCCCTCGTCACGCTGGCCATTCTTTCTCTTTGTTCGCCGGCGTTCGTGCTGGCAGAGGAGCCGGATCCCGGACAGATCGAAATCTCCGTTGCCCGGCTCATGGAGCAGGGCCACTACAGCCGCCGCAAGGTCGACGAAAAGATCGGCCAGCAACTGCTGAAGAACTATCTGGAGGCGCTGGACTACAATCGCGTCTACTTCACGCAAAAGGACGTCGACGGCTTCGTGAAGAAATACGGGAGCACGCTCGACAACGACATCCTGCTCGGCAATCCCGATCCAGCCTTCAAGATTTTCAAGACCTATCGCCAGCGGGTGGAGGAGCGGATTGCCAAGGCGAAGGAATTGCTCAAAGGGAAGTTTGAATTTACCAGCGACAAGATGATCGAGGTGAACCGCCAGAAGGCGCCGTGGCCGAAGGATGAAGCGGACGCGGAGAGAATCTGGCGCGAACGTCTGGAAGGCGAGGTGCTCCAGGAGGTGCTCAATAAACACAGTGGCGCGGCGACGGCTGACGCCGGCCCGATCAAGGGCCACGAAGGCAAGCTGGGCTCCGACAGCACCGCCCCGGTGACGAACGTCGATGGCGCGAAGACGCCGGAAACGAAGGGCGAAGCAACCGGAAAGACCGAGGCCGTGGTGAAGGTCGAGAAAGATCCGAAGGAGCGGATTACCAAGCGCTACGACCAGATGCTGCGCAATCTGCACGAGTTGAACAACGAGGACATCATCAAGGGCTTCCTCACCACGCTCGCGCAGACCTACGACCCGCATTCCGAATACATGAGCCG
>JANPHH010000552.1:0-5541 GCA_031424375.1 Chthoniobacter sp. | reverse complement strand
GGAGGAAGCTGCGGCGGTCGAGCGCGAGGGCGGTGTTGGAGCAGGTGTTCATGGTCAGCGGAGGTAGCGGAACTCGGCGCTCGCGAGCAGCGCCTGCACGAAAGTGGACCAGCGATAGCGCGCATCGCCGTCGGCGTTGAGCGACTTGAGGAAGGCGAGCGTGTCGGCGATCTCCTCCCGCGTCGGCTCGCGCGCAAGCACGCGCAGCCACGCGAGCCGCACGCGTTTCTCGTCGTCGCCCTTTTCCGCGAGCAGCCGCGTGGCGGCATTCTGCGCGGTTTCCTCGACGAGCGGGTTGTTCATGAAGAAAAGCGACTGCGAAGCAATGGTCGTCACCTCGCGCAGGCCCTTGATCTGGCTGGGCTCGGGGAAATCAAAAAGCTCGTGCATCGACGGCAGCATCGAGCGCAGCGCGGGCAGGTAGATCGTGCGCACCGGCGCATCTTCGCGCAGCAGACTGCGCAGCCGCGCCTCCTTGCCTTTCCCGCCAAAGCCGGCGACCTGGATGCCTTCGGGGCGCTCGAACTTCAACTCCCCGCCGACGAGGAGCAGCGTGTCGCGGATCGGCTCGAGTTCCAGTCGCCGCACCTCGGCGCGCCAGTAGAGTTCATTCGCGCCGTCGATCTTCTCGCGCGCCGCGTCTCCCGCGCTGCTCAGCCGGTAGGTGCGGCTCAGCATCAGCGCGCGGAGAAATTTCTTCACCGACCAACCGCCCTCGGCGAAGCGCATCGCGAGATGATCGAGCAGTTCCGGGTTCGTCGGCGCTTCGCCGGTCAGGCCGAAGTCATCCACCGTGCGCACCAGCCCGCGTCCGAAGAGATGCTGCCACACCCGATTGACGAACACGCGTGCGGTTAGGGGATTCTCCGGGGCGATGAGCCACTGCGCGAGTTGGAGGCGGCCGCTGACCTTCTCCGGAATCGCCGGGAACGGCGGCAGTCCCGCCACCGAAAATGAACCCCGCTTCGGCACCTCGCCGGGGTCCTGCGGATCGCCTTTGATGCGAATCGCACAGTCGCGCATTTCGCCCTCGAGCACGCCCATCGCGCGATCCGGGCGGAAGGCAAACACGGTCGGGTAACCCTTCGTGCGCTGAGCATCCATCATCGCATCCATCGCCGCCGCATCCGCGTCCGCGGGAGCAGCCGTGCGTCCGCGCGTCGCGAGAGGCGCAGCGTTCGGGGCCAGCGTCGGCAGCTTCAGCAGACGATCTTCGTCCACGTAGCCATTCGGCCCGAGGTCGCCCTTGCCCGCGACTCCGGGCCACGTCTCGGTGCTGTAGAAAATGCCGGCGAGCGCGTAGTAGTCGCGCTGCTTGATCGGATCGGTCTTGTGATTGTGACACCGCGCACAAGCCACGGTGAGCCCGAGCACGGCGCGGGTCGTCACGTCGATCTGATCGTCCACGCGATCCATCGCGAATTGCTCGCCGCCAGCATCCGAGAGATCCACCGCGCCCATGGTGAGAAAGCCGGTCGCCATCAGGTTTTCGCGCCGCTCCTCGTTCGTCCGCGCCGGCAGGAGATCACCCGCGACCTGTTCCGCGACGAAGCGGTTGTAGGGTTTGTCCTTGTTGAACGCGTCGATGACGTAGTCGCGGTAGCGGAAGGCGTAGGGGAATGCCGCGTTCATCGTCCGGCCGACGCTGTCCGAGTAGTGCACCACGTCGAGCCAGTGCCGCGCCCAGCGTTCGCCGAAGCGCGGCGAAGCGAGCAGCCGATCCAGCACGTGAGCAAAGGCCTGATCGTCCGCCGAGGCATCGCGCACGAACGACTCGATTTCCTCCGGCGTCGGCGGCAGGCCAGTGAGATCGAAGGTGGCGCGGCGCAGCAGCGTCGTTCGATCGGCATCCGGATTCGGGGTGAGCTTCTTCGCTTCAATCTTGGAAAGGACGAAGAGATCGACCGCGTCCCGGCACCAAGCCACCTCTGTGACCTTCGGCGCCGCCGGTTTTTTGATGGGCGCAAAAGACCACGGTTTTTCTTCCGCGACCGCAGTGCCAAACGTTAGAACCACCACCGCGGCGAAGACGCCGAAGGTAGGACGGATTTTCAATCCGTCTTTCCAAGCGGATGATGCGCTGAAAACTTTCGCCTCGCTCGGAGACGGATTGAAAATCCGTCCTACGTTGCGCCAAACGTCTTTGCGCCTCTTTTCCCGGCAGGCACGTTGCGCTTCCGCATGCATCGTTTTCGCTTAGCGGGCTTCCGGTTTCTCGCCATCCGCCTTGGGGCGGTCGCCCTCGCGCGGTCCGGCTTTCGGCGCGTCACCATCGCGCGGCCCCGCCTTCGCGGCACCTTCGCCATCACGCGCACCTTTGCGCGGCTGATCGCCTTCACGTGGGCCAGCCTTCTTCACGTCCCCGTCGCGCAATCCGGGCTTGGGCTGGTCGCCGTCACGCATTCCCTTTTTTGGCTGATCGCCGTCACGTGGACCGGCCTTTGGCTGATCCCCATCGCGCGGACCTTCCTTGGCGGGGGCGTCGCCTTCGCGGGCGCGTTTCCGTTTCACCTCTCCATCGCGCTGGCCTTCCCGTGGTTGATCGCCGTCGCGCGCGGCAGGTTTCTCGCCCTCTCCATCCCGCTTGACGGTCGTCGGCTTCTCGCCATCGCGCAGCGGACGCTCGGCGGGCGCTGCGTCTGGAGTCACAGGTTTGGCCGCTTCACCGTCCTTCTGCGCGCGGGCGGTGGTAAAGGATATCGCGATCAGCGAGGGAATGAGCAGAACGGCGAAGAGTCGTCCAACGAGGGTGGGGGAGGTGGGGGTCATGATGTTGTGGAGGCGTTGTTTGAGTTCGGGGAAGCGGCGAAAGAAAGGAGCGAGCGCGGGTGCGGCACGGAGCGCGGGACATTCCAAGCATCGGAGCAAGGCCTCGCCGTAATCCTGCCGCGCGGTCGGGTCTAGCGCGCGCAGGGCCGCCGCATCGCAGGCGAGTTCGCGATCGGCGTGGAAGCGACGCAGCGCGAGCCAGGCGAGGGGATTGAACCAATGCAGGGCGCAAAGGCCGAGCGCGAGCCACGTCCACAGCACATCGCGCCGCCGCACATGCGCCATCTCGTGCAGAAACATCCCGCGGATTTGCGCGACCGTGAAGCGTTCCCCGAGATCCGCCGGGAGGAGCAGCTCCGGGCGCAGCCATCCGAGGACCGCCATCGTGGACCAGCCCGGCATCACGCGCAGCGGCAGACGCGCCGAGAGTCCCAGGCGTGCCGCCGCCCACAACGCGTGTTGCTCCATCTCGGGAGAAGCGGAGCGGGCGAACCGTGCGACGTAGCGGCGCAGGCGCCATTGCGAAAGTAGCAACCAACCGATGACGCCGGCGCAGCCGAGCGCCCAGAGCAGCGGGAGGAAATGGAACATCGTGGGGGCGACCGCAAGGTCACTCGTGGTCGTGACCGGCTCGCTCGCTGCTGGAGTGGTCAACGCTTCGACATTCCACCAATGCCAGCCCGTCTCCGGCACTTGCGGCATCGCGAGGCGCAGGAAGAAAAGCGCCGGCAACCACCAGCGCCACGCCGTCGGCAGCCCACGCAGACGCCAAAACAGAATCGCGACGAGGGCCAGCGGCAGCGCTTCGAGCGAAGTGCGCCAGGCCCAGGTCGCGAGCAGATGGAGCAGGTCAGCGTTCACTTCCTTTTCGCCTCCTTTTTCACCTCCTCGAGGATCTGGCGAAGCTTGGCAATATCCTGTGTGCTCACTTCGCCGCTTTCGACAAAGCAGGCCAGCAGCGGCGCGAGGCGGCCACCGAAAATTCGATCCACAAACTTGCGACTGGCTTCCATCACGCACTCCGATTCCGCGACCAGCGGCTGATAGAGATGTTCGCGGCCGATCTTGGTGAAGCCGAGAGCGCCTTTGCCGACGAGGCGGTTGATCAGCGACTGCACGGTGCGGGGCTTCCAATGCATGCGGCCTTCGAGCGCAGTCACGATGTCGGCGGCGGTGCTATCGCCGCGCTGCCAGAATTCCTGCATCACCACCCACTCGGCATCCGAGATGGTGGGGAGGGAAGTCGTGGTGGTTCCGTTCGAGCGTGACGCGGCTGGTTTCCGGGTGGTCATGGACTACGGTTGTAATCAATGAGCGATTACGGATGTAGTCGCAAGCGAAATGTTCGGGCTCCGAAAGCAGCGCGCGCGCCGCGAGTTACCGCTTCGCGAAAGCCGCGTTTTTCGGATCGCCGCCGCTCAGGACGTAGGCGAGCAGGTCGTGCACTTCATCCTTGCTCAGGATGTTGAGCAGGCCGGGCGGCATCAACGAAATCTTCGAAGCCTCGATGCTCGTGACTTGTTTGCGATCCACGGAGACTTGCTGGTTCGGGTTGCTGCCGTCGGTGTTCACTTTCACGTTGTCGGCGCCGAGATTCACGATCGTGCCGATGACCTGCGTGCCGTCGGTCTTGGTGATCACGGTGGGGACGAACTGCTCATTGATTTCCTTGCTCGGATTGATGATCGCATCGAGCAAATCGTGGGGCGTGTAGCGGCCGCCGGCACCGGTGATATCCGGTCCGGTCATGCCGCCTTCATTGCCGAAGCGATGGCAGGCGTAGCAGCCGACGGCGCCGAAGAATTTCCGGCCGCGTTCAAAGTCACGTCCCTTCATCTCCGCTTCGGTGGGCGTGAGTTGTTCGACGGTCCACGGCGTGATTGTCGTGTGACCGGCGAGAACCATGGCGGCTGCTTCGAGCGGGGATTTCGTTTCGGGCTTTTTGTCGAGGATTGCGGTGAGTTCCGTCTTTTGCGCGTCGCTCAGGCTGGCGACGGCATCGTTGCGGATGAACTCGATGAACTTCTCAAAGCTTGCTCCACCGCGGTAGTTCGCGGCCTTGAGGAACCATGAAAAGTAGGTGGTGTGCAGCGGCGTGGTCCAGCCGGTCTTGAGCATGCGCAGCGAGCGCGCGTATTCCATCTGCTCCTCCTGCCCGGGCGCTTTGTCGAGCAGCGCCACCGCCTTCGCGGCGATCGTGGGGGATTGGAGAAAGACGAGCAGTTCGCAGAGCACCTGATTGAGTTCCCGTGTCGCGGCGGGGAACTGCGGATCAAAGGCCGCGATCAGCTTCGCCTTAAGTGCGTCGTCTGGCGCGCCGAAGCGCACCAGCGCGATCTGCGCCGTGCGGGTCGCGCCGATGCGCTGCTCGTTGCTCAGCGTTTTGAAATCGAACTTCGCGAGTGCCTCCAGGATGCGCGCACCGAGCGCGGCATCGTTGGGTGGATCGGTCGGCTTACGATGTTGTGGGTCGATGCCGGCGACCTGGGTGAGCGCGAGCAGCGCCTGGATGCGAGCCTCGGGATGGGTCTCCGCGAAGACCTTCTCCTGCCAGCTCTCCCGCGGTTGATGTTCCACCGCAGTGCGGGCCGCCCAGCGGATGAAGAAGTCCGCGTCGCCGAGATGCGGCCAGGCGACCTCGATCGCTTTCGCATCCTGCTTCGCGTGGAAGGCCTCGAGTTGGTGGCGCAGGTCGCGCTTCTCCTGTCCGTCCGTCGTCGCCTTGGCCGGCGCAGTCGATTCGCTGCCGGTGTAGGTCACGCGGTAGAGGCC
>JANPHH010000551.1:0-17352 GCA_031424375.1 Chthoniobacter sp. | reverse complement strand
TCCGCCGCCGCCCTAGCCGATGATCTCGAACGCTTCGCTCGCGGCGAGCCGGTGCTCGCGCAGCCCGAGAGCACGCTCTCGATGGTCATCTTCTGGGCGCGGCACAAGCCGCTCGCCGCCGCGCTCTCCGCCGCCCTGATCCTCACCCTGCTCGCGGGCTTCATCGCCGTGGCCGTGCAGCTCCGCCAGACCGAGCGCGCTCGCGCCGCCGAGCTCCAGGCCGGCGACCGGCTGCGGGCCACGGTCGCCCATCTGGAATGGCGCGCTCTCGACTCCCTCCTCGAGCGCGACTACGCCGCCCGCGCGCTCACCGAGCTTTCCTACCGCCTCCGCGCCGATCTCCAGAGCTGGCAGGCCGCCACCTACGCCATCTCCATCCTCGATCAGCGGCCCTTCGCCTTTCCGCTGGGCCCGGCGGTGCGGTTGGAAGCGGAGTGGCTCGCCGTGCCGCCGGCCTTCAGCGTCGATTCCGGCCGGGCCGCGTTCGCGGCGAAAGGCGGGCGAGTCCGCGTCATCGATAGCTCCCGCGGAGTCGATGCCTGTCCGCCGCTGGCCTTGCAGGAAGTCGCGGCGCTCGCCTTTTCTCCCGATGGCTCCCGCCTTGCCGCGGGCGAATCGTCCGGCGCCGTGGTGCTCATCGAGCTGCCCTCCGGGCGGATCCTCAGCCGCACCGCCACGCCGGCGAAGCCGCTGCGCGCGCTCACCTTCAGCGGCGACGGCCGCTCGCTGGCCCTCGCCGGTGGCACTTTCGTAGCCAGTGGCGCGGTGGAGGATTTCGCCGCCGGGCTCATCCCGCTGCGACTGCTCGCGGCCGGCTTCGAGCCCACGCAACTCCGCTGCTCCGCCGATGGCCGCACCCTGCTCGCCTGGGGAAAAGGCAAGAGTCTCGCCGTGTGGGGGCCTCCGGGGAGCGGCGACGCATTTGCGCCGGAACTCGCGCTACCCGTGCGCAAGGCGGCCCTCGATGCCTCGGGCGAGCGCCTCGCCGTGCTGGCCGGCGGCTATGACGTGGCGGTGTGGGATGTCGCCCGCCGCCGGAAGGTGAGCGCGCTGGGAGAAATCGGCGCCCAAGTCGCGGAGCTCGAAATCACGCCCGATGGACGCCGCGTCCTCACCGCCGACCTGATCGGCGTGAGCCGCGCCTACTCCGCCGATACCGGCCTCCCCGCCTCCGCACCCCTGGCCCAGCGCTACGTCTCCACCGGCATCGCGCTCGACCGCACCGGCACCCGCGCCCTGAGCACGAATTCCGACTTCACCGCCCGCCTCTGGGACGTGCGCACCGGCGCGCCCCTCTGCGAAGCCATCCCGCATGAAGGCTCCCTCGACGCCGCCGCGCTCAGCGCCGATGGCACCCGCGCCCTCACCCTCGCGGCAATCCCGGGCCAGCAGGCCCGCGTCCTCCACGCCTGGGACATCCGCCCCGTCGCGGGCCCGCGCACTTTCCATCCGGAAGGCTCCCGCGACAACGACGCCTCCCACCTCAGCCCGGATGAACGCCTCTACGCCCTGGGCTCCTTTCTCCCGCGCACCAGCCTCTCCGTCTACGACGTGGCCAGCGGCCGGCCGGTGCTCGATCGCACGCCCGTGGAGGGCAGCGTCTACGGCTGCGAATTCACCCCCGATGGCCGCCGCCTCATCGTGGCCACCAATGCCGGCTGGCTCTACGGCTGGGCCGTGCCCGCCGCGGCAGCCGATCCCACCGCGTGGCAGCCCCTCTGGCCCCCGGTCCAGACGCCCAGCCGTCTCCAGCCCGCCACACTGGCGCCGGATGGCTCGCTCATCGCCCTCGGCGGCACCGATGGCACCCTGCGCCTTTACGACACCACCACCGGCACCTTCCTCCGCGAGATGCGCCACGGCGTGCTCGTCAAGGGCGTCCGCTTCAGCCCCGATGGCACCCGCGTGGCCACCGCCGGCATCGACGGCCTCGCCCACGTCTGGCGCGGCGCCACCGGCGAGAAGATCACCACCCTGCGCGGGCACACCGCGCCGATCCTCTCCGCGCGCTTCAGCCCGGATGGCACCCGGCTCGTCACCGCCAGCTACGATTCCACCGCCCGCGTCTGGGATGCCGCCACCGGTCAGCCCCTCACCGCGCCGCTCCAGCACCGCGGCGAACTCTCCGGCGCCAGCTTCAACCCCGATGGCACCCTCGTCGGCACCGCCTCGCGCGATGGCACCGCCCGCGTCTGGGACGCCGCCACCGGTCGTCCGCGTTTCGACCCCATCTCCAGCACGGCCACCATGCAGTACTTCATTTTCCTCCCGGACCGGCGTCGCTTCCTCACCGTGGATCTCGGCACCTGGCGGCTCTGGGACGTGGCCACCGGCGAACCCGTCACCCTTCCCTACCCCATCCCGCTGCATGGCGGGCTCGGCCTCGATGCACCCAGCTTTCAGGACGTCCTCTCCCCGCGCGGCGGCCACCTCGCCTTTGCCAATGCCCTCGACGACGCCATCTACTGGCCGCTCCCCGATCCGCCCGCGCCCGTCCCCGCGTGGTTCCCCGATTTCCTCGACGATGTGGCCACTGGCGGCCTCGGCCCGGCGGGCCAAAGGGACACCCTCGCCGGTGATCGACTCCTGCTCTGGAAAGAACGCGCACGCACGTTTCGGGACACCGAGTTCTACGAGCAGTGGGTCCGCCGTTACCTCGGAATCACCACGGAGGCGGTGCGGAGTTCAAACTGAGAGCGCTCTCCGCGCGCAGCACAGCCCGTCGCGGAACGGCCCAAATACCCCCGTCACTTTTTTTCGACTTTTTTGTCAGGAACGGGCGGAAACCGGTGAGTTCCAAGTGCGCCCTCCTGGGGCCGAACCCGCATCGTATCCATGAACTCATCCGCATCCGATCCCTGCCTCACCGTCGTCGACGAAAACTACTCCTTCACCCCGGAGATCCTCGATCTCCCCGCTCAGCCCGGCCCGGCTGCCTGCACCTGCCCCATTCTCAGCCACCTCGCCGAGGTCCATCGCGAACTCGCCGGCGTCCACACCGGGCAGGTCGCCACCTACATTCCCGAGCTGGCCAAGGCCGACCCGGACTGGTTCGGCATCTGCGTCGTGACGACCAATGGCGGCGTCTACGAGGTCGGCGATTCCAGCGTCCCTTTCAGCATCCAGTCCCTCTCGAAGCCCTTCGTCTACGGCCTCGCCCTCGAAGACCGCGGCCGCGCCGAGGTCATGGAGAAAATCGGCGTCGAGCCCACCGGCGACGCCTTCAATTCCATCAGCCTCGATCCCGAGACCGGACGCCCGCGCAATCCCATGATCAACGCCGGTGCCATCACCGCCACCGCGCTCGTGGAAGGCCGCACGTCGCGCATGAAGCTCGATCGCATCGTCGACATGTTCGGTCGCTACGCCGGCCGCAGCCTTGAGATCGATCAGGCCGTCTACCGCTCCGAGAGCGACACCGGCCACCGCAACCGCGCCATCGGCTACATGCTGCGCAATGCCGGCATCCTCACCGAGGATCCCGCCGCCGCCCTCGATCTCTACTTCCAGCAGTGCGCCATCTCCGCCACCTGCCGCGAGCTCGCCATCATGGCTGCCACCCTCGCCAATCGCGGCGTCAATCCCCTCACCGGCGCGCAGGCCATCCGCGGCGAATACGTCGAGAGCGTCCTCGGCGTCATGGGCACCTGCGGCATGTACGACTACGCCGGCGAGTGGCTGCATGATGTGGGCCTGCCGGCCAAAAGCGGCGTCTCCGGCGGCGTCATCGCGGTCCTGCCCGGGCAGCTCGGCATCGGCGTCTTTTCTCCGCGGCTCGATCGCCATGGCAACAGCATCCGCGGCGTCCGCACCTGCAACGCCCTTTCCCGCCACTGGGACCTCCATCTGTTCAACCGCCCCGGCACCGGCCGCTCCGTCATCCGCGTCCGCTCCAGCGCCGCCGAACTCAGTTCCAATCGCCTCTGGAATCCCGCCGAAGCCGCCATTCTCCGCGAGCACGGCAGCCGCATCCTCGTCTACCAGCTCCAGGGCCATCTCCTCTTTGCCTCCACCGAACTCCTCGTCCGCGAGATCGTCGGCCATGACGACGGCGTCGACTACATCATCCTCGATTTCAAACGCGTCCTGAGTGTCAACGAAAGCGCCTGTCGCCTGCTCGCCCCGCTCCTCGCCGAGTATCACGCCTCCGGCCGCACCATCATCCTCACCCACGCCGATCATCTCACCCACCTCGGCCGCTTCCTCCGGCGCATCCTCGGGGCTCGCGCCGACGAAATCCTCCAACTCAGCCCGGATAACGACACGGCCCTCGAAGCCTGCGAAAACCGCCTCCTCGCCCGGCTCCGCCCGCCCGCCACCAGCCCGCAGAATATCGTCCTCAAGGACTTCGACCTCTGCCGCGGCCTCGACGCCGCCGAGCTCACCGCCCTCGGCCAGATCCTCCGCCGCCGGAGCTACGCCGCCGGCGAGACTGTCATCCACGCCGGGGACGACGCCCGCGAACTCTTCCTCCTCGCCCGCGGCTCCGTTCGCGTCGTCATCGACCTGCCCGAGGGCCGGTCGAAACGCCTCGCCTCCTTCTCCGCCGGCATGGCCTTCGGCGAAATGGCCGCCCTCGATCGTGCCCCGCGCTCCGCCACCGTCATCGCCGATACCGACACCCTCTGCGACATCCTTCCCCTCAGCGCCTTCGACCGCCTCGCCGTCACCCATCCCGGCATCAAGATCAAGCTCCTCGAAAACCTCGCCCGCGGCCTCAGCGCCAAGCTCCGCCGCGCCAACCGCGAACTCACCGTCCTCGAGTAGCGCCCGCACCGTCCCGCATTTCATCCGCCATGATTCACCCCGTCTGCTTCGATCCCTATCTCCCCTGTTTCCGCGCGCTCTTCTGGTTCCTCGATCACCTCGCCGCCCTCCGTGCGATGATCCTGTCCACCTTTCTCACCCTCGGCCTCTCCCTGTGAGCCGCCCGCCCCTTCAGGTTCCCCAGGGAGTCTTCGTCATGATTCACCACCGATCGGTGAGTGAAAGATTGCCGAAGCCGCGCGTTCACGGGGCGGGGGAAATCGCGCGGCTCTTCCGCAAACAGGGCGAGGCAGCCGGTTCGACGAGATCGCGCCGGTCGCACCGGCGAGCATCTTCACCGAGAGGGCGATCGGCTGCGGAGGTGGACGACACCCACTAATCTCTGATTCCGGGTCTTGTGTGGAACCGGTGGTTCCTCCGATCGCCGTGTTCAGGTTTCACGAAGGCGACGCCGCCGCGATGGACTCGCGCGAAGTCCTCGGATAAGCCGTTGCGCTGCCCGCATGAATCTCCCGAATCGACTCACTGTCTCGCGCTTTTTCCTCACGGGGGGATTCGTCGCGGCGATGACGCTGGGCTGGCGTGGAGACAGTTCGTGGCTGCCGGTGCCGATCACGTGGGGCTGGGGATTCAGCTTCGGGCTAATCTTTTTCGTGGCGGCGGCGATCACGGATTATTTCGACGGGGCGATCGCGAGGCGCAGGAAATTGGAGACTGATTTTGGCCGGCTGATGGATCCGCTGGCGGACAAAATCCTGATGGCTGCTGCATTCATCTGCCTGATCCCGGAGCACGCGATCCCGGCGTGGGCGGCGATCGTGATCATCAGCCGCGAATTCCTCATCACCGGCCTGCGCCTGCTCGCCGCGGGGAAGGGCGTCGTCTTGCCCAGCGAGAAGATGGGCAAACACAAGACGGCGTGGCAGATGGTGACGGTGATCTATTTCCTCGTGCTGCTCTCGCTCGCGGAGATGCAGCAGGCGGGCTGGTTTTTCATCGGCACGCCCTGGGAAAAAGCGTGGCACATCGGCGGGCCAATCCTAATCGCGATCGCGCTCGTGCTCACGCTCTACTCCGGCTGCGGCTACCTTTGGAAGCACCGCCGTCTCATCACTACGGACTAGCGCCGTACGCTATTGCCGGACGACGATTTGGTCGCCAGGCAGGAGCCGCGGATCTTCGGCGGGATTGGTTTCAAACTTCCGCCCGTCGAAAATCTGCACCGCGCCTTCGCGGATCAGCTTCACCCCTTTCATCGTGCCGAAGTCGCTCAAGCCGCCAGCGAGATCGATCGCGGCGCGCAGGGTGAGGTCGGGCGTCCAGACGAGCCGCTGCGGGGCGCGCACTCCACCGCCGATGGTGACGAAGCGGGAGTTCGGCGACGGGTTGATGTTTACCGACGGATGGGTGAAGAGCTTGTCGCTCACGAGCCGAGTCTGGATCATCTTCTCGACCTGCGGCGGGGTGAGTCCGCCAACGCGCATCGGGCCCACGTTCGGGATGTTGACCATGCCTTCCTGACTAACGGTGTACTGAATGTTGAACTCGACGGCGAGGTCCGAGGGAACGCCGCCCAGACGAATTTCGAAAGTATCACCAGGTCGCATCGTGGCCATGGCCTGCCCAAAGGCGTGGCTGGAGGCGAGGAGGACGACGAGAAGGGAACAAAGGAGACGCATGGCGGCTAGTAGTCTTCGCGGGTGTCGCGCGGTGGCTTGATCGCGGCGACGGCCGCAGGTGGGCGGGCGGGAAGGGGGCGGCTGCCTTCCGAGGGGCGAGGGGCGTAGTAGTCGGCGTAGTTGTTGTAGTAGCCGTATCCGTCGTCGTGGCGGGTATCGACGTTATTGATGACCACGCCGATGAGGCGGCCACCCACGTTGGTGACGGCCTGTTTCACCCTCTGGAGCATGGCGCGCGGGAAGCGGCGATGTTGCACCACCATGATGGTCATATCCACCTCGCTGGTCAGCACCGAGCCGTCGCTGACCCCGAGGATGGGTGGGGAATCGAAGAAGACGAGATCGTATTGGGTCTTCAATTTGTGGACGAGATCGGTCATCCGCTGGGAATTGAGGATGCCGATGGAATCCTCTGGAATCTGACCCGCGGGGATGAACGAAAGGTTGTCGATGCGGGTTGTCTTGACCACGTCTTCGAGGTCCGCCTTGCCGACGAGGTAGTCCGTCAGCCCGAGGTTGTTCTCGACTTCGAAAAACCCGTGCTGCGTCGGTCGGCGCAAGTCGGCATCGACGACGAGCACATTGTAACCTCCCTTGGCACACGTGTAGGCGAGGTTGTTGAGCGTGGTCGATTTGCCCTCGCCGGGACCGCCGCTGATGACGGTGAAGGTGTTGGCTTCCCGGTTGGGTTTGTTGAATTCCACGTTCGCCCGAAGGATGCGGTAAGCTTCGGCGTCCGCGGTGTCGCCGCGAGTCTTGATCAGCACCGAAACATTTTTCGGAATCACCGCGAGGACGGGCGATTGCAGGAAACGTTCGGCGTCGTCGAGTGTCTTTACGCTGGTATCCAGATACTCGATGAAGAAGGCGAGCGCGCAGCCAACGATGATGCCGACGAAGGCCGCGACGAACATGTAAAGCGGGACGTTCGGCTTCGATGGCGCGGGCGAGGGCTCGGCTTTTTGCCAGATCTTCGCGGCGTTCTGGACGATGTTGATTTTCATTCGCTCCGAGGCCAGCGTCAGCTCGGCATTTTCCATCACCTTGCGGGCCTGGATGTATTTGTTCTTGGCATCGACGTATTCGAGCATCCGCGTCTTCTGCTCGATCTGCGTTTTCTTCGAGCGCTCGAGTTGCTGCTCGATCTGTTCGAGGCGGTCCTGCTCGATCTTGAGTTTCGTCGCCTGTGCGCGCCGGATGCTGTCGAGCTGCCGGGTGAGGATGTCTTCGTGCACCGCCCGCTGGGCGCGGAGCGATTTCAGGCGAGGGTGATTGTCGCCGACGCCGGAATTGATCAGGCGCGCCTCTTCGGCGAGCTCGGATTGAAAGAGCGGGAGATTGTTCGTCACCGTCGGGTCATCGATGTTCAGGGCGCGGAGGGCCTCCATCAACTCGGACGGCTGCAGTTTCTCGATGCGCAGAAGCTGCGAGGTGAGTTGACTGACGAGGACGCGTTGCTCGTTCACCTTGGTCACGTCCTGCGAGAGAAATTGTTCCGATACGCCGGGCATCGAGGCGCTGCTGTCCGGATCGGCATCGTTAATGCCTTCCCGCGCCCGAATTTTCGCCGCATTACTTGCCGCAGCCTCCACTTCGGAGCGCTTTTTCCGGACCTCTTCGTCGAGCTGGGCGAGGCTCTTGTTGACGCTCTGCTCCAGTTCGCTCTGCCGTTTCTCGGTGTAGACGCTCGCGATGGTGTTTGCGATGTAGGCGGCGAGTTTCGCGTCGGTGTTATAGACGCCGATTTCGATCAGGCCAGTATTGCGAATTTCCTGGAGGCGCATCGAGCGCCGCAGCTTGGAGTAGACTTCCGGCAGCGTGGCGGGCGGAGCGCCTGCCGGGGTGAATTCCTTGATGAGCGACAGTCGATCAATGACCGGATAAAGGATCTCCGTGGTCTGAAGGATCTGGAACTGGGTGGCCACGAAGTTGGGGTTGTAGCCGCGCGGACCGCTGCCTGGCACGAGCTGCACGGGACCGGAATTGTCCTCTTTCACCTCCATTTTCACCGTGGAATAAAACTCGCGCGGCAGGAAATAGGTAGTGACGCCCGCCGTGACCATGACGAGGAAAAACGCGAGCATGATCAGGCCCATCCGCAGCTTGATGACACGCCAATAGTCCAGGAAATGGAGTTTAACTTCGCTCGGTTGATTCATGGCGTGGTGGAAAAGGTGGGGAGGGTAGCCGTCTTTGCCGTTTCCCGCAACCAGTCCCGTGGATGCGGCAGTTTCGGCAGATTTAGGATTAAAATGAATAGTCGAATCCTGCAAAAAGCCGATTACGGAAATAATCCGACTCACCGGGATCCACAAAGAGAGTCGTGTAAGAGTAGTTCAGATTAAAGGTCCAGGAACGGGTCAGGGTGTAAAGGACGCTGAGTGTCGAATCCAACGTCGTCTCGTTGCTCTCGGTCTGCGCGGTATCATCGGTCGTCCGCCGGAAGATCGCGTTCACGCCGAGCGAGCCCCGCAACCGCGGCCCGAAGAAATGCGTGACGGAAACGCCACTCCGAAAGCTCACGATCTCGGAGGTCGCGCTGCCTGGTTCCTCGAAGCCGAAGCGATTGTTCCAGGAGAGGACGCTCGCCTTGGCGAGCTGATAATTCAGGGTCGCCTCCAAATAAGGGGAGGAGGACGATCCACCGCCCGCGTCAAACTCGCGCAGGGATTCACCGACCCGGACGGTGGCCGAAGCGCGCCGACTCAGGCTCAGATCGAACCCAATCAGCGCGTAAAGCGTGGAGGAATCGAGCGCTGGATTGTTCAAGTAGCTGATCTGACCATACCGGCCTTCCATTACCGCGGTGAGTCGTGGAGACCAAAGGTAACGCAGCTCACCCCCAAGGATCAGACCGCGGTAGTCGCCGGTCTGGCGCACCGGCTCGTCAAAGGTGAGTTGATTGTAGGAGAGACTCACGACCGAGGTAAATCGAGGGGTCCAGCGATAAGAAAGGTCCGACTTTGCGGTGACCACGAGATAGTTCCCGGCTCCGAGGCCCGTCGGGGTATTGATTTGGGTCAGGTCGGGCTGGGAAAGGTAGCTCGCGTCTACGCTCGCGGTGAACTGCAGCCGCGGCGAAAAGCGATGCAGGTAACGCACCGCGAGGCTGCCGTTGTACTCGGCCTTATCTTTGGGGCGGTTCCAGTAGTAGTCGGCATTTGCATTGAGATCGAACGTAAACACCGTCCGCCGCGTGGCGACCTGCGCTTGAAAACTGAAGCTTTCCCGCGAAATCGCGCTGACCTGCCGTTTCGGCTTCGGCGAACCGGGAATGACGATCTCCTGAAACTGTGCCTCCTGCCCGGGGATGAAGACGCTGCGGAACTGCTGCTGCCGGGGCGGCGTGATCACGCCGATCCGCCGCGGCCGATCGTCCGGGACCGGGACCAGCACCACCTGATCCGGAGTGGCCTCTGAGATCTGCTGACGGATTACGGTATCCGGCGTTGCCTTCGCATTCGTGGGGGTTTGAAAAATATTGTCGTCGAATCCGATCGAACCCGAGACCCGCGTCTGAAATCGCGGCCGGGCCAGTCGCCCCTCGCCGGACACAAACACCTCCGGCGCCCGCCCGTAGCCGGTGGAGATGGAAAAACTCGTCGGCGATTCCTCCGTCCGGGCCGCACCGCCGCCGAGGCTGCCGCCCGGTATTTCGGTCCCCGGTGTCTGCCCCGACTGCACGGCTGTCCCGGTGCCAATCCCAGTGCCGAAGCCGGTCGCTGAACTGCTCGTGCCGGGCGGCGGGGCGAACGCTGCGGGATTTGCCGCCGGGGCGGTCGATGCGCCGTACGATGCTGCTGGCGAAGGTCGCGATGGGGCGGTGTTCGATGGCGAACCAAACGCCGAACTCGCGCCCGAGCTACTGGTGCTCCCAGTGCTCCCCCCTGCCGCGCCGCTCCCCGTGCCCTCCTGCGCCTGCGTCACCGACGCGAGGGCACAGAGCGTGACGAAAGTGAGGAACCGGGGATAAGGCATTGACGATAGGGCCGGGACCAAGCTCCGCGCCAGCATCCCGATAGCGGAGTCAGCCGACTTAACGCAAGAACCTAGACCCAGAATCTGGGAAAGTGGAGCGGGTAGCGGGAATCGAACCCGCATTTCGATTCCCAAGTGTGAATCGAACTGTTTTACTCTGAGTGAGAACAGCCGTGGAAAGCTCTGGACAAGGCTGGACGTTCTCACTTACGTTCGCACTCGCTATGCCGAGCCTCCATAAACGTTCCCGTTCTCCCTTCTGGGTTGCCGCATTTTGCGCTGGCGATGGCAGACGGTTGAAGAAATCCACAAAGACGAATGACCGTTCGCTCGCCATGAAACTCGCGCTCGAATGGGAGCAAGCGGCCAAAGCCGGACGCAGCGGGCGTCTGGTCGAGAGTCAATGCCGACGGGTGCTTTCCGAGATTCACGAGCATGCGAACGGCGAACCGATGCACTTCCACACGGCGAGCGCTTGGCTGAATGAATGGCTGGCGGGGAAGAAGGGAGTGACCACGGAGCGGACGTTTTTGAAGTATTCCCAGATAATCGAAGAGTTTATCAACCATGCGGGGGAGCGCGTCAACGCGCCACTCGGCGCAATTTCCCCGCGGGATCTACGTTCCTTTCGTGATTCGTTGGCGCGGGCAGGGCACGCACCGGTCACGGTCAACGGTGCGTTGAAAATCCTCTCCTCGCCGTTCAACGCCGCACTCCGCCTCGGATACATTCCTATGAACCCCTGCGCCGGTGTCGAGCCATTGCGCGACGATGCCGACGTAGAGAAAGACGTGTTCACGCCGGAACAAGTGCGCCAGCTCATCGCCGCGGCAGAGGGCGACTGGAAAGGCGCGATCCTCGCGGGCTTCTATTCCGGCCTGCGGCTGCGCGACGTGACAGAGCTGCGCTGGGAAGCCGTCGATTTCAAGACGGGCATGATGCGCGTGAAAACGCGCAAGACGGGCGCGGTGATCGTGGTCCCGTTGCATCCCGAGCTGGCGGCCTGGCTTGGTGTGCAGACGCGCGGCATCGGCAAGGCGCCGATCTTCCCCGACCTCGCGGGCCGGACGGGCGGCGGGAAGAGCGGACTTTCGATGAAATTTCGAGGCATCATGGAGCGCGCGGGCGTCGTCGGCCGCGTCCTTCGCCAGCGCGAGGAAAACAGCGCGGGCCGCACCCAAAGCAGTCTCTCGTTTCACTCTCTCCGCCATTCGTTCAACTCCGCGCTCGCCAATGCCGGCGTGGCGCAGGAACTCCGCCAAAAACTCACCGGCCACGCGAGCAAGGCGATGAACGCGAAATACACGCACCACGAACTCGACGCCCTCCGTGCCGCAGTGGCAGTGCTGCCAAGCGTGGGAAGTGCAAGGTGAGGCCGCGTAAAATGGCGCTCGATTCCGAGGTGGCAAACCTTGCCAATGCGGCGAGGAGCGTCGCCAAGGCCCAGGAAATTAGCGTGGCGGATGCCTTCGGAAACCTCACCGCGAGCCTCGCCCCGAAAGAGCCGCGTCAACGAAGGAAGCCGCTATCGGCGTTTGATGCTGTGACCTACCTTTACGACCCCACTGACAACCCCGCAGCGCTTTCGGCGGACGAGAAACGCCAAGAGAGAGCACGAACGTTGCGCCTCGGACTGGAGGCGGCGTTATTGCGCTTGGACGCATGCTGCTCACCGACCAACGTTTTTGCGGAACCGTGGCCTAGCGATGCCGAGCTATCTGCGCTAACGGCGCTAATTAACGAAACGGTGCGTTCAATTGGAAAAAGAATGCCTGCGACTTGCAGGGAACGTTGCCGAAAAATTGACCGGCGCTTTCCCAAGCTGAGCTTGTGGAGGCGCATCGAAGGCTTCGTGACAAGGATTGCCAATGTTACGCCGCCGAGACCGCTGAGTGTGCTTCTGGGCGTTGCCGGATCGAATAGCGAGCTGCTGAAAATGTTCCTCGCTGCGTTGGGAAAGACGCGCAGAGGGGAAGACTTGGCTGCCGTGAAGTGGCTGGACCTTAAACCGTTGCTATTGCTCTATCAAAACGCCGAGCTTGCGAGAGCAGGCGAAACACCGTGGTCCGTGCTTCGGGGCCGGCGGGGCGCCCCAAACGGTCCGCCAGAGATTGAGGCTTACGTGGCCGTTCTGGAGCTAGATCGAGCGGATTTGCTCTGGAAGGCAGACTATTTTCGGAAGCTCTGGCCGGTGCAGAGATGGGTGCAAACTCTCGGAAACGCAAAACTACTGCGGAAACTGGAACTTTATTACGCGGGGACTTTCAGCTCGTTGCCAGTTTGGATAAATGGATTCGAGAAATTGAAAGTCACTTTGCAGCGCGAGGGGGCAAAAGCTCGAAAGGCAAAGAGTCGAAAGAAACTCCGCGAAAAAGCGGGACCGCCGGAAGGGTGCGGCCTGTGTGGCTAGCGGGCAGGTGGGCCAACTGGGTGAAAAAGTGTGACGGCGGCATTGGACGGGGCACCGACAGAGTGAATTAAGGCCATCGGGATGTGAGGTTTGTCCCTATGCAACCAAACGCATCCGCACAAACAACCGCGAACGCAGCCTCGGCAGCGTCGGAACTCACACCACAACCCTCAACGCGCCCGGTCTGGCTTCGCATCAACGAAGCGACCCGGCTTTTCGGCGTCGGAAGATCGACTTTGTACGCCTTGCTCGCCGAGGGCAAAATTCGCTCGCGGGTGCTCAAGACGCGGCGCGATGCGCAGTCGGGCATCCGGTTGGTGTCCTTCGATTCGCTCAACGCCTTCATCTCCGGTGAGTAAGGGAAAGCCGAATGAGCGCGCCTCGAATCCTTACCAGCCCGGCGCTCGCCGGGAGACGACGGCCACGAAAAAGAGAAAGCGCACCCGGCAAGGTGCGCCAACTCAAGGAGTCTGCTGTGTGGCAAGACGCGCTGACACTACGCGAGCGGACACCGGGACGCAAGATTGCTGCGAACGGGGAAGGAGCTGGGCACGATGAATGACACCGACGACATCAAGCGCGCCGTGGCGCACGATGCCGCCGGCTTCGCCGCGTGGCTCTTTCCCGCTGGCAGGCGCAACGCCTCGAAATGGCACGTCGGCGACGTAACCGGCGCACCCGGCAAAAGTCTCGCGATTGAACTTGATGGCGAATTTGCCGGCAGCTTCCGCGACTGGTCGGGCGAGGAGCGCGGCGACTGCATCGCACTTGTGATGGCGGCGCGCGGTCTGGACTTCGTGAGCGCCACGCGGCTCTTGCGTGAGCGCTACGGCCTCGCCACGCCTTCGCACCCGTCCGCGGGGCATGCGGGCTTCAAGAAGGCCAACTCGACGCCAAAGCATGAGTCGCGGGCCACGAAGCTTCCGACGCTGCCCAAATTGGAACGCGGGAGCCGCGCGGACTTGCTGCGCCTCTCCACGGCGCGCAACCTCGCGCCAGCGGCGCTCGACCTCGCGAGCGAGCGCGGCTTGCTGTGGTTCTACCATTCAAGCGAGGGCCGAGCGTGGCTCATCACCGACCGCTCGCGCCGCAACGCGCAAGCCCGGCGACTCGACGGCATGGCGTGGGCGTGGAACGGGAAGAAAGCGTGGACGCTTGGCGGTTCGTGCGCCTCGTGGCCCATCGGTCTGCCGGAAAGCGAACCGTTCCCTGGCGTCGCCGTTTGCGAAGGCGGGCCTGATTTCGTCTCCGCCTTTCATCATGCGGTGGCAGGCGGTGCAGAAGGGCAGGTTGCTCCCGTGTGCATGGTTGGCGCGGGATTGTCGATCTTCGCGGAATGCCTTCCCGCTTTCGCGGGCAAGCGCGTCCGCATCTTCGTTCACGATGACGCTGAAGGTTTCGACGCCGCGCTCCGATGGGCCGGGCAACTCCGCGGCATTGCCGCCCGTGTGGACGGCTTCACATTCGACGGGCTTACGCGCACCGATGGCGTTCACGTCAAAGACCTCTGCGACCTCGCGAGCATCGACGCCGACTCGTGGGAGGCTCATCGTGATGCGGTCGAGAACTGCATGGCGTTCGCAACGGAAGGGAGGGCCGCTTGATGCCTGGCAAGATTGATTTGGAAACACCCGCGCCTGCGACGGCGACACCCGCTCGCATTGAACTGGCCCCGCTCGACTACGCCGCCGCCGTGCTCACGGCACCGCAGTTGCGAGAGATGAACGTGCCCAAGCGTCCCGCGTTGCTTGGTGCGTGGATGCGTGAGGCCGACATCGGTTTCGTTTTCGCCGCGCGCGGAGTGGGTAAGACCTGGCTCACCATGCTTATTGGCAACGCGGTGGCGGAGTGTGTGAAACTCGGCGAATGGGCAGGCGGGGAACGCCCGCGCGGTGTGCTTTATGTGGATGGCGAAATGAGTCTCGCCGACTCGCAAGCCCGCACCGGCGCCATCGGCATCGCCGCACCGGGTTTTCGCTGGCTGCATCACGAGCACCTATTCAACGAGCAAGGGCAAACCTTCAACATCGCCAGCGCGCCGTGCCAGCAAGCCATTTCGGCGCTGCTCGAAACCGGGGACGTGCTCATCCTCGATAACCTCTCCGCCCTTTGCCGGGGAGTGGCGGAAAATGACAACGACGCTTGGGAAGCTCTGCTGCCTTGGCTGCTTTCTCTCCGCCGCCGGAAGGTAACGGTGATCGTAGTGCATCACGCGGGCCGCAACGGCGAGATGCGGGGAGCTTCGCGCCGCGAGGATGCAGCGGATTGGGTGCTTCGCCTCCGCGACGACACGGGCGACGACGACGACCGAGAAAAGGCTATCATCACGACTTTTACCAAGTGCCGGGGCTGCTCGCCGCAAGAGGCCATGCCGTTGAGGTGGACATTGAAACTCGGCGACTCTCTGGCCTACACCTGCAAAGCGCATTCCGGGCCGGATGCGCTCGCCGCGCTCATCATCGGCGGGGTGGAGAAAGCCGCCGAATGCGCGGAAATGCTCGACGTGAGTGCCGGGACGGTTTCCAAGTGGGCAAAGAAACTCGCCAAAGCGGGGCGCATCCAAATCGCGGGGCGGAAGTATCTGCCGCCAGCGGCCGATGAGGGGGAGGCGGATTGATGAGAGGCGAGCCCGATTGATTGCGCTCGTTTCCATTTGGACTCTGTAGGGTGCGCGCGAGGAAACGAAAACCGCCGTTTCCATTCGGTTGCCAAAAAGCGCGCCTCGTTTCCAGTTTTAAGCCTTCGTTGCCGGTCCGTTTCCGTGCGATAGAAACGAAGCGAGAAGCTCTTGGTTCTCGTTTTCGGGCCGAACGCGGAGTCTCGGCACCGGCACCCGGCAAGGGTTGGCAGAGCGGTTCCGTTTCGCTCCAATGCCGATATGCAGCGCCTCGTTCTCTTCGTCCTCGCACTGGCGATAGCCGCCGGGGCTGCGCTCTGGATCGCCAAGCTGGACCGACGGACACCGACAACACCGCAGCACCAATCAGCCACGCCCGCGCTGCTAGAAACGGCTCCCGAGGTTGAAGAACAGAAGGATGCAGCGCCACCGCCGAAAAAGGCACCAGGGGCAAAGCCCTGGCAGCGCGTGGACGGATGCCGATGGAAAGCCGACCGATGGAACGATGGCGACAGCTTCCACCTTGTCACCGGGGATGAGGCCCGCGAGATCGTCGCGCGGCTCTACTTCGTGGACACACCCGAAGCCGAGACGGCCTACCGTGACCGTCTGGACGAGCAGGCCGCGTATTGGGGCATCACCCGCGCGCAGGCGACCGAGATTGCCCACGAGGCCGCTGCATTCACGGAGAAGCGGCTGGCGGCACCTTTCACCGTCTGGACGCGCTGGCGCTCGGCCTTGGGCCGTTCTGCGCTTGGGCGGGTGTATTGCGTGATCGTCACGGCAGACGGTCGCGATCTGAATGAGTTGCTGGTCGAGAACGGGCTGGCGCGCATCTACGGCACCCGGACCGAGCTTTTCGACGGCGGGGACTCGCGGGCGTATCTGGCGCGGCTCGCGCAGATGGAAGCCGAGGCGAAGCGGGATCGCCGCGGCGCGTGGAGATTCACGGGCATCAGCGGGCGGCGGTGACCTCGGTTTTTTTGGCTTGTGCGATGCCGGGCGCTGGCGAAAAACTTGGCTTATGGGCAAGTCGCACTCCCCATTGGGCGGTTTTTACGACGGATCGCGTTTTTTGGCGAAGCGGATGCGCCGAACGGCGGTGTGGAATAATTCCGTTATTCACCAGTTTTTTCTCACCTTACCCCGTTATCAAGCCATTCATGTGGCGAAACAGAGTTAGGCTACACACGCATCTATGGCACAACATTCATCACCTTACCTCGGTAGCTCGGCCCGACTCGCTGACATTCTTGCAGCAATTCAGGTCATGGGTTCGTATCCGTGGGCAACACGAGATGAATCCAAGTGGCAGGAAAAGCTCGGTTCGCCGCTTAGCGGGGTGAGTTGGGTCACTGTTTTTAAGGAGCATCCCGAGTTCTTTCGCGTCAACGAGGAAGGCGGAATCACGCTTCGATGGCGCCACGGCTATGACAGGATCTACCGAGCGACTGAGCAACGTGAATTGCCTGTCACCGAACTCGCAGCCCTATCCGAGCAAGATCGCAAAGATCTGACTAGTTCTACTTTGTTATTAACTTTCTTCGCTTCTTGCGGGCAGAAGCGGTGGCGGCGGCGCGGGCGGCGTGGCGGGCCCGCAGCTTGCGCAGCACTTGATCGGGGTCGCGCGTCTTGCGCGGGAGGTAGAAGTCGAGCAGTTCGACGAGGTCGCGCACGCTGAGCAGCGGGACGGCTTCGGCGCAGGCGATGCGCTCCTTGAGGGTGAAGAGCAGGGCCAGGCAGCCCAGGGCCATGTGGTGGTGCCAGCCGCGCCAGCCGCGCACTTCGTAGTGGGCGAGGCCGAGTTCGCTCTTGGCGTCCTGAAAGGCGCGTTCGATGAAGAAGCGCTGGGCTTGCATGAAGCCAAGGCGGAGCCAGGCGGTGGTGGCAGGGGCGTTGCT
>JANPHH010000550.1:0-17127 GCA_031424375.1 Chthoniobacter sp. | reverse complement strand
TTCACGCACACGATGGCTTCGTCGCCGGGCTCGAGCAGATTCGTGGCGATGCACTCCATGCCGGCCATGCCCGTGCCGCTCACGGGAAAAGTGAGCGCGTTCTTCGTGCGGAAAACCTGCCGCAGCATCGCGCACGTCTCGTCCATGATCGTGAGATACTGCGGATCGAGATGGCCGAGCGTGGGCGAGGAGAGCGCGCCCAGGACGCGGGCCGAGACGGGGCTGGGGCCGGGGCCCATGAGCAGGCGTTCGGCAGGGTGCATGGGAGGAGCGGAAGTCATGCGCTTCGTGATGAACCGAACGCCCTGCAGAGGCGAGTGCGAAACTCGTGCTAAGCCAATCACGCAGCACAATCGACGGGTGCTTTCGGCCAAAAGCTGCGCAGCGGATTGCGCGCGGATTGCTCAAGTTGACGGGCATGAATCGCAGTCATCTCCAAGTCCCGCTCGCCACCGCTGCTCTCCTCGCCTGCTTCACGGGCGCCTTCGGAGGCGAAGGTATGGCGGGCAAAAAAGAAGTCACTCCCGTTGTCCCGATCGTGGAGGATTTCCCCGTTCATCCGATCACCGGCCCGTATTGGAACGAGGATTCGTTCATCGGCACCGATGCGCGTCCCGTCTTCGCCTACCATCATTTTCCCGGCGAAATCTTCGGCGGCGGCAGCGCCATGGTGGCCGCGCTGCAGCTCCGCATCCAACTCACGAAGCAACTCCAACTCGTGGCCTACAAGGACGGCTGGATGGACATTCAGACCAAAGGCTACGGCAACCGCGGCTGGAACGATATCGCCGCGGGCCTGAAGTATGCCTTTTACCAAAACGACGCCATCCAACTCCACTCGGCGGTTGGCATCGCTTACGAGTTTGCTTCCGGCGATGACAATGTGCTGCAGGACGACGACGAGATCCGCTTCTGGTGGTCGATCAACAAGGGCTTCGACAGGCTGCACCTCGGCGCGACGGTGAACTACTTCCTCGCGACCGATAACGGCGACGACGCGTTCGGCGATTCGAATCATCTGAGCTGGCATCTGCATGCCGACTATCAGGTCTGCAAATGGTTCAGCCCGGTGGTGGAAGTGAACGGATACCACGTGCTCGACGAGGGCGATGTGGTCACTCCGTTCTCCGGCGACGACGTGCTGAATCTCGGCGGCAACAAGAGCGAAAATACGATCACCGGTGCGCTCGGCGTGGAAGTCCGGCCGTGCAACAACTTCGCGGTGCGTGGCGCCTACGAGCGGGAGATCAGCGACGATCACAACCTCTTCGGCCACCGCTGGACGTTCTCCGCGGTGATTAAGTTCTAGTTCGCTAGCAGCTTCACGAGCCGCTCGTTGACGAAGAGGATTTCCTTGCCGGATTTCGTCTTCGTGACGAGTCCGGCGTCGGCGAGGTCGTGGAGATAACGCGAGGCCGAGACGCGGTTGCCGAGACCGGCTTCTTCGAGGTGGCGGATCTTGCAGTAGGGGCGCACGAAAAGTTGCTCGATGAGTTCCTTGGAAAACGACCGCTTCGGCAGCTTAAGCCGCGCTTCTTCCACCATGGAGAGCAGCAGATCGCCGATCGCTTCGATCTTCAGCACCGTGGTCTCGGCGGTCGATTCCACGGCGCGCAGCACGTAGAGGATCCACGGTTCCCACGCGCCGGTCTCGGTCACTTCGCGGAGGTGCGAGTAGTAGAGCGTCTTGTGTTCGATGATGTAGCGGCTGAGGAAGAGGATCGGCTGCTCGAGCAGGCGCTGCTGGAGCAGGAAGAGGATGAGCAGGATGCGGCCGGTGCGGCCATTCCCGTCGCGAAAGGGGTGGATCGCTTCGAACTGGTAATGGAGCACGGCGAGCTTCACGAGCGGGTCGAGGCCGTCTTCGGCGCTGTTGATGAACTGCTCGAGATTCGCGAGCAGCTTGCGGATGCGCGGCTCGCCGTCGGGCGGGGTGTAGACGATCTCGCCGGTCGCGCGGTTTTTGAGATTCGCGCCGGGCGTGCGGCGGAGGCCGGCGTCCTCGGGTTTGATCATCGCCACGAGTTCGATGGTGAGGTCGGCGGAAAGCCGGCGGCGTTCGCGCAGAGCCTCGGCGCCGTACCAGAGCGCCCGGTTGTAGTGGAGCACTTCCTTGGCGTGCGGGCTGATGTCGGCGGACTCGGTGCTGAGGCCGCGGTAGAGCTCATCGCTGGTGGTGAAAATGGCCTCGATCTCGGAACTCGCGCGGGCTTCCTGCAAGGCGATCGTGTTCAGCAAAATGGCGGGATTCGGCACCGTGCGGGTGCGGCCTTTCAGCTCGGCGAGACTGCGGCTCGCCCGGATCGCGGCCTTGAGCACGGCCTCCGTTTCCAGCCGCGCGGCGGGCGGGAGGAGCGGGAGATCGTTGAAGGGTTTCGTGCGATCGAACGTGCGCATGATTTGAACACGTATCCGCGGACGTGTTCACGAAACAGGGAAATGTGCACACGTGCCGCGCGACGTGCGCATTCCGTGAACATGACCACGCCATAGCCAAATGCGCCCGCTGCTTGTAACCTGTCGCCCATGATCCAAGACCGCATCGCCAAGATCGAAGCCACTCTCAACAGTGCGGCCGACCTTTCCCCCGCTACGCGGCAGGAACTCCTGACCGCGCTCGCCGATCTCAAAACCGAGGTCGCCGCGCTCCAGCCGAGCCACACCGCAGAAGCCGCCAGCATCACGGCTTCGACCGACGCCGCGATCGCCTCGGTCTCCCGCCCCGAAGACGACACGCCTGCCGCATTGCGCGACCTCCGCGCGTCCGTCGCGGGCTTCGAAGCCTCGCATCCGCAGCTCGTGGCCGTGGTCGATCGCATCGCGCTGACCCTTTCGAACATGGGCATCTGACGCCGTGAAAGTCGGTGAAAAATCGGCGTGGCATCCGCGCGCCGCCTCCCTATTTTCCCCGCCTCATGGAAATCGTGCCCATCGATATTTTCGGCATCCACGTGGATGTCCCCTTCACTCCGCCGCTCGGCATCCGCCAGGCGGACCTCGAGGAATTCGGCGCGCAACTCTGCGACACCACCAAGGGCTTGAGCCTGCGGCCCGACCAGATCCGCGTGAAACGCTGGGACGAACTCTATGGCTACGAGTTGTCCGCGCAGTTTTTCGGCGAGAACGGCACGCTCACCCGCACGGCGGATCGCATCAAGTTTGGCATCCGCAACGCGCGCACCGCCGGCGACTGGAAGATTATCCAGGACACGCTGCAACGATTCTACACGTTCATGGATTTTCCGCCGGAGAGCATCACCTCGCTCTCGGCGCACGCGCACGTGAAGTTCCCCTCGATCGAGGAGCGCGACACCTTTCTGCAGCGGTTTTCCTACAGCCCGCTTTTTTCCAAGCCGGCCGCACTCGGGTACGTGCAGGTCATTGATTGGGAGAAAGAGATCCGCGTGCTGATCGAGGCGTCCAACGTGGTGCCCGACGGCCTCTTCATCATGTGGGACACGCCGTTCACCAATGATCAGGAGTGGGAGACCTTCCTCGCCTCCGTGCTCACGCTGATGGACAATTCCGTGAACCTTTTCGACATCGGCCTCGAGCCGTTGCGCGAGCGGGTGTGATTCAATTTAGCCACGGAGAGACACGGATTTTCACGGATGAAGGACTTCGGACTTTCCGGGTCCGTGTTTCATCCGTGTCCATCCGTGGCTCATTCTCTGGCTTCCGGTTCATCCTTTAAGGCCAGGTTAGAACTCGTTAATGAGATGGCGGATCGCGTCGTCGCACGCATCGACCGCGTCATAGCCGTCCGCATTCGACGCCGCCACGAATGCCGTATCCGCGCCGGGACCCAGCCACATCACGGCATAGAACATCGTATTTTCCCCCGTGTGCATCAGCGCGGTGCCGCCTGCCCAGCGCCGATGCAGATTGCACCAGCCCATGCCGTAGGTCTGGCCATCGGGAGGATGATGGAGCTTCTCAAATGACTCCGTGCTGAGCAGCCAGCCTTCACCGCGCTCCCCGGCCACATGCCATGCGGTGTAGCGCGCGAAGTCGGCGATGCTGCAGTGCACCGTGCCCGCGGGCCCGATTGCCGGCGGATTGTCCGCATCCGGTCCGGGTGGCACGGGCTTGAACGGCGCTTCGTAGCCCTTGTGGCCCCACGGCTGATCCAGCTGGCCCGGCGTGGCCGGAGGGCCGAAGCCCGCGCTGAGCATGCCGAGCGGAAGAAAGAGGCGCTCCCGCATCAAGGTTTCCCACGCCTTGCCCGTCGCCTTTTCCAGCATCGCGCCGGCGATGGCGTAGCCGGAGTCGGAGTAAATCCACTTCGTGCCCGGTGGGCGTTCCGGCTCGTCGCAGAGGATGCCGGTGATGAAGGCGTGGCGTTGTTCGGTCGGCGTCCCCGTCTGGGCGCGGGCTTCTTTCCACAGCGCCTTGGGCGGTTCGCCGGGCGCGCCGCTGCGCTGGAAGAGGAGATCTTCGAGCGACACTTCGAGCCACGTTTCCTTCATCGGAATCTCGGTGAAGATCTCGCCGATCGTCGTGTCCCATTGGATCAGGCCGTCCTCCACCAGCATCGCTGCGAGCGAAGCCGTCATGGATTTCGTGCAGGAGCCGACGTGCCAGTGGTCGTCCAGCGTCACCAGCGTCGGGTCGTCCGCGCTGCGGGTGCCGGTCGCGCCGATCGCCACCAGCTTTCCCTCGACGATGGCCGCCGCAGCGAGCGCGGGGAGGGAATGCTTTTCCCGGATGCGCTCAAGCTGCGCGGTGACATCGCGGGGAGCCCCGAGTCCCGAACGAACCAGCAGGCCGGCCACGACCGCGACGACGAAAAATTTCACGGGCAGAAGAGAGCGCAACCACGCGGGAAGCACAAGCCACGGAGCGTGAACATTTCGCCCACCGCGCTTGACGCTCGCTCCGCGGCGCGCGAGTCGGGAGACGTGCATCTTCTCCTCCGACTCACCTTCGTCCTCCTGCTCAGCCACGGCTCGCTCTCCGCGGCCTGGGAAACGTGGGACGGCTGCACGTTGATCGCCGACAAGTACTTCGACGGCGACAGCTTCCAGGTGCAGCGCAGCGGGCGGACTTACGTGCTGCGGCTCTACTTTATCGATACTCCCGAAACGGATGCGACCTACGGCCAGCGGATCGCCGAGCAGGCAGCCTACTTCGGCGTGACGCCGGCGCAGGCCACCCATGCCGGCACCGACGCGAAGGCTTTCACCGCGCGGTTCCTCTCCAAACCCTTTCGCGTCTACACGCGCCTCCAATCGGCGCCCGGCGCGAGCCGGCAGGAGCGCCACTACGCGATCGTCGAGCGTGACGGCTGGCGGCTCGATGCGGCGCTCGTGCAAGCCGGTCTCGCGCGGGTCACGAGCGAGGTCGCGGATTTTCCCAGCGCGGCGGCTGGCCGCGCGCGGAGCACGGAGCTGCGCCAGCTCGAGGCAAAAGCGGCCAAGGATCGCAAGGGCCTCTGGGCGCTCTCGAAACGCACCGACCGCCGCGCGACCCTCGCCGACGCGCTCAAGCCGCAGCTCAACCGCGGAGCAGCGGCGCTTCCGGAAGCCCATCGCCTGAATCTCAACACGGCCAGCGAAGCCGACCTGCTCGCGCTCCCCGGAGTGGGGCCCAAGACCGCCGCGACTATCATCGCGGCGCGTCCCCTCGCCGACCTCGCCGCGCTCGAAGCGGTGCCGGGCTTTGGTCCGAAGAAAATCGAGGGCTTGCGCGACCTCGTGAGCTTTCGGTGAGGTGGTCGAAAAAAATCTCTGCGACATCGCCGGGTTCGTGGTTTTCCAGACAGCCATGAAAACCTCCCTCGCTTCCATCTTCGCCACCCTCGCCATCGCCGCCGCCGCTCAGGCGGAAAGTTCCGTGAAACTCTCGGACGTGCATCTCTGCTGCAAGAGCTGCGTGACGGGCGTGGAAAAAGCCGTCGCGAAAGTGAGCGGCGCGAGCGCTGCGGCGAACGCCGACGACGAGACGGTGACGATCACCGCGCCGGATGCCGCGACCGCGCAGAAGGCGGTCGATTCGCTGGTTGCAGCCGGTTACTTCGGCAAGAGCAGCGATACCGCGATCAAGGTCAACGCCACGACGGGCGCGAAGGACGGCAAAGTCACCTCGCTGGCCGTAAACGACGTGCACCTCTGCTGCAAAAAGTGCGTCACCGCAGTGAATAGCGCGATCTCCGCAGTCCCCGGCGTGACCGGCAACACCGCGGAAAAAGGCGCGAAGACCTTCCAGGTGCAGGGCGATTTCAACGCGAAGGACGTCTTCACCGCGCTCCAGAAAAAAGGCCTGACAGGCAAGGCGGGGAACTGACCGCGCAGCGCGCAGCGCGCTGCAAAACAAACCTGTCATCCTGAGCGGAGCGCCGGCGGGCGAAGGTGGTGCGGCGCGGAGTCGAAGGATCTCTAATTTTTCTCTGGGCGGAGGCGGTGTGGAGTGCTAGCGCCGCTGCCCAAAGAAAAGTTAGAGGTCCTTCGACTGCGTTCCTCCCCACCTTCGCCCACGAGGAACTTCGCTCAGGATGACAGGCTTTTTTGGATGGCGCGGCGCGCCAGCGGGCTTGCGGTCCCTGCTCCTCATCCCGCCGGCTTCACTTCCACAAACTCCCGCGTGATCCGCCCGCCTTGTGCGCGGCAGAGGAAGTAACCTTTCTCCGGCGTGCCGTCGTGATTCTTGCGGCTGATTGCGCAGCATTTGTCCGTCGTCAGCGTCACGTCGCCGAGCACGCGCTCGGTGAAGCCGTGGAAGTGGCCGCTGAAGATGGCCTGGAGATTGAAGCCGATCAGGCGCTCTAGTAGATCGTTCGCATTCACCGGACGGGAAGGAGTGAGCGGGCCGAGCGGGAAATGCGTGAAGACGACCGTGGGCCGTTTGCGGTCGAGCTTCGGCAGATTTTCATCCAGCCACTTCAGTGTGTGCGGCTGGATGTTCGTGCTGCTGGATTTGTGCCCCTCGCTCGTATCGAGCCCCAGCCACTGCCAGCCGCCGGCTTCGAAGGTGTAATTGATCTCGCCGGGGAAGAGTGCGTCGTAGTCTGCGCGGCTCTCGCCCGCGCCGTAGTCGTGATTGCCGATCACCCCGTGGACCGGGATGCCCAGCCCGCGGAAGGCATCGCGCGCCGCGCCGAGTTCGGCCTTCGTGCCGCGCTCCGCGTAGTCGCCGCTGATCAGGCAGAACGCGGGCCGCGGTTCACTCGCCTTCATCTGCCGCACCACCTGCTCGAACCACGGGCCGCAGCGCTCGCTCTGAAAATGCAGATCGTTCACCGAGATAAAGCTGAAGTCTTCCGGATTGCCCGCCCCCGCGGCACGCCGGGCGCCGGGCCACAAGCCGGCCGCGAGGAGCGCGCTGGCGCTGAGGCGGAGGGCGGCGCGGCGGTCGAGAAGCGGAGTGGTGTTCATGCGAGGCCGCACTCTTCGCCAAACGCCGCCGCGGTCAACTCTCAGAAGTTGGACCGAAGTCCGGAAAGGGTTTTTGGATTGGGCGCTGCGCGGCGAGGACTTCCACTTCGCCATCTAATTCCGTTCTCCGCTGGCGATTGACCCGGCGACCTACTTCACTCCAACCACCATGAAACGCCTTCCCCCCGTTCTCCTCGCCCTCTTTCCCACCATCCTCCTCGCTGTTACGCCTGCTGGCACCCATGACTGGCCGCAATGGCGCGGGGCGGCTCGCGATGACATCTCCAAGGAAACCGGCCTGCTCAAAGAGTGGCCGGCGGCGGGACCAGCGAAGCTCTGGAGTTACACCAATGCGGGCAACGGTTATTCCGGATTTTCCATCGTGGGCGGCAAACTCTTCACCCTCGGCACCCGCGACGGCGCCGAGATCCTCATCGCGCTCGATGCGGCCAAAGGCACCGAACTCTGGACTGCGAAGCTCGGCACGATCCTCGGCAACAAATGGGGCGACGGCCCGCGCGGCACGCCCACCGTGGATGGCGATCACGTCTACGCGCTGGGTGGCGATGGCACGCTGGTGACGGTCAGCGCGAAGGACGGCAAGGAAGTGTGGCGCGCGACAACGGAAAGCTTCGGTGGCAAGCGGCCGGGTTGGGGCTACACGGAAAGCGTGACGGTCGACGGCAGGCAGGTTGTCTTCACGCCCGGCGGGCCGCGGGGCGCGCTGGTGGCGCTGGACAAGGCGACCGGCCAAAAGTTTTGGCAATCGACGGAGTTTACCGACGGCGCGCAATATTCCTCGATCGTCCCGGCGACGATCAATGGCGAGCCGCAATACGTGCAGCGCACCATGGAGAGCGTTGTCGGCATTTCACCGAAGGATGGCAAGCTGCTCTGGAAGCAGGCCTTCCCTGGCAAGACTGCGATCATTCCCACGCCGATCGTCAAGGGCAACCAAGTCTACGTGACCGCGGGCTATGGCGTGGGCAGCATGAGCTTCGACATCGAGAAAGGGAACGCGATCAAGATGGCTTTCGACGAAACTAGGGGGACGAACAAGGTGATGAAGAACCACCACGGCGGGGTGATCCTGGTGGGCGATCATCTCTACGGTTACAGCGACGGCTTGGGCTGGACGTGTCAGGACTTTGAAAGTGGCGCGCTCGTCTGGAACGAAAAAGCCAAACTCGGCAAAGGTGCGATCGCTTACGCCGACGGACACCTCTACCTGCTCGATGAAGCAAGCGGCACGGTCGCGCTGATCGAGGCGTCGCCGAGCGGCTACAAGGAAAAGAGCCGCTTCAAGCTCAACCCGCAGACGGCGATCCGCAGCCCGCAGGGGCGCATTTGGACTCATCCCGTGATCTCGAATGGGCGGCTCTACCTGCGCGATCAGGATCTCATATTTGCCTTCGCGGTGAAGTGAGATCACGCACGGACGTCGACCATAAACCTGGCATCCTGAGAGTAGTTCCGCAGTGGGCCGAGGCGGCGGTGGTGTTGCTCGATGAAGAAGTTAGAGGTCCTTCGACTGCGCTTCGCCCACCTTACCGCCTGCGCTTCGCTCAGGATGACAGGTTTTTTTTTGAACGGGCTACGCCGGCCCGTCTATTTTAATTCCCGTGTTCGCTGAAGTGCGCAGGCTTTCGACTAGCTTGGCCGCGACGTAGAGGAAGATCGTGGGCCGCACGAGCGCGGCGAGCAGCCGCACGATTCCGCCGAGCAGCGCGCCGATGGGCAGAATGTGAAGAAAGTATCCGACCAAGCCGGCGACAACGACGGAGTTGGCGGGCGACTGGCGCACGGAATCTTCGCAATGATGAAGCTGCTCGGACAGGTTGCGCTGAGCACGGCGAAAAACGTCGCGTGCGTTGTCTTCAAGAGACCGGTGCAATTCCGGGGAGTGATTTTTAGAAGACATGGCGTGTTACCAAAACCGGAGTTTGCGGGCGATGCGGCTGGCTTGTTTGGCGGGGTCCACGCCTTTCAACGAATCGGCGACATCTTCGATCGCCGACCGGGCGTGGCCGTACTCGCGATGAAGCCGATCACCGACCGGCGCGAGCAGCGAAGAGAGGACATCACGGGCGTGGTCGAGGGGATCGTCCAGGTAACGGGACCGGAGGGAAGGTTCGCGGCGGTGAGCCAGCGCGAAACCCACCAGCAAGCCGACGCCCGCGGCACCGAGCACGGCGGGCCATGGATTCTGCCGCACGCATTCACCGCCTTCAGCGAGCGCTTTTTCCGCCTGGTCGCGGACTTGGCCGGCGACGTTGCCTGCCTGCTCGCGGAGTTGTTCGGCGACGTGCTGCGCCTGATCGCGGACTTGTCCTGCAAGTTGTTGAGCCGAGTGAGCGGGGTCACTATTGGCGGCGGAGGTAATTAGGTCTTGGTTCATGGTAGTGGAGTAGTTGCTTGCATAGAGAATACGCAGCTCCCGCCGAGCCCGGTCGCATCCCTTTCAACGCCTTGATTTCGGGCGACTGGTCGTTTCCGGTTTTCGTGTGGACCGGACCTGCTGCCCTTCGTCGTAGGTCTTCGTCGACGGCCAGATCAGCCGCCATGGCTGGTGTTTTACGGTGTCGGAAGCCTGCTGCAGATTAGCTCCCACGGCGCTGAACTGATCCCCAATTTTATCCACGGAATTCGTCGCCTTCTCCGACGCGTGGCGGAAATTCCGCAGCGTCACTTCGAGGTCGCGATTGTTGACCAGGCGGTCGGTGAATTTCTGCGTGTTCTCCAGGGTCTTCGCGAGGTCGCTCTTCGGTCCGGTCAGGTCGGTGAGGTGATCGAGGGCCTTGGAAAACTTTCCGTCGGGCCCGGTGATCGTCTCTACATTGGCCAGCGATTTCCGCAGCGGGCCCGTCTCGCCGCTGATCTCATTGAGGTTTTTTCCAAACTGACGGAACTCGGCGAAGGCGACCGTCAGATCGGAACCATCGGAGGTAATCTTCGTGAGATTGTCCGCCGTCTTTTGCAGGCTTTCGAGAGTCGCCGTGGTGCTCTTCAAGACGGGATCGAGGCGGTCGAGAATGATCGGCACCGCGTCCGCAATCCCGCTCGGTTTTTCCCCGAGGAAGTAGTGGCCATCCTCCGCGAGGCCGCTCGATTCCTCTCCGTTGGTGAAGTCGATCACCGATTCGCCGAGCAACTTGGGCTGCGCCATTTGCACGCGCACTTTTTCATAGATCGGCGCATCGGCGGCGACGCGCACCTCGATGAGCACCTCGCTCTTCGGTGTCGGGCGTTCACCTTCCGGCACGGGGGAGAAGAGGCGGCGCACCTGCCCGATCTTGCGCCCCGCCAGCATGACCTGCGCACCCGGTTTCATGCCGGCGGCATCATTGAAATAAATGTGGAAGGTCTTCTGCCGCGAGAATACTCCGGGCGATCCAAGGTAGATCAGCACGGTGACGAAAATCGCCAGGGTGAGGAAGACGAGGAGGCCGGTGCGGATTTCCTGGCGTTCGATGTTCATGAGGTTTTTTCGAGGATGGGGCCCTCGCTGGAGCCGGAGACGAACTGCGCGACCACGGGGTTTTCATGCGCGCGAAATTGCTCGGGGGTGCCGTCGGCGATGATCTTTCCTTCGAAGAGCATCGCCATGCGGGTGGCGATCTTGAAGGCGCTCTCCATCTCGTGGGTGACGATGATCGAGGTCGCGCCGATCTGGTCGGTGAGCGCGATGATGAGGTCATCGACCACGCCGCTGATCACGGGATCGAGCCCGGCGCTCGGTTCATCGAAGAGGATCAGCTCGGGATCGAGCATGATGCCGCGGGCGATGCCCACCCGCCGCCGCATCCCACCGCTGAGTTCGGCCGGCATTTTTTCGATCGCCTCGGTCATGCCGACGAGCGCCAGCTTCGCTTCCACGAGTTCGTCGATCTCGCGCCGCGGTTTGTCGGTCAGTTCCTCCAGCGGCAGCGCGAGGTTTTCGCGCACGCTCAGCGAACTAATCAGCGCGCTCGATTGATAGACCATGCCGACCCGCTGGCGGATGCGGTTCAACTTGCGCCGGGAGAGACGACCGAGATCGGTGCCATCGAAAATGACGGCACCCCGAGTCGGTTTTAGGATGCCGACGCAGAGCCGGAGCAGCGTGCTTTTTCCCCCGCCGCTCTGGCCGAGCACCACGAGCCGATCGCCGCGCGCGATGCGCAAATCCACGCCGCGCAGGATCGGCTTTTCGCCAAACTGCAGCTCGATGCCGCGGAACTCAACGATGGGAGACGTAGGCGCGTTCATCGTTCGAAGAGGGCGACGAGCACGATGTTAAAGAGCGTGTCGAAGATGATCACGGTGGTGATCGCCGTGACGACGCTGGAGGTGGTGGCATCGCCCACGCCCGCCGCGCCGCCGCGCACGGTGAGGCCGCGGTAGCAGCTCACGAGGCCGATGATCAGTCCGAAGAGCAGACTCTTCAGCGCGCCGGCGACGATGTCGCGGATGAGCAGGTTTTCCATCGCCGTCTCGAAAAACTGGCGGATCGGCAAATCGAATGCCCAGCGCGAGATGATCGAGGCGCCGAGCATCGCCGTCACGTCGCTGACGACCACCAGACACGGCATGAGAAAGAACACCGCGAGCAGGCGCGGGCTGACGAGGAAGCGGAGCGGTCCGAGTCCCATCGCCTCGATCGCCTCGACTTCCTCCGCCACGGTCATCGTCCCGAGTTCCGCCGTGTAGGCGGCACCGATCCGCGCGGCGAGCATGATGCCGGTCATGAGCGGCCCGAGTTCGCGGGTGAAAGCGATGCCGACGAGCGCCGGGACGAGCTGCTCCTGGCCGAAGGTGCGGAGCTGGTAGCCGGTGAGGAGCGCCATCGTCAGCCCGATGAAAAATGACACCAGCGCGACGAGCGGGATGGAGCCCACGCCCGCCCGGTCGGTCTGCTGGAAGAAAATTCGCAGCCGAAATGGGAAACGCCCGCGGAGCGTCGCGTCGCCCATCTCGGCGACGGTATCGGTCATCATCCATAGCATGCTCCCGGTTTGCCGAAGCGCGGCCCGAATGGTGGGGATGGGATTGATCATGCAAACTAGACGCGCCCTGCCGGCCGGGTTGGGGAAAGCGCGTCCGTCGATGCCGGCCAGCGTGGCCGGTTAGTAACTGCGAACAGTGTGCGTTTCCGAGGTCGCGCCCGCGACGGGTGTGCGCATCGTGCTTGTTTCCGTAGTGGTCGTCGTGGAAGCGGGTTCTTTGACGACCGTGGTGCAGCCGACGTAGCAGACGGCGATGAGGACGGCGGCGGACAGGCGGGTCAGGGATTTCATACTAGCCGACTCATCGTGCCCCCGAGGGCTGCCGCGCGTATCCGAGTGGCTCCGGGGCTTTCACAGAACCGGACGGGACGGCACCGATGCTGCTTTCAGTCGGGGCTACGTGCCGTCAACCGCGCGCGTTGGAACCTATATGATCAACCGTCCCGTTCTCCGTCCTTCCATCGAACCACTCGAAGATCGCATCGCCCCGGCGTTGCTCGTCAATGGCGCCAACCTCCTTGGCGGGGCCGGCAATCCATCCTCCGGCGAAACATCGGTGGGCGACAACTCCGTCGCGCTCGTCAAGGTGAACAGCGGCCAGGCGCTCGTGTGGTTCGACAATGGCCGCATTCTCTCGGTTTCCTTCGGCCCCAATACCAGCCTCGAGATCAAGGGCGACGTGCTCGGCGATGTCGTGGGCAATCTCGAAGCGGATGGAACGCTCTCGGATTCCGACAATGATCCGGCCAATGGCGAGGATGGCGCCAAGCTGCTCCCGAACAATCTGCTCAAGCTCAAGACGACGCCGCTCAGCAGCCAGGATGGCAGCGTGGACAATGTGATCACCGGCGGCTCGGTGAGCGGCCTCTCGATCTCGGGTGAACTCTTCGGGGTTTACGCGGGGGACGGCGTCTTCCGCGCTGAATCCGATCTCCTCGTCGGAGGAATTGTCACGTCGTCGGTCGGTTCGCTCGACATCAATCCAGTCGCCTTTGGCACGCAGACGACATTCACTTTTACCAAGGCGGGCAGCGTCTTGCAGCCCGGCGCGTCCGTCAGAGATGCGAACATCGCGATCGCACCCGCGCTCCAGATTTTCGCGGGCAGCGGCAATCCGACCGGTGCACCGGCATCGATCTCGGCGGCTGGCGCCGCCGGCGGCAGCATCTCCGGGATCACGCTGGAAAGCGCGATCGTGCCGTCGCAGTCGCCGTTCGGAACGCCCAGCTACTGGTTCATCGCGGGCAATGGCTCGGGAGGGAAAAGTGGTGGCGCGGGCGGCGGGATCCACCACATCCTCGAGAAGACCTCCTTCGGTCCCGTGATGCTCAGCGCAGGAGATGGCGGCACCGCCCTGAGTGGTGCCGGCGGTGCCGGGGGGGCGATCTCGTTCCTCGATTTGCAGAGCAACAGCGCCCACTATTTTGTCACGGCGGGCCATGGCGGCGACGGTGCACCGGCGGGCGCCGGCGGTAATCTGACGAACAACAATTTTACCAATCGCACGCCGGTCTCCGGCATCGTCGTCGGAGGCGATTTCACGGGCGACGGGGTGGACGATGTACTCGTGGTCGATGCGGCGACGGGGCAGATGATCATCAGCACCCAGGACGATCCGAATCCTGGCGACGGCTTTACTCCGGTGCGGACGGGCGCGTTTCAACAGCTCGTCCAGTACACCAGCGTGGCGAGCGGAGAGGTCGTCCTGATCGATCCGAATGGCGTGAGCCCATCCGATGCCGCGGCGGTGGACGTGAATGGCGACAACAAGCTCGACATCGTGGTCGCCTACAAGAACTCGAAGAGCCTCGCCGTCTTCCTCAATCAGGGCAAAGGCGTCTTCTACGATCCGAACCTGCTGCCGACTGGCGCCTTCGCATCGGCCCCGCTCGGCCTCGGTTTTTCGCCCGCCAAAATCCTCGTCGGGAACGGCCTGGTTCTCGCCGAAAACACCGATGGAAAGGGCATCCTTCACTTCGCGGTATTGGGTGGCTCCTCGCTCGACACGCTGGCGATCGAGATCTCCACCGGCTCGAATGTTTTCTCCCAACCCATCGCCGACCTTGTCGACGGCAATAACGAATCCATCGTCGGATTCACCGATGGTGTGATCTCGCGCGTTCAGTCGCTTGGGGTCCTCGCGACCAAACCCTTTTTCGTCACCAACACCGGCATCTCCATCAATGGCGGCCTCAATGACCTCGAGGTGGATTCCACCGGGAAGCGCCTGCTCGCGCTCAGCAGGGTGGGCCACACGGTCGATGTGATCGACATCGGTGGATCGAGTTTCTCTCCCATCGCCACCATCGCCCTCCCGCCGGGTGCCGACCCGCTCGTCGCCCACTTCGTCCGCGACGCGGACAATGCCACGCCGGACACCGTCACCGTGCTCGGCCTGCTTCCGGCGGAATCGCAGCTCATCAGCTACACCCAAGCCCCGGACGACAACGATCCGGCGACGGTCGAGGGCTTCACCTCGAACGCGAGCCTCCGGACGGCGACCGTGCAGAAAAATTTCGCCCCGCTCTACGGGCCGTCCGGCTTTATCGGGGATGCGGCGCTCGCCGGCTCAATGAATGCGTTCACCTTCACGGCGGATCTTCTTTCCGCCAAGGAATACGCGCTGCCATTCGCGAGCAAGTTTGTCGAAGGCAGCGCGGGCGACGGCGGCAATGGGCTCGACCTCGGAAAAGCCCCCGGCAAAGGCGGGGCTGGCGGCAACATCAATGGCATCAATGTCGACGCCAATGAAGTCCGCCTCACCGCCGGCGCCGGTGGATCGAGCGTGACCGGCGCGGCTGGTGCCGGCGGCAGCGTCCAGAATCCGTCCACTTTCACGACCTCGACCGGCTCGCTGGTCACGCCGAAACTGCTCGCCGATGTCGTGCTCGAGATCACCGCGGGCGCGGGCGGTGCACCAGCCAGTCCCGGCAAGACTGCGGCCGGTGGCGCGGGCGGCTCGCTCGGCGGCCTGAGCATCTTCCTCGATGCAGGCGATATCACGCTCACGACGGGCCAGGGCGGCGACGGCCGCGGTGGGAATGCCGGCGCCGGTGGAAATTTCAGCAACGTCACGACGCTCGGAAAGGATGGAAACCTCACGATTTCCACCGGCAATGGTGGCAATGCGCTCGGGGCTCTCGGCAGCGGGGGAGCTGGCGGCTCCCTCATCAATTTCAACCACGAACTCGCCCTCGATCAGGAGGTCGAATTGCTCGAGAACAAATACACGGTCACCCTCAGCACTGGAGCAGGGGGGACGGCGCTCGGTGGCACCGGTGGCGCGGGCGGCGCGCTCAATGGAGTCGCGCTCAAGCTCGATGGATCCGACCGGACCTACGACGATTCTTCGGTCACTCCGAATCTCTCCGACGCGCACAAGGACAGCACCGTGCGCATTATCGTCAGCTCAGGCACTGGCGGCCAGGGCGCGACGGGCGGCGCGGGCGGCACGATCCGCGATTTTTCCAGCACCAGCGTCTTCGACCAGGTGCGGCGCGATGGCAGCATCGACATCAACTACGTGACGGCGCAGTTCACCGCCGGAGCCGGCGGCCTCGGCGCCGCGGGCGCCGGCGGAGCTGGGGGGAGCATCAATTTCGTCCGCCCCATCTCTGGCATCACTGGCTACGACATTGAGCCGCTCCTCCCACCCGTGCCGACCGATCCGTTGAGCTACGTACCCTTTATCGCCACTGCCGGCGCGGGCGGCAACGGCTCGACCAAGGGCGGCGGCGGTGGCGCGGTGACCGGGCTCGTCCTGCAAAACTCCGCATTCACCGACGGTGTCTCGATCACGCGCACTCACCTTCAGGCGGCGGTCGTCACCGCGGGCTCCGGTGGCAACGGCGGTACGCTCGAAGGCGGAGCGGGCGGAGCGATCAGCGGCGCGACGATCGGGACGCAGGGCGGATACCTTTACATCACCGCGGGCAATGGCGGCAACGGCGGGACCAAGGGCGGGGTGGGCGGTGCCGTGACTTCGAGCACGTTCGGAGTAGTGAAAACTTCGGCCGACCTCGGGCTCGGCGTGCGCGCCGGCAATGGCGGCATCGGCGCGATCAGCGGCGGCATCGGAGGCGCGCTCTCCGGCGTGCAGGTCAGCACACCGCAGAGCACCAACGGCATTTCCGCGTTGCTCTACTCCGGCGACGGAGGTGCCGCGACGGCGAACAAGGGTGTGGGCGGCAAGGGCGGCGACGTCCTCAACCTCACGCAACTCAAGGACGTGAACAGCTCGATCAATCTCATCCAGGCTGGCAACGGCGGCGCGAATCCGGCCGGGACCGGCGGCGCGGGCGGGAACATCACCGGGATCAAAACCGTGGGATTCATCGGGCGCCCCAGCGATGGCGGGACGCGGCTCGGAGCGTTCGACCAGCTCGGCAGCGGCGGCGGTGCGATCGAAATCCCGCAGGGTCTTTTCTCGGGCCGGGGCGGCACGGGCCTGACCGCGGGAGTGAATGGCGCGATCAGCAAAATCGCCGCCCGCCAGATTGCCGCGATCGGTGCAGCAGCCGATGTGAACGGGATCTTCGGTGCTGCATCCAAGATCAAGACGGTGAAGACCGCGCTCATCGGCTTCGACGTTCTGGGCGATGGCGTCTTCGACTCGACGGTCGTCGGCGCGCCCAATCCGGGCGCCTCGAAACCGATCGATGGATTCATCTTCGGCAAGGCGATCACCGGCGTGACGACGTTGCCGAAGGACGCGAGCTACATCTTCACCAGCTAAGCGCCCAGATCGCCGTGGGACAGGCGTCTCGCCT
>JANPHH010000549.1:0-26924 GCA_031424375.1 Chthoniobacter sp. | reverse complement strand
CGTGCAAGCCGCCAAGACCGGGAAGATCGGTGACGGTAAGGTCTTCGTGACGCCGATCGAGCAGGCGATCCGGATACGCACCGAAGAGCACGGGGACGCCGCGATCTAGGCTGCTGCCTGCCGCACGCCTGGTCGCCACGGCTAGGCTGGGCGGCGCGCGATCTTCGCTTCGCCCATGGCCATCTGGCTCATTGCGATCCTGCTCGGTTTGATCGAGGGGATCACGGAATTCATCCCCGTTTCATCCACCGGACACCTGCTTCTGGCGGAGCAGTTTCTGCGGCTCAACGGGCAGCCGGTCGATCGGACTTTTTTCGGCACCGAGATTTTCAATGCCGTGATTCAGGTCGGCGCGATGCTGGCGGCGCTCCCGCTTTTCGGCGACCGCCTCGCAACGCTCAAGCGGTGGAAGGAACCTGCTTCGCGCGACTATTTCCTGAAGCTGATCGCGGCGTTCGCGATTACGGTGGTCGGCGCGCTTGCGTTAAAAAAAGCGAAACTCACACTGCCTCACGAGCCCACGCCGGTCGCGCTCGCTCTGCTCATCGGCGGCGTCGTCTTTCTCGTGATCGAGAAGCTGCGCCACCGGCATGAAGGGAGCCGCGAGATCACCTGGACGCTCGCGATCGTTTTCGGGCTCGCGCAAATCGTGGCGGTTGCCTTTCCGGGCACGTCCCGCTCGGGCGCGACGATCATCTTCGCGCTGGCCCTCGGCCTCGCCCGCGGCCCGGCGATTGAGTTTTCCTTTCTCCTCGGTGTGCCGACCCTTTGCGCCGCCGGCGCGAAGACGATGCTCGATGCGCTGAAGGCTGATGAAACGATCCTCTGGGGGCCGCTGATTCTCGCGACGCTGGTCGCCGCGGGATCCTCGGTGATCGCCGTCCGCTGGCTCCTGCGCTACATTCAAACGCACACGTTCGTGGGCTTCGGCGTCTATCGCATCGCCCTCGCGGCAGCGCTCCTCGTCATCGTTTTCACCCGCTGAAACCGGCAGCCGTCCGGGAAGGCTTTCCCCCGGGCACCGCGGTTACACCGGGACGGGATCGAGCTTCCAAATGTCCCGCGCGTATTCGGAAATCGTGCGGTCGCTGGAGAATTTGCCCATCCGTGCAGTGTTGAGGATCGCCATGCGCGCCCAGCGCGTGTGGTCGCGGAATGCGGCATCGACCTTCTTGTGTGCGTCGCTGTAAGAGCGGAAATCCGGCAGGCAGAGGAACGGGTCGTGATTGACGAGGCTGTCGCGCAGGAGGTTGAGCGCCCCAGGTTCGTCGGGGGTGAAGTAATTTGACCCGACCCAATCGACGACGGCGCGCAATTCCTCATCGGCCTCGTAGTAGTCCTGCGGCTTGTAGCCCTTTTTCCAGAGCGCGGCGACTTCCTCCACAGTCATGCCGCAGATGAAAATATTGTCCGCACCGACCTCCTCGAGAATCTCGACGTTCGCACCGTCCAGCGTGCCAATGGTCAGGGCGCCGTTGAGTGAAAGTTTCATGTTCCCGGTGCCCGAGGCTTCCTTGCCCGCGGTGGAGATTTGCTCGGAGAGATCGGCGGCGGGGACGATGCGCTGGGCGAGCGAGACGCGATAGTTGGGCAGGAAGACGACCTTGAGTTTCCCGTTGATGCGCACATCGGAATTGATTTTCGCGCCGACGGCGTTGATCGCCTTGATAATGCATTTGGCCATGTCGTAGCCGGGCGCGGCCTTGGCGGCGAAGACGAAGACGCGCGGGGTGATCTCGAGCTGCGGGTCCTGAAGCAGTCGCCGGTAGAGGGCGAGGATGTGGAGCAGGTTGAGGTGCTGGCGTTTGTATTCGTGCAGGCGCTTGATCTGCACGTCGAAAAGGGCGGACGGATTTACCTCGATGCCGCACTCGTTTTTGATCACTCGGGCGAGATCGATCTTGTTGGCGTGCTTGATTGCCATGAAGTCGCGCTGGAACTCGACATCGTCGGCGTACTTCTCGAGCCCGCGGAGCAGGTCGAGGTCGCGCTCCCAGCCGTTGCCGATCTTCGAGGTGATGAGTTGGCTAAGGCGCGGATTGCACGCAAGCAGCCAGCGGCGGGGCGTGATCCCGTTGGTCTTGTTGTTGAACTTGCCCGGATACATCGCGTCGAACTCCGGGAACAGATCGCTCCTGATCAGCTTGGTATGCAGCGCGGCGACGCCATTCACCGAGTGGCTGCCGATCACGGAGAGATTCGCCATTCGCACCATCTGATGGTGGCCTTCCTCGATGATCGAAAGGACGCGCTTCTTTTCCGCGTCGCCCGGCCATTTCGCTTCGACGTCCTCGAGGAAGCGTTTGTTGATTTCGAAGATGAGTTGCAGGTGCCGGGGCAGAACTTTCTGAAATAGCCCGACGCTCCACTTCTCGAGGGCCTCGGGAAGCAGCGTGTGATTCGTGTAGCCGAAGGTGCGGGTGACAAGCGCCCACGCCTTTTCCCAGGACATGCCGTATTCGTCATGAAAGAGCCGCATGAGCTCGACGATGGCCACGGCGGGGTGGGTATCGTTGAGCTGGATCGCGACCTTTTCCGGGAAATCGGCGAAGTCTTCGTTGTCCTTGCGGAATCGGCGGAAGATGTCGCGCAGCGAGCAGGCGACGAAGAAGTATTGCTGCAGGAGGCGCAGTTCCTTGCCGCTATCGGTTTTGTCGTTGGGGTAGAGAACCTTGGAAACGGTCTCACTCGCGTTCTTTTCCTCCACGGCCTCTGCGTAGCCGCCGCGGTTGAAAGCTTCGAAGTTAAATTCTTCGGAGGCGCGCGATTCCCAGAGACGCAGATAATTCACCGTGTTCGTGCCGAACCCAGGGATCGGAATGTCGTAGGGCACGCCGACGAGCTTGCTGGTGTTGACCCACCGCGGGACGTAGTTGCCGCGGTCGTCGAAGATATTCTCGATCGCGCCGTAGACTTGAATTTGCACGGCGTGTTCGGGCCGGACGATTTCCCACGGCGTGCCAAAGTGCTGCCAGGCATCGGGCAGTTCGACCTGATGCCCGTTGCGAAACTCCTGCTTGAACAGGCCATACTGATAGTGGATCCCGTAGCCGATCGCTGGCAGATCCAGGGTGGCCAGGGAGTCGAGAAAACAAGCCGCCAGGCGGCCGAGACCGCCATTGCCCAGCGCCATGTCGTATTCTTCCTTGCGCAGGATATCGGTATCGAGGCCCATTTCGTTGAGCGCGACTTCCATGATTTCGAAGACGCCGGCGCTGTAGAGGCTGTTGGAGAAAAGGCGTCCCATCAGAAACTCGAGCGAGAGGTAGTAGACGCGTTTGGCGTTTGCCTTGTGGTGAACTGCCTGGGTGGCGAGCATCCGTTCAATGATGATGCTCTGGACCGATTTCGAAGTGGCGAGCCACCAGTCCCGCTTGCTCGCGGTTTGCGGGTCGCGTGCGAGGCTGAATTTAAGGTGATTTTTGATCAGCGACTTCAGTCCGGGCACCGACGTGTCCATGCCGGACTTAAATGAGACAGATTCGGGCATGGTGCCTGTCTCTCTGAGGAATACACGGGCGCACAAGGACAAACCTGCATTTCGCGGATAAACCGCCATTTTTCCCTCCTGCAACGCGCGGTCACTCAACGAGCCGCGGGTCGAAACTGAACGCGTGCGGAAGGTGAATCGTGATCCGCGGATAGTCCGGGTGGCGTGGATTGAGCAGGAGATTGGACTCTTCCGGAATGATCGTGCTCGGGATCGCGAGCACTGCGGACTGCGATTCGCGATACCACGCGTCGCCGAGTTGCATGGTCGGCAGCCGCGGGGGTTCCGCCCTCCACTCCAATGGGAGAGCGGAATCTGGCAGCCGGGCAATGAGATCGTCGGGAACTGCGAGGCGGAAGACCACGAACTCGAGCGGCAGCCTCGGTTGAAGGTGGACGAGAATCTCAAGTGCGGCGAGCGACTGGTGCTCGCTCGCATAGACGATCGGCACCCCCGGTGAGTTCCACCGCCCGCCGAATTGCCGCGCACCCTCTCCGGTGAAGGCATCCGCCGCGCGCTCGCGCCGCACGATCCGCCAGCACTCCAGCATCACGAATAGACGCCGTGATCGATCCGCCCGATCAGACTTTCGACTTCGCGCGCGCCGACCTCGGTGCCGGCGAACGCCAGGGGCACCGCCCCTCCGAGGCCATACTGCGAAGCTTCGAGCCACTGCCTGGCAGCGGCGACCCCACCGAATACTTTCGCCGCCTGCCCAAGCAGCCGCGCAAAGCGCAATACTTTGTCCGATTCGTCGGCCGTGAGATGCCCGCTTGCTTTCCTGCGATGAACGGTCGCACGGGCGAGTCCGAGATACTGCGCGAGGCGATCCAACGGCAGGTCGAACTGCTCGCGCAGGGTTTCCAGTTCGCTAAACGGCAAACCCTTTGTGACCACTGCGGCTAACGCCGGTGCGCCCCCGTAAAATCCGGGCGCACCTTCTTCGGAGAGATGCTGGTGGACGGCCCCTTTTCCGGAAGCCGCCATCCTTCGAACGGATGCTGGAGGTTCTTCCCGAAGAGATGATGACTCGCTCATATGAGCTATCGTTACGTCTCATATGAGAAAATGGCAAGTTCTTTTTTATGCTTTGCGAGCAATTCTTTGCCGTCGCTGCGGGCGCGAGCGTTGACATGCCCCGGTGCCCCGATGAAGCTGCGCGCCCCATTTTCCACACCTATGTCCGAAGCCCCATATCGCTGGATCGAATCGACTTCCTGGGAGGTGCCGTTTTTCGGTCTGCCCAGCCGCATCCCCTGGCCAGTGGCGGTGCCGGACGAAGTGGCGCAGCGCAACCCCTTCGAAATGGAGCACATGCTTGACGCGATCGACGCGATGGGAGATCAGCCGGGTGAGCCGTGGGCGAGTTTTCGCGACGCGGCCGAGGTGCTCGACGATCTCGCGGACGCGCTTGAGGATATGGAGGTCGCCACGGCCACGGAGTTGATCGGGAAATTTGACGAGGGATTTCCCGGGACCGCTTTTGCGCTCTACCATCGTGGGATGGTCGCCCGGATCGAAGGCAGGGAAGATGATGCGCTGGCTGCGTTTCGTGCGGCTGCGGAGAAGACGGACAAAGTTCCCGCGCTCTGGAACAATGTGGGAATCCTCCTCGCGATGCGGGGTGAGCGCGACGACGCGATCGCGGCGTTCAAAAAAGTGCTCGAGATCGCTCCTCGTGACGCCACGGCGCTCGAGAGCCTCGCCCAGCTCCGTGCGATCGTGAAGGTCGTCCGCGATCCGCAAAAGCCGACCGAAGCCAGCTACATCGACTTGGCGACCTACGGCAAGATGCTCGTTCAACAGCTCAATACGCTGGTCGACAAACCGGATGATCTGCTCGCAATGGGGGAGCAACTGCTGCGCGATGGGCTCCTGCCAGATCTGGGATCCCAGGCGATCCAGCGTGCTGCGCAATTGCGGCCTGATGAACCGCGCACCCTCGTCGCGCTCGCCAATGTCCTGCGAGCAAAGGGAGACAAGGTCAAGGCGCGCGAAACCCTCGATCGATTCACCCAGCTTTTCCCGGAAGATTCCCGCGGCTACTTCAGCCTCGCACAGGCTTATGCGGAGGAAGAAAATGAGGAAGGCGAACTCACCGCCCTCGAGAAGGTCCTCGAACTCGATCCGAACGCACAGCCCGCAATCGTCATCTACTTCGACATCTCGCCCACTGAGCACGACCCGGAAAAGGAGCAGGCGCTCACGGATTTCGCGGCCGAACACAAGTCGTGGATGGGCTTTGTCCTCGCGAGCGACCTCGCCCGCCGCCGTGGCGACGCCAGGACTGCGCAGAAGTGGGTGGAACGTGCCTACGCGATCAATCCGGATTCCGAGGAAGTGTTGCTTCACTACACGGGCGTCCTCGGCGAGGCGCGCGATTTTACGAAGCTCGCCAGCGTCGTCAAACCGCGGCTGGAAGAAGGCAAGTTCTCCAAGCGGCTCGACTGGGCCTACGCGCATGTGCTCCAGCAGTTGGGGCTGACGAAAGATGCGATCGGTGTGCTCCGCAAAGCGGTGACCAACGGCGAAGTGTCAGACGAGTTCAAGGCGCAGGCCGGTGCGACGGTCGATGCGTGGAGTGGCTTACTCACCGGCTGCGCCGTGCCCCTCGAAGTGCATCAGACTGGCTATCTCATTCGTCCCGTCCTGCTCACCCTCGCAGATGGCGATGGTGGTGTGATCCTCAAAGCGGGCTCGCCGCTGCCGGTTTCCGGCTCCTTCCCCTATCGCGCCAATGGACCCGAAGTCCGCGTACCGCTTCAGCAGGGGCAGACCGGTTCCGTCGAACCAATGGCGCTCGGGACTTTCGTCGTCCGCGACATCCAGCCGCAGGCGGACCGCACCACGATCGATTGCCACGTCGTCGCCCAGCGCGACGGCGCCATTCACTTCCGCGCCACGCAGGGTGGCCGCAAGCTCCAGGTCGGCTGGATGCAGCCAAGCGCTCCCCGGTGAAGGCGCGCCGTTGACAAGCTCTGGTAGCCCCTCAACACTGCCGCCCTTTTTCCTAAATGAGCCTGATCGTCCAGAAATACGGCGGCACTTCCGTCGGCACGCCAGAGCGCATTCTCAATGTCGCCAAGCGGGTCATCGCGACGCAAGAGGCCGGCCACCGCGTCGTCGTCGTCGTTTCCGCGATGAGCGGCGTGACCGACAATCTCATCAAGCTCGCCCGGCAGGTCTCGCCCAACCCCGCGGAGCGCGAAATGGACGTGCTGCTCGCGACGGGAGAGCAGACGACGATCGCGCTGACCGCCATGGCGATTCAGGGCTTGGGGAAGAAAGCAGTCTCCCTCACCGGCGCGCAGGCCGGCATCATCACCGACGGCGTTCACACCCGGGCGAAGATCGCCAACATCACGCCCAAACAGGTCCATGATGCGCTGAAGAAGGACAACATCGTCATCATCGCCGGCTTTCAGGGCGAGACCACCGACGGCCGCATCACCACGCTCGGTCGGGGTGGCTCGGATCTCACCGCCATCGCGATCGCCTCGGCGATCAAGGCGGACATCTGCCAGATTTTCACCGACGTGGACGGCGTCTACACCTGCGACCCGCGCATCGTCCCCACCGCCCGGAAGCTCGACGCGATCAGCTACGATGAGATGCTCGAAATGGCTTCGAGCGGATCGAAGGTGATGCAGTCCCGCTCGGTCGAGTTCGCCAAAAAATTCGGCGTCATTTTCGAAGTCCGCAGCTCCTTCAACAACAACCCGGGAACCATCGTGAAAGAAGAAACCGAAGATATGGAACACGTCGTCGTCCGTGGCGTTTCAATCGAGAAGAATCAGGCCAAGGTCACCATCCGCCAGGTGCCCGATCGGCCCGGCACCGCTGCCAAGGTCTTCAGCGCCCTCGCCGGCGCGAATGTCATCATCGACATGATCGTCCAGAGCGATTCGGTGGGCGACACCAACGACATCTCGTTCACGCTGAACAAGGACGAGCTCGCGAAAACCCAGAAGGCCCTCGAGAGCGTGATCAAGGACATCGCCGCGCGGGAATTGGTCACGCAGGACGGCATCGCGAAGCTCTCGATCGTCGGCATCGGGATGCGCTCGCACAGCGGCGTCGCGGCCAAGCTCTTCGAGGCGCTCAGCGCTGGCGGGATCAATATCCAGATGATCTCGACCAGCGAGATCAAGACCGCCGTAGTCATCGACGAAAGCAAGATCACGGAGGCCGCGCAGCTCGCGCACGAGGCCTTCGGCCTGAGCGGAAAGTCGTAGCGCCCCGCGCGGAAACTCCGCGCCCGACATCTGCGCTCGTCATCGGCTGCGTCCCTCGTTAAAACGCTTCCCCGACATGGCCGAACAACAGACGATCGATACCCACAACAAGGCGCTCAAGATCAACCTCGATCCGCGCTGGTATGGCACCTTCGCGGAAATCGGCGCGGGTCAGGAAGTGGTCCGCTGGTTCTTCCGCGTCGGTGGCGCCGCCGGGACGATCGCGAAATCAATCTCCGCCTACGACATGGCGGTCAGCGACGCGATCTACGGCCAGTCCGAGCGCTATGTCTCGCGCGCCCGCTTGCAGGCCATGCTCGATCACGAGTACCGCCTGAACGTCGAACGCCTCGGCGACGCGCGCGGCGACAACACTTCCTTCTTCGCCTTCGCCGATACCGTCGTCGCGCGCAGTTTCAAGGGAGGCAACGAGTGTCACGGCTGGATGGGCATCAAATTCCAGAGCCACCCGCGCGACGAGCCCAGCCAGATCATCATGCATGTGCGCATGCAGGACGCCGAAGCCTCGCTCCAGCAGGAGGCGCTCGGCATCGTCGGCGTCAATCTTTGCTACGGCGCGTGCTTCCAGCATCACGAGCCCGATCAACTCATCGAGTCGCTGCTCGACAAGCTCACCACCGGCCGCATCGAGATCGACATGATCGAATTCAGCGGCATCGAATTCCGCTACGTCGACAACCGCATCATGGCGCTGAAACTCGTCCAGCTCGGGCTGAGCGGCGCGGCGATGTTTGGCGCAAACCGCGAGGTGCTCCAGCCCAGCGAGGTGCTCTACAAGCACGCCGTCCTCGTCGAGCGCGGCAGCTTCCGCCCGACCACCCTCGTGAACATGGACATGCTCGAGTGCGCGTTGGAGAAGTTCAAAGCCGACCCCGCCGTGGAGGGCAAACCGATCCTGCCGATCATGGAGATCACCATGCGCAACCTGCTCGCCGGCGGAAATGAAGTGGACCGCCGCGACTTCCTCGCCCGCGCCGACCTCCTCGCCGCGTGCGGCATGACCGTGCTGATTTCCGATTACTTCGAATACTACCGGCTCGCCGCCTACATCGCGTGGCGGACGAAAGAGCGCATCGGCATCGTCATGGGCGTGCCGAGTCTCGTGGAGCTGTTCGACGAAAAATATTACACCGCGCTGCCCGGCGGCATTTTGGAAAGCTTTGGCCGCCTCTTCAAAAACGACCTCAAACTCTACGTCTATCCCGTGCGCAAACATCAGCAGGAGGAGCTGAAGACGGTGGGAACGCTCGAAGTCGCTCCCGAACTGCGCAAGCTCTACGGCTATCTCGCCGACCGCGGCAGCTTCGTGCACCTCGACAACTTCAAACCCGAGTACCTCAGCATCTACTCGCGCGACGTGCTCAAGCGGATCGCTTCCGGTGACGACTCCTGGGAACCCATGGTGCCAGCCGCCGTCGCCGAGATCATCAAGAAGCGCGGATTCTTCGGCTACCAGAAACGCGACGAGTAGCAGGCGCGACTAAGCCTGGTTGGCCCGGCCTGGTTGCATTCAGTGCCCCTGGCATCCATTCTTGCGGCTCCCACGAATACTCGCCCTACGTATGAAACTCAAAGCCACGCTTATGTCGCTGCTGTCGTCACTCACCCTCGGTCTCATCGCACAGGCCGCACCGCTCGCCGTCGGCGCTGCGGCACCGCAAGTCAGCGCGCCGGATCAGGACGGCAAGATGGTCAACTTCAAGGATGTCTACGCCAAGGGTGTGACGCTCGTTTACTTTTACCCGAAAGCCGACACGCCCGGCTGCACCGCCCAGGCTTGCAGCATCCGCGACGACTGGTCCGCGCTCGGAGCCAAAGGCATCCACGTCCTCGGCGTGAGCGAGGACAAACCGGACGCGCAGAAGAAGTTTCAGGAAAAGTACAAGCTCCCCTTCACGCTCATCGCGGACAGTGAGGGGAAAGTGGCGAAAGCATTCAGCGTCGACATGATTCCGGTCATGGGAATTACCAAGCGCCAGTCGTTCCTCATCAAGGACGGCAAGATCGTCTGGAACATGCTGAAGGCCAGCACCGCAACGCATTCAAAGGACGTGCTCGCAGCGTACGAGTCGTTGAAGTAGCGGTCCCAGTTTTTTTCCAGAGCGCGCGATCTCGAGAGAGGTCGCGCGCTTTTGTTTTTTTGGAAGGGCGGCGCGGCGCGCAGTCTAAGATGGACGGCTACTTTACCGCTGCCTCCGCCGCGTCGATCATCGCGCGCCGCTCGGCCGGCACGCTCCAGCGCCAGCGGTGTTCTTCGTCGAGCGCGTCGATGGTGTCGAAGTAGAGGAACTTGCGTCCCGGCTTGACCCCCGGGCTGGTGAAAACGCTGATGCCGCTCGCGCGGTCATAGTGCTCCGGGCTGTGCACGTCCCGTTTGCCGCCGCCGCCCGGAGCGTCGAGGACGAAGCCGGGTGTGTTGAAACCAGCCGTCGTCCCGCGCACGTGTTTCTCGAGATGCTGCGCGGTCGCGAGCGTCGTGCGCAGGTCTTCCACGCCGGGCACCATGTCGTGCACGTAGACGTAGTAAGGATGCACATTCACGTAGCTCATCCGCCGGATGAGGAGTTGCATGGTCGCGGGATCGTCGTTCACGGTCCGCTGCAAAACGGTCTGGCTGCGCACGTGAATGCCACGCTCGACGAGCCGGTTCATCGCGTCCTGCGTTACGCCGGTGATCTCCGCGGGATGATTGAAATGCGTGTGGACGACCACGTCCTTGTGCAGTGTCCGCGCGCGCTCGACTACGCGGGTAAGCGCATCGACCCACGCGTGGTCGCTGAGAATTTTCTGCGGCTGCACGCACAAGCCCTTCGTCGCGTAGCGCAGCCGGCGGATGTTCGGCATCGAGAGCAGCCGGTCGCCGATCATCTGGAGATGCTCGGGCTTGAGGTTGTAGCTGTCGCCGCCGCTGATCACGATATCCTCGAGGTCGGGCTGCGCGGCGATGTAGGAGAAGGCCTGTTCCCAGCGCGCGACGTTCGCGGTGAGCTTCAGCTTCGCGACTTCCGGCGTGTCATTGCCCACCGCGTAACTGCGCGTGCAAAAGCGGCAGTAAACCGGGCAGCTATCCTGCGGGAGAAAGAGCGCCTTATCGCGGTAGCGATGGGTCAGGCCGGGAACGGGCGAGTCTTCCTGCTCGTGCAACGAGTCCAGTTGGAGCATCGGGTGATCGGCGCGCTGCTGCGAGCGGAGCGGGAGAAATTGGGTGCGGATCGGATCGCGCTCGGCGTCGCGCCAATCGATGAGGCTGAGCAGGTAGGGCGAGATGCGCAGGGCCATCGGCGCATTGGCCACGCCGGCGGCGAGATCCTCGTAAAAGCTTTCCGGAACAAGCGCGCCGAGCGTTTCGCGGAGCTGGCGCGCATTGGTGATCGTGTGCCGGTTTTGGAACGTATGCGTCTGGAATTCTTCCTCGCTCACGGCAGCGTAAGCGGGGACGCCGCGCCAGAACTCGTCGCGGCGAAGTTCGCGGTGGTCCGGCGAACTCAACGGGGCGGAAGTGGCGGCGGTGGGCGGGTCAACGTGTGCGGTGTCGATGAACATGGCGGTGGGTGTTGTTTGGGTTGTCGAAAAAGATCGCGGCGCCTGCCTCAGGCGGTCTTGCGGGAACGTGTCGTCACACGAGGCGGCTTGATTTCCACGTCATGCAGCGCATCGGCCAGCGTGCGCTCGGCGAGCGAGGCTTCGAGCGCCTGCTGCGCGGCGGCATAGACATCCTCGAGGACGCGCTTGATCTGCCGCGCGACCGGGCAGCGCAAATTCGGCCGGTGACGATTTGCCTTGAGTGACCGCTGCGGCTCGATCGCCCGGTAGATTTCATCGAGGCGAATCGACTCGGGATCGCGGCAAAGCGTCGCGCCACCGCCCGCGCCTTTTGCACAGCAGACGAGGCCGGCGCGCCGCAGTGAAGAGATGATCCGTCGCACCACCACCGGATTCGTATTCACGCTGCCGGCGAGATAATCCGACGTCACCCCTCGCCCCGGCTGGTCGGCCAGCATGGCGAGGATGTGAACGGCAAAGGCGAAACGGCAGCTTTCAGCCATACGAGGGCTTCATGTGTAATCACGCCGGTTACAATTGTCAAATAGGGGGCCTTCCATGGAGGTTTTTTTCTGTGCGGTTTCGTTCCGCCGGGCACCGCGCGGGCCAAGAGATCCGTGTTCCATGGGTCAGCATGATAACCCAATGAAATCTCCCCTTGTAATTCTCCTGTCGTGCATCGCCGTCGGTCATTGCACATTGGTAGTCGCGGCCGCGCCTGCGCTGAAGGTGGAGACCTTCGATCATGATCCTGGTTGGGAGGAGCACCACAATCGCGTCGTGCCGAAGAAGGCGCTGACCGTGACGCAGGACTTCGGTTACAGCGCGACGAATTTCGCGGGAAAGGCGGCGGGCGAAATAGGTGGTTTGATTCAGCGTTCCACCACGCCGGCTTCCTACGCCGCTCCGCTGGCACCGGCGAGAACGCTCGAGCAGAAATTCACGGCATCGGGCAGTTTCGCCATCACTCGCGCGACGCCGGGCGCCGGGGTGTTTTTCGGTTTTTTCAATTCACAACAACCCGGCGGCAGCGGGCGGCCCATCGGTTCGCTCGGACTCGACTTCGATTTCGAAGGGGCGGGCGGTCGGCTGGCGGTGCGCTTGATCACCGGGGGCAATAAGTCGTGCGGCACCTTCATCACCCCGTATCTGCCTGGCAAATTTCGCCCCACTCCGCTCAAGCTCGACGGCACGCGTTATCACTGGACGCTCGCTTACGATCCAGACGGTGCCGCCGGCAATGGGCGGTTCACTTTCACGCTCGGCAGCGAGACGCACACCAAGCAGGACTACGGTCCGCTGCCGGAACTCTCCGAGCGCGAGGCCCAGGCGCGCTTTCCGAATACGACGAAATTCACCGTGGATCTCACCCCGGGTTACAAGGAGGAGGGCGCGACGTTCGATCGCTTCGGCGCGATCAACCTGATGAAAGCCGGAGGCACGGCGACGATGTTCTTCGACGATGTGCAGTACGACGGGCAGACGCAGGATTTTCAAAAAGACCCCGGCTGGATCGGCGCCGGGAATCGCGTGACGTTCGAAGATCGCGAGCAGGTCGGTGCGCACGACTTCGGCTTCAGCGCGGCGACGAATCACGCCGGCGGCGCTCCGGGTGAGGTGGGCGGCGGGCTGTGGCGCAGCGGGGAGTTCGGCTACTACGCGGACCGCGTGGGGCCGCTCGGTCTGGACCAGCGGCTGGAAGCTCGTGGGAAAGTGAAGCTGATCACGGCGGGGCCGGATTCCGACATGCGCCTCGGGTGGTTTAGCAGCGCGGCGAAGGAGAAGCAGAGCGGTGAGGCCGAGAATTTTGTGGGCATCACAGTGGGTGGTCCGACCCGCATCGGGCACTATTTCCTGCCCGCCTTCGCGACGGCCAAAGGAACGAAGGGAAAGGTGGATCAGGGGCCGGTGCTCGCGGTGGGAAAGGTGCTCGACTGGTCGCTGCTCTACGATCCCGCGGCGAATGGCGGCGACGGCGAGATGCGTGTGACGCTCGGCAGCGAGTCCGCCACGCTCGCGCTGAAGCCGGGTCAGAAAAAGCAGGGTGCGAACCTCGATAGGTTCGGCCTCTTCACCTCCACGGCTGGGGGGCAGATGGTAAAAATATTCCTCGATGACCTCACTTACACTTCCGCGGGCAGTGCGGCAGCGGGTGCGGCGATGGGAACGCAGGCGCGCGTGCTCGCGGGACACGCCGGCTCGGTGCTCGGCCTCGCTTTCTCGCCCGATGGGCGGGTGCTGGTGAGCAGCAGCCGGGACAAAACGATCAAGCTCTGGAACGCGCGCACGGGCGCGCTGCAGCGCACGCTGCCGGAACACACCGCGGATGTTTACTCCGTCGATTTCTCCGCCGGAGGAGAACTGCTGGCCAGCGGGGGCACGGATAAAACGATCCGCATCTGGGACACGCAAACTTACAAGGTGAAGACGGTGATGGAGGGTCACACGGAAATCGTTCGCGCGGCAGTCTTCTCGCCCGATGCGAAGACGCTCGCGAGCGCGAGCGTGGACCTGACGGTGCGGCTCTGGGACGTAGCGACGGGGCGTCTTACGAAGACAATGACCGGCCACACCGCACGGGTGAAATCCCTCGCGTGGTCTCCCGATGGGAAAATCATCGGCACGGTGAGCACCGACAAAACCCTCCGCTTGTGGAACGCGCAGACCGGGGAGCCACTGGCCGTGCACCAAGGCCACACCGGAGACATCGAAACCGTCGCTTGGTCACCCGACGGCAAGACGCTCGCGACGAGCAGCAATGACACGACGATTCGCATCTGGGACGCGATGACGGGCAAGACGACGCGGACGCTCACCGGTCATACCGCCGAGGTGGACGGGGTCGCATTTTCACCTGACGGAAAGTTGCTGGTGAGCGGATCCAAGGATACGACGATCAAGTTTTGGAACCCGGCGACGGGCGCTTTGTTGCGCACCTTGACCGGGCACACCGGACGCGTGGAGTCGCTCGCTTTCTCTCCCGATGGCCGGACGCTCGCAACCGGCGGCGGAGGTGGTGACACTTCGATCCGGCTCTGGGAGGTGGCCGCCGCCGGGAAGTAAGGAGTCGTTCATTTCAACTGCTGCATCCACAAACAAAGAGACAGGCAAATCCAATGTCCCGCCCGAGCAGTAACCACGCTCCCTATTTCCCCGCAAAGAACCCTCCGAGACACCGCGCATGAAAAATTCCCCACGTTCGCGGGAACTCGCCCGTGCGCTCCTGGTCCGACCGTGAGCACATCTCTCTCAACTACTCGTCGTCGATTCCTGCAAACGTCGGCTTCCGCCGCCGCCGGCCTGGCGTTCGGCACATCGGCCGCGCCCGCTGCGGAGCGGGACGCATTTTCTTTCGTGCTCTTGGGCGATTTGCATTTCGACCGGCTGGAGCATCACGACTTCGCATGGCTGGAGAGTAAGAAAGCGGGCGATCTCGGGCAGATCCGGAATTATTCGCGCATCACGGAGGAGATCATGCCCCGCCTTTTCGCAACCGTGCGGGAAGTGGTGGCGGATTCGCGTTCCGCATTCGTCTTGCAAGTCGGCGATCTCGTCGAGGGTCTCTGCGGCAGTGAAGCACTCGCCGTGCGGCAAAATCAGGAGGCGCTCGCGTTTGTCCAGGAGACTCGGCTCGGCGTGCCGTTCTTGTTTACCAAAGGCAATCATGACGTGACCGGCGATGGGGCGGCTGAGGCGTTTCGCCACGCCTTTATTCCGTTTCTCAGCGAGCAAACCGCGGGCTTTGCGGCCGGCGGAAAACTCACCTCCGCGAACTACACCGTGGAGCACGGCGGCGCCTTCTTTTGCTTCTACGATGCCTATGATCCGCAGAGCCTCGACTGGCTCGAAGCGGTATTCGTTCAGCGGACCGCGCGCCATTGCTTCGTGGTAGTTCATCCGCCGGTGGTGCCATACGGCGCGCGGGCGACTTGGAATCTCTACGCCAGTACGAAAGACCGGCCGAAACGGGAGAAATTGCTGGCGCTGCTCGGAACGCAAAATGCCTTCGTTCTCGGCGGCCACATTCACAAGTTCAACGCCGCGACCCGTGCGACTCCGGCGGAAGGAAGGTTCGTGCAACTTGCGGTGAGCAGCGTGATCAACTCGTTGGAGGTGAAGCCAAAGAATGAGTTGTCGGGGATTACGGAATACAACGGTGATCAGATCCGCGTGGAACCTTCGCACTCCCCAGAGACGGAGAAAGAGCGTCGCGCGGTCTATGACGCCGAGAAGGAATTCGTGACCACCTTCGAATACGCTGATCTGCCGGGTTATGCCGTCGTCTCCGTGAACGCCGCGGAGGTGACTGCACAGATTTTTTCAGGCGTAAGCCGGCAACTCTGGAAGACCGTCGGCCTCTCAAAGCTCATGAGGAGCTAGCGGTCGTTTTCCCGTCAGGGCTCGCCGCACCGCGGGCCGGGTGCGCGAACCTTGGCGCCGGGGTGAAAAGCATCAAGGGAGAGGTCATTTATCGACGAGTCTCGGGTCGGTGGTGGGGAGTGAGGAGGTCTGAATCAAGGCGAGCGCACGGTCGAGATCGTGTGGCAAGCGCAGCCAGATGCTGACCCACGCCGACGGACCGAACAGGTGATGCGGCGCGGCACGGCCGGTGGCGACAAGCTGCGCGGCCCGCTCGCGGGTGAGCTTCACGTCGAGGAGACCATTGCCGTGCAGATGCGCGAACTCCTGTCCATCGCGCCGGAAGCCGATGCCGCCGAAGCGATGCACCGATGGCGTGACACCGGGGAGAGCGAGCGCAGCGGCTTCGAGGGATTCCATTGAGCGGAGGCGCTCGCGATGAAAGAGCGCGGTCCACGCGAGCAGCAGCGCGTCGAAGAGCTGCGGCGCGAGCGGTAGAAAGGCGAGCCACCGCAGACGGCGGACGACAAAAGAAAACATCTCAAGCGCCGTTCTCGGCGAGACGTTTCACGTTGTTCATCACGCGCAGATGCACGGCGCGGAAGACGTCGTGCGTCCACCACTCGAAATACCGCGTGGGGCGGACTTGCAGTGAATACCAGGTGCGTCCAATGAGCGTCGTGGTGCCATCGCCATTGTCGCGCAACTCGAACTGGCCGCGGCGGGCTTCGAGGTGGCCGAGCAGTTCGGGATCGGGCGGACTTTTCACGATGTCGAACGTCAGCCGCTGCGTCGGAACGAACTCGGCAATGACTTCCTCGAAGACGGCGCCACCGCTGAACTGGCAGGCACGGTTCGCTCCGACAAAGTCGCCGCCATTCGTCGTCGCGGTCGGATAGGGAAGCCCGAGACGGAATAGCCAATAGTCCGGTGCGTCTGGAATCTCGGAAAACGCGAGGACGTGCGGCCAGACGCCTGCGGGCGGCGCGGCGATTTGGATTTCGTCGGTCACGACGCCGGTGTGAGGCGAGCGCAACATGGGCTCGGCCGCGATGGCCAGCATCGCCAGCGGTGCGAGGCAATAATTGAGCGTGTCATTTTTCCGGGAAAACCAGGCGCGCCCGGCCATCGCGCCGGCGAGAACGCCAGCGTAAAGGATTGGCGAGGCCATGATGAGGCAGACGATCCCTTCGTGAAACACCACCCATATGCGCCGCCGAGTCCAAGCAGCGTGCAAAGCACCGAGAGAAGCACGATGTCACCCCGCTGAAGCTTCAGCGGTTTCCAAACCCACGCTGCAACCAGCCCGATTGCGAAAGGGATGAGCAGCAAGCTCGGATAGACAATGAAGTCGTCGAAGCGATTCGCAAAATGCGCCAGCACCCGCGCAAGTATGCAAAGCGCGGCGCCGACTGCGTTCCCGGCGAGCATTCCCAGAAACATTCTGTTCCCTCTCATAGCGGACGCCGCGTGTTTCTGCACCTCGGGCGGCAGACGCGAGGATCGCGGGCTGCGATCATCGAATCCTGACGATGCCCAATGGAAAGAAAGGCATTCATAAAACTCAGACCTCACAACCCACCTTTTCCTCCCAACCGACAACACAAAACAACCAACGCCCGCGGAAAACCTGTCCCGCGAGCTTGACCAACCTCATCGCAGGAAATTGCTCTCGCGCCCGCCGCGCCGTGGATGTTCAGAACTCAGACGGACTACGCGGAGTGAGGCGGTCTGGAACGACCGAGGGGTTGAGAAAGGATCAAGCAGGCTTGGCGCTCAGTTCCCGGCGAGTTGTTCAAGGCGTGCGAGGGAAAAGACCGCGCCGCCATTTAGGAAGAAGCGGGTGATTTGCTCGCGCAGTGTCCGGTAAAGCGCGGGGTCGGTGCTCGCGAGGGCGGCGGGCACCTCGCGCTGGGTGAAGCGGACGAGGGCGGCGACCTCGGCCCAGCGTTTTTCCTTGAGGTAAACGTCGATTAGCTCCTGCCGGGCGAGGAGTTGGCGGGCAATGAGTTCCTCTTCGCGTGCCGTCATGGGGTGAAGACTTCGAGATAGACGAGATTTTCCTGAGCGCGCTCTCGGCTGCCGGGCGGAAAGGCCGCGATGAGGGCGCGAATGCGGGCGGTGTCCGGACGATGGAGAGAAATGAGAAAGCGGATGTCGCTGAGGTCCTTCGGTTCGGAGCGAATGAGTTTGGCGGCGATCAGGTTTTCTGCGGGAGGACGGTAGATCTCCAGGCGACCGATGCGATCCACGAGGATTGGCTCGAACGCGCCGATTTGAGTGAGGCCAGGCTCTACGATTTGGAGGTAGGGCTTTTCGGGATCGAGGGTACTCTTGGGGTCGAAGATGAGGCCGGACGCTTCAACAGCCGTGCGGAGTTCCGCGCGATCGTAGTCGCTCTGAGGGCGCCATACGTCGAGATCGGCAGAGGTCCGCCCGTCCATGCCGCCGAAGAGGCATGCGGCGGAGCCGATGAGGCAGAGTTTCACCGGCGCGCCATGTGGCGGAAGCGCGGCGGCAACCACTTCGAGGATGCGCATCCACTCTTCGGCATTTAGCGTTGGGTTCATCGGCCGCGAGGATAACGGCGGCAGGCGACCGCGGCAATTTCGATGACGCCGGACGGCTTTTTCCGTTTCCCGGCACGGTGACCGTCCGCGGTGCGGCGGGCGCGAACGCTCATTCCCTCGGAGTCTTAGAACGCGTCTAAACAGTGTGCTGGCGAGACTGTAGGGCGTCTGGGTCAGACGCCGGTCGGGGATCCCAGACCCGAAGAACCCCCGGCGTTTCACAGAAACGCCCTACACCTTGCTCTGCATCCAGACTTTTTAGACGCCCACTTATTTCCAATCGTCCGTGCGGAAGGGTGACGCGGGCAAGCCGGCGCCGTTGGTGAGATTGCACGTCGGCCAATTCTCCCAGGCGTAGCGCACGGCGACTGGCTGCTTCACTTCCGCGCTGGAGACGATGACTTTGTCGCCGTCGATCTTGGCTTGCGCGGGCTTCCACTGCCGGTCCTCACCCGCGATCACGAAGCCCTTGAGTTCGCCGTCTTTTGCGGCGAGGCCGCTGTCGGCGTGGGTGAATTCGAGGACCACTTCGCTGCCGCGGATCTTGTGTCCAGCGGGCAGCGGGCCGGAGGTGGAGGGCAGCTTCTTGCCGTAGACCGTGCTGAGCGCCCAGAGGGAGAGCCGGCGGCCGACTTCCTGTTTGTTCTTCGGGTGGATGTTCTTTTCCTCGCCGATGTCGATGGTGATGGCCATGCCGGTCTTTGGCACGGCGAGCGTCTTGAGCATGCCTTCGCGGACGGTGGGCCAGTCGCGAATCGCGCCGCCGTCGTAGTTGGGCAATTGCACCCACGCGAAGGGGAACTCGCTGCCCCAGCGGGTGCGCCAGTCGGTGATGAGCGTGGTGAGTTGCCGGTGGTAAAGCGGCGCTTTGTTCAGCGCGGAATTGGCTTCGCCCTGATACCAGATCGCACCCCTGATGGCGTAGGGAATGAGCGGTGCAATCTTGCCGTTGAAGAGTCCGCCGCGGTTGCCTTTTTTCTCCCGGAGCGCCACCGGATCGCGCGGCGCGCGCGGCGGCGTCTTGCCTTCGGCCTTGGCCTTGGCCGCTGCCTCCTTCCACTGCGCCAGGTCGCGCTCGAACTTCGCTTTCGCCGCGACGGCGTCGAAGGGTGGCTCGGCCTTGGCCGCGGCTTCCTCGGCGGCTTTGAGCTCGGGCGATTTCTGCTGCGCCTCGGAGCTGATCCACGACTCGATGGGCGTTCCGCCGACGGACGAATTGATAAGCCCGACCGGCACGCCGAGTTCCTGGTGCAACTCGCGTCCAAAGAAATACGCGGTCGCGGAAAAGCGTCCGACCGAAGCGGGATCGCAGACGAACCACGAGCCTTTGCCACCGTCCTGCGCGGTGGTCGCGGCGGCGGAGCTTTCAGTGAACATGCGGATCGCCGGAAATTTCGCAGCCGCTGCTTCTTCCGCCGCCTTTTCTACCCCCGAGACCGTCATCGCCATGTTCGACTGCCCGGAGCCGAGCCACACTTCGCCCACGAGCACGTCCTGAATGGTGATCGTGTTGGTGCCCTTCACCGTCAGCGTTTGCGCCTCGCTGGCGGTCTTGAGTTTGTCGAGCTTCACGGTCCACTTGCCGGCGGCATCCGCCTTGGTGGTCTTGGTCTGGCCCGCGATGGAGACGGTCACTTCCTCGCCCGCATCCGCCTTGCCCCACACCGGAATTGCGGCGCCGGATTGCAGCACCATGTGGTCGGAAAAGATCGCGGGTAGCTTGACCTCCGCGTGGAGACCCGGGACGAGCGCGAAGGTGGCGAGCAGGGAACGAGAGAGTGTTTTCATGGGAAGGAACTGGGAATGACTGAACCGCTTATTTTGCCGGTGGTTGCGGCGGGGTTGTGTCGCGGCCGTCGGTGAGCCACTCCAGGTTGAAGCGCGCGAGCGTGAGGCGTCCGCCTGCGAAGTGGCCCAGACCGGCACTGGCACCACTGTTGCCGTAAAAGCACAGGATGGTGCCGCTCTTGGTCACCGCGATGTCGCTGTACATGCTTGGGCCGGGCTCGATGGATTTGCTCACCGCCCAGGTCTGGCCTTCATCATAGCTGAGCTTCACGGAAACATTTTTTCGGTCGCGATTTTTGCCGGGCGTTTCTTTGCCGTCGGCGCGCGAGAGGTTGTCGGGATTTGAGAAAAGGATGCGGTTCTTTCCGCCGTCCTTCGCCAGTGAGTAGCGGACGATGCTCCCCATGCAGATCGGCTCGAGCAGGGCGTCATCAAAGCGCGGCGTGCTCCAGCCGGTCGCGCCGTCCTTGCTCGTGGTCACGAGCCGCCGATGCGCTTTCGATTCGCTCCGGACATTCAGCATCACGCTGCCGTCGGCGAGTTCGATCGCGATGGTTTCGTTCGGGTTGATCCAGTCGTCGGTGCAAGGCACGGCGACGTCGCCTGCGTTCCACGTTTTGCCGGCGTCGTCGCTGAAGATGGTGGACGTCACGGACGGACGATGTGCATTGCCTCCGGTGCCGGTGGAAAGCCACACGGGAACGACGAGGCGGCCGCTCGTTGTCTGGATCGCATGATCGGGCCCGGTCGCGAGCACCTTCCAATCGTAAGACGCCTTGAACTTCTCGAACGCGCTGGTGATCTCGACCGGCACGCTCCAGGTCACGCCATCGTCCGTGCTGCGCTGGTAGAAGCAGCGCATGTATTCCAGGCAGAAGAGCATGTGCACCGTGCCGTCGCGGTCGGCGATGAGCACGGGGTTGTTGTAGGTCACGTCGTTGGGATCGACGTTTTTCATCTTCAGCGAAAAAGGGTTCTTCGTTTTTGGCCCGGGGACCTCGGCAATGCTTTCCGGCGCGCTCCAGGTCTTGCCTTCATCGGTCGAGCGGCGGAGCAAAATGCGGATGTCGTCCCAATCGCTCACGCCCGCGGAGCGTTTACGCGCCTCGCACCAGGCGAGCACCGTGCCCTTTGCCGTCACGACGATGCCGGGGATGTGGTAGAGCTGATAGGCGGGATCTTCGCCGACGGTGAAGAGGTCGGATTTTTCGAGGAAGGGCGCGGCGGCGAAAGACTGGGCGGTGAGCGCAAGGGCGAGGATGAACGGGGGGAGTCTCATGGTGGCGGTGTGACGAATAACCTGCCGAGGAGTTGGATCGTTTGGGCGCAATTCGGAGAAGATGCGTCGGGAGGCGGCAGAACGTAGGCCGGATTTGCAATCCGGCACCAGACGGTGCGCGCGGTTTCAGCGCCGGGAATGCATGCACGTACGGACTGAAAATGGCAGTCATCCCAGAGCGGTTCGCTCCTAACGGGGAACGCATATAGTAGCGGAGCGGAGGCGGTAACACGGGCGCAGCGCAGTCGAGCCGAGTCCGCGAGACAGCCGAAGGCAGCGAACTTTCACTTTCTCCGCACTCCCCGCCGCGCGGAGAAGCGTGAGGTCCTTCGACTGCGCGCCGCCCACACACCCTCCCACCGCTGCTCCACCTTCCGCCTCTGCCACGCGGCGCTCCGCTCAGGATGACAGTGTTTCGATGGGGCGCTCCGCGCCGGGGTGCCCTCGATCCGCATTCTGTGGGATGACAGGCATTTGGAGAATGCGCTGCACTGTCGGCGATGGTTGCGGCGGGTCGCCGAACTGGCACGCGGGTCGAGTGCTCCACCCGCGGAGTCTTGGGTCAATGCAACAGGTCGAGGCAGATGAGTTCCTTTGCGTCGCGGATGAAGAGGCGGCCACCGACGTAGGCGGGGTTGCACCACGTTTTGCCGCAAGCCTGCGTGCGGCCGAGTTCCTTGTATCCAGAGGGATCGGCGGCGAAGAGGATCAGTTCCCCGGAGTCGGCGAGGACGAGGATGTTTTTTCCGGCGATGAGAAATGCCGCTTCGGCACGATCGCCACTGGTCGGCGTGAAGCCGGGTTGATCCCACGCGACCTTGCCGGTCATGGCTTCGATGCAGACGAGATTCTTCGCGGGTCCGAGGCCGTAGAGATGATCGCCGACCACGACGGGGCTGGAGAAGTTGATCGTCATCTTTTTGTCCACCCACGCTTCGCTCGCGCCGGCTTTGGTGATGGCGGTGGCTACGAGGCCGAGTTGATGCGAGGCGACGAAGACGTAGTTCTCCCAGACATTGGGAGTCGTGACATTGCGGCCGAGTCGGGTCACGGCGGGCACTCGCCAAATGAGTTCGCCGGTTTTCGGATCGAGCGAGATCAGCGCCTCGGCGGTGAAGCTGATGAACTGCCGCACGCCATTGATCGTGGTGAGGATCGGCGCGGCGTAAGCGGTCTGATCGTTCTGGCTCTTCCAGACCACGTCGCCCGTCGCTTTCTTGAACGCTACGATGCTCGCGCCGGTGGTGCTGCCCACCTGCACGAGAATGTTTTCACCATTGATGATCGGCGAGCCCGTCGCGCCGTGGCGGCTGGCGCCGGCGGCGGTGCCCTTTTCGCCGATGTAGATCGCACCGAAGTCATCGACGAAGTTTTTCCGCCACACGACTTTGCCGGAAGCCGCGTCGAGGCACTGGAATTCACCTTTCGCGGATTGGATGAACACCTTGTCGCCATCCGCCACCGGAGTCGTGCGCGGCCCGATGCCGAAGCCGTCCTGATGTGAGGAGAAAATTTTCGCACTCCAGATTTCCTTGCCGGTCGCGGCATCGGCGGCGTGTGCGACTTCGGTGGCATTCTGATTATCGAGGTAGAAGACGCGCCCGTTCTGCACGACGGGCGAGGCAAAGCCATCGCCGATCGCGATGCGCCAGACGGCTTTCGGCTCGGCGGGCAGCGTCGTCGGGAGCGGCTCGCCGGCGGGGATTTCGCCGGTGCGTTCGGGTCCTCGCCATTGTGGCCAATCGGCGGCGAGGCTGGTGGAAACGAAGGCGGCGAAGAGAGAGAGGATGCGGAGGGACATCGGAACGCCGACTTTGCCGAAGGTAACCAACGCGGACAGCAAAAAAGGCGGGCAACTTTCCGCTGCGTGTTCGGCGGGCGGTGCGGTTAAGGTGCGCGCACCGGATGCCCAAACCCGACCCCGCCCACCCGAGAGGCTTCATTTTCCAAGACCCGCACGGCAAACGCTGGCCGCGTCTGCGGCGCGTGCTTCTGGTTTTCGGTCTGCTCGCCGGAGTCGCGGTGGTGTGGTTCTTCCAGACGCTGCTCGTGCGACCGGAGGTGCGCATCCCGCTGTCGATTCGTTCCTTGAAAGGGCAACTCAAAGCGGCGGCGCAGCGATCGGCGAATCCGATGCCGGACGCGAATGCGATGAATTGGCAGAAATTTTACGAGCAGTCGCCGGCCTCGCAGGAACGGCTGGCCCGCATCCGCGCGCAGCTCAAGAAGGGGACGAAACCGAAGGGCGAGATTCGGCTCGGAGTCTACGTGGAGTGGGACCCGAACAGCTTTGCTTCGCTGGAAGAGCACGCGGGGTCGCTGACCCATCTCGCGCCGGAGTGGTTTTCGCTCACCGGAACGGACAGCAAATTCGAAGTCGAAATCGAGCCGCGACTGATCACCTTCGCCGGGGCGCGTGGGCTGACGCTGATGCCGATCCTGCGGAATCTGAGCGGCAACGACTGGCAGCCCGAAGCGGTGGAAAATCTGGCGCGCGGTGCCGCCGACAAACGCAGCCGCTTCATCGCGAATCTGGTGAGCGAACTGCGCCAGGCGAAGGCGGGTGGCGTGATCATCGACTGGCAGCAGGTCGATCCGAACTACCGCGACGATTACAGCGACTTCCTCGCGCAGATCGGGGACGCGCTGCACGAGGCAAAGCTGGAGCTGTGGTTCATGGTCGCGATGGGCGATGAGTTTCAGACCTTCGATCTCGAGGAGATCGAGTCGGTGGCGGATCGGTTCGTGGCCACGCTGTATGATGAAAACAGCGAGACGGATCAGCCGGGGTCGATCGCGTCGCAGTCGTGGCTCGAGGGCTGGTTGAAGGTGATCGGCGAAAAGCGCAGCAACGGCGAGCGCCGCTACGGCGAGCCGGATCAGTGGATCGGAGTGCTCGGCGCGTATGCTTACGATTGGAACACAACGACGAAAAAAGCGGAGACGATCAGCTTCAAGGATGCGATGAGCCGGGCGAGCTACGCGGGCGTGGATCGGGACGGCGAGGTCGTGGACGTGGAGGCGCCGGACTACAACGGGCAGTACGATTACTCGGAGCCGGGCGGCGAACATGCGGTGACGTTTCTCGACGCGATCTCTTTCTTCAATCAGCTCCGCGCGCTGCGGGCAGCGGGGATCGGCGGGCTCGGGGTGAGCCGACTCGGCACCGAGGACCCGGCGGTGTGGGATGTGATGGAGGTGAAGTCGACGCCGCCGCTCGCGATGCAGCGCGCGCTCGGGATGTTGAAGGCGGGGCAGACGATCACGCATGTGGGCCAGGGCGAAGTGGTGAGCGTGGATGACAAGCCGGACGACGGTCGGCGCACGGTGCAAGTGGATGAGACGGGGCGGCTGCGCGCGACGTATTCCGACTTCCCGACCTATCCGATCCTGTATCACGAAGGCGCGGGCGGGCCGCACGATGTGGCGATCACGTTCGACGATGGGCCGGACCCGAAGTGGACGCCGAAGATTCTCGAGATCCTGCGCGAGCGCGGGGTGAAGGCCGCGTTTTTCCTCGTGGGGCGGAACTGCGAGGCGAACCCCGGACTGGTCGCGCGCATTCTTGCCGAAGGACACGAAATCGGGAATCACACCTATTCCCATGGCAATCTCGCGGAGATGTCGCGCGAGATGATGCGGCTGGAACTCAACGCCACGCAGCGCCTGATCGAGAGCATCACCGGCCGGTCGACGACGCTCTTTCGCCCGCCCTACAACGCGGACTCGAACCCGACGAGCATCGCGGAACTGGCGCCGCTGAAATTCGCGCAAGAGGAACTCGGCTACACCGTGGTGCTGGAAAAAGTGGACCCGCAGGATTGGGCGCGGCCGGGCGCGAATGTGATCTTGCAGCGGGTGAAGGAGCTGCGGTCGGAGGGAAACATCGTGCTGCTCCACGATGCGGGCGGGGATCGCTCCCAGACGGTCGAGGCGCTGCCGCGGATCATCGATTATTTGCGCGCGCGGGGCGACCGGATCGTGACGCTCGGTGAGCTGCTGCAAATTCCGCGCGACGACCTGATGCCGCCGGTCAGCGGACAGCAGCCGCTCGAACGCATCATCGCGGGCACGGGCTTCCGTCTGTGGCATGCGACGATCGAATTTTTCTGGGCGTTCATGATTTTCGCGACGGGCCTCGTCGCGTTGCGCACGCTGATCGTCGCATGGCTGGCGGTGCGGCATCATGCCGGGGACGGAAAATCCAAAATCCAAAATCCAAAATCCAATCTCTTTGCGCCGCCGTTGAGCGTGATCATCGCGGCGTATAATGAAGGCCGGGTGATCGCGAAGACGCTGCGTTCGGTGGTGGAAACGGATTACGCAGGGGCGATCGAAGTGATCGTGGTGGATGACGGATCGAAGGACGACACCGCTCGTGAAGTGGAGTGTCTGGCGACCGGCGAGCCGCGCATTCGGCTCGTGCAGCAGAAGAATGGCGGAAAATCGAGCGCGCTGCGGCGTGGCTTGGAAGAGGCGGGACATCCGATCGTCGTATTTCTCGACGCGGACACGATGTTCGAGCGCGGGACGATCGGCGCGATCGTGAAGCCGCTCGCGCATCCGCTGGTGGGCGCGGTGAGCGGTCACGCGCGGGTGGGGAATCTGCGGACCTTCATCGCGCGCTGCCAGTCGCTCGAATACATCTGCGGCTTCAATCTCGACCGTCGCGCCTACACGGAATGGAACTGCATCACCGTGGTTCCGGGCGCGGTGAGCGCGATCCGCCGCTCGGCGATCGATGTCGCGGGCGGCTTCTCCCACGACACGCTGGCGGAAGACACCGACCTCACGCTCACGCTGCATCGCCTCGGTTACCGCATCGAATACGCGCCCGACGCCGTGGCGTGGACCGAAGCGCCCGAGACGATCAGCACGCTGGCGAAGCAGCGGTTTCGCTGGGCGTTCGGGACGATGCAGTGCCTGTGGAAACACCGCGACCTGGTCTTCAATTTGCGCTTTGGCGCGCTCGGTTGGTTCAGCCTGCCGGGCATTTGGTTCTTCCAGATTCTCCTCGTGGCCATCGCGCCGTTTGTGGACGCAGTGCTCCTCTACTCGCTGATCTTTGGCCACGCTGCCGCGATTTGGTATTACTTCGCGACCTTCCTTGTCATGGACATCTTCCTCGCGCTGCTCGCCTGCCGCATCGAGCGCGAGCCATTGCACCACGCGTTGATGATCGTGCCGATGCGCTTCGTTTATCGACCGCTGCTTTCGTGGGTGATCTGGAAATCGATCGTGCGCGCTTTGAAAGGCGCGTTCGTCGGCTGGGGAAAACTGGAACGCACGGGAGCCGTGCCGAGCCGCGCATGAGGGCGATTTTTTCGAGCTTTCTCGTCTTTGTCCTCGCGGCTTGCGATTCCCGTCCGGTCCCGCCTCCCGCCGACCCGCGCGCTGGCTTGCAACATCCGCGCCTCGTCGTGCCGGAGCGGGGGATTTATCAGGGAGCTTACATGGATTGGGGTGAAAAAGAGGACACAGTGACGCTCGAAGGCATCGAGAAGTTCGAGGCGATGGTGGGCAAACATCAGGCGATCGTCGCGAGTTCGAGCTACTGGGGGGAACAGACTTTTCCCGAGGCCAATGTCCGCGTCATCGCCGCGCACGGCTCGGTGCCGCTCATTTTCTGGTCGCCGTGG
>JANPHH010000548.1:0-1817 GCA_031424375.1 Chthoniobacter sp. | reverse complement strand
CCCACGGCAGCAGCACGGCGCCGAGGAAAGTGAGCGGCACCATCACCGCTTCGGACGGCGCGGGATTCCACGATCCGGTTTCGCTCCCGAGGGAGTAGACAAAGAACAACGCCAGACCTGCCGCCGGAATCGCAAACACCCAGCCGACCCACGAGAACGCCCGCAGCCAGCGGGGACCGCTCCCGGCATCGGAAGCCGCGCACCATTGCTGCGCTTTCACCCGCGCGAGCAGCGCGAAGACTGGCATCGCGATCAACATCACCACGATGCACAACATCGTTGCCAATAGACCCGCACTCGCGCAGAGAGCGACGAGCGAAAACGCCGCGAACCACCAGACGATGAAAAGCGCCGCGGTCGTGATGCCCTGCGCGGAGCCTCCCACCGCAGGGGCTCCGGGTTCCATTGTCCGGCCCGCGCCGCTCCGGCGGCGGAGGTGGATGAGCATTCCCCCGCCGGCGAGAGTGAGCAGCAAACCTGTGGCGACGAGGGCCACGGCCCGCCACGAATGCGGGTCCACCTGCTTGCTTCCAGCAACCGCCAGAGCCGCCTGGAGTCGGTTCAGGTCCGCCTGCAAACTCGCGGAACGCTGCTCATACATGAGCCGCTCTTCGCGGGCCTGCGCACGGGTTTCCTCCCGCTCCTCGCTGTTGCCCGCACGCGATGCCGCGCGGCCTGCGACCGCATTGGCCTCGCCGATTTGAGTGCTCAAACTCGTCACGCCGCTCTGGAGCGATCGGATGTATTTCATGTGGTCCTCCGCAGCCGCCTGGACCGAGCTGTTGTGCCACCGGATGCCGACGACGGGAATCACGATCCCGAGCAGGAGCAATATAATCGCGAGCACGATGGAACCGGTCGTTGTCCGCGGCACCGCGGCCGGGTGCGCAATCGTCTCCACTTGCGTGCGAAACTCGCTCGCCGTCTGAAAGCGCAACTCCGGCGTCTTCTCCAGCGCGCGCAGGACGATCTCATCGAGCCGCACGTCGATCTGCACTTTGCGCGAAGGCGGCTGCAACTTGCCGGTGGGCAGTTCGCCGGTGAGCAGTTCGTAAAGCACCACGCCGAGCGAATAGATGTCCGCGCGATGATCGGTGCGGCGGTGGTCCTTCTGCTCGGGCGCCATGTATTGCGGCGTGCCCGCGGGCTGCGATTCCGCCGCGCCCACGACGCCGTCCTGCTCGCCGAGCATTTTCGCCACGCCGAAGTCCGCGATCTTCACGCGCCCGTCTTTGTCGAGCAGCAGATTCTCCGGCTTGATGTCGCGATGCACGATGCCGTGCTCGTGCGCGTATTGCAGCGCCTCGCAAACCGGCGGCACGACCGCGAGCGCCTGCTCCGGCGTGAAGCGTCCCGCTTTCATCGCCTGCCGCAGATTCACGCCATCCACGAACTCCATCAGCAGATAGAAAAATCCGCCCGCCTGCCCGAAGTCGTGAATCGTGACGATGTTCGGGTGGTTCAGCGCCGCGAGCGCTTTTGCCTCACGGCCGAACCGCTCCGCAAACGCGGGATCGCCGACGCGCTCGGGCGCGAGGAGTTTCAAAGCCACGAGGCGGTCGAGCGATTTTTGTCGCGCCTTGTAAACCACGCCCATCCCGCCGCGTCCGAGGCACTCGAGAATTTCGAGTTGGGGAAAAAACGGCGCGAGTTCCGCCGGCGCCGGGGGCGGTAACGGTGGGCTCACACTCGCACCGTCCTCCGTCGGTTCGGCCAGTCCGGAGAAAAGGCATTTTGGACAAAGACCCTGCGCCGATTCTTGTGAAACGGGCGCACCGCATTTCGGGCAAGCATTCGGGATCGATGCGGATGGAGAA
>JANPHH010000547.1:0-12052 GCA_031424375.1 Chthoniobacter sp. | reverse complement strand
AAAACGTCCGCGCTCGCGCCCACCGACGGCTTCTGCGAGTCACGCGATCACCACGCCCAACAACCTTCCGCGGCTGCCCTCTTTTTTCGGACGTACCGAGGAGTTGAAAAAGATCGCCGACGCCCTTTCGCCGAAGACCCGGACATGGGGCGCTCTCATCGATGGTCCCGGCGGCATCGGCAAGACCTCGCTTGCCATTCGCGCCGCGGAAATCTCGGCGGCTCAGTTCCAGCGCATCTTTTTCCTCACCTCGAAAGGACGCGAGCTGACGGCAGAAGGACAGAAGCCGCTCAGAGATTTCGTGCTGCCCGGCTACCTCGCCATGCTCAATGAGATCGCCCGCCTGCTGAAGCAGCCCGATCTCGCGAAGCAGCCGGAGGAGGAGCGCGCGCGACTGCTCATCGAGGCGCTGGCCCCGGCGCAGGCGCTGCTCATCCTCGACAACCTCGAATCCCTGGCCAAGGAAGACCAGAACCGGCTCTTTGAATTCCTGAGCCAGCTTCCGCCCGGCTGCAAAGCCATCGTCACGAGCCGCCGCCGCACCGATGTCGATGCGCGCATCATCCGCCTCGCCAAGCTCGACCGCGACGCCGCGCTGGCGCTGATCGACGCGCTCGCGACCGACCGACCGCTCCTCGCCAAAGCCCGCTCGGAAGAGCGAAGCCATCTCTACGAGGAGACCGGCGGCAATCCGCTGCTCCTGCGCTGGATCGCCGGCCAGCTCGGCAAGGGCCGCTGCCGCACCGTCGCCAAGGCGCTCGACTTCCTCCGCAGCGCCCCGGAGGACAATGACCCGCTGGAGTTCATCTTCGGCGATCTGCTGGAGACCTTCACCGACAGCGAGACCGCGGCGCTCGCCGCGCTCACCTACTTCACCCGCGAGGTCGAGGTGAAGCTCATCGCCGAACTCGCCGGCCTCTCCAAGACCGCCGCCGAAGCCGCCCTCGGCGACCTCTCCAGCCGGGCGCTCGTCGTGCCGGATGAGGAGGAGAAAAACTTTGCCCTTGTGCCGATGGTCGCAGACTTCCTGCGTCGGAAACGGCCAGAAGCGGTCGCGGAATCGGGCCACCGGTTAGAGCGGCGCGCGGTCGCGCTGATTGTGGAAAATGGCTGGGAAGAGCATGTCCGCTTCAAGGTGCTTGATGCAGCGTGGCCGACCGTTGTGCCCGCGCTGCCGATCTTTCTAGTCGGGCCGAATTCCCGATTGCAGACGGTGTGTGACGCGCTCCGGTTTTTCCTAGATTTTACCGGTCGATGGGATGAGTGGCTTTCGCTTTGCGGCGAAGCTGAAGCACGGGCGGTAGCAGCTGGTGATCTTTTCGCCGCCGGATGGCTAGTCTATCAAGCCGGTTGCGTTTACTCTCGCCGTGGTCGTGCCGAGGAATTGCTAGCCTGCGCGGACCGTGCCGAGCAGCACTGGAAGCGAGGCCGGGCAGGTGCCAGAGAACAGGGAACCTGCATCCACATGCGGGGCCTCGCTCATTCTATTAACAAGTACTATCGCGGAGCTATCGAAGCCTACGAGGAAGCGCTCGCACATTACCGAAAATTGCCCGTCGAGCGCTATGAGGTCGCTTTCGCCCTCAACGACCTCGCCGCAGCTGAGGAACTCTTTGGTAATCTTGACGCGGCTGAACGCGGCTACGGAGACGCGATGAGAGTCGCCAAAAAAATTGGTTATTTGCAGGGCATCGCGAAATACACCGGAAACCTCGCAGGCATAGCGCTGCGACGGAAAGAGTGGAAGAAAGCCGAAACCCTAGCTCGTGAAGCTCTGGCTTTGTCCGCAGATATTGGTCGCCAAGACTTGGTCGCGGCCGATTGTCGCCGCCTCGCAAAAGCATTGTTACGGAATGGCAGGGCTGCCGATGCGCTGCCTTACGCACGCCGTTCCGTGCTTCTATATACTCGACTTGCTCAACCCGACCTGAGGGACGCTCGCGTAACGCTCACCGAGTGTCGCGAAGCACTGTTAAGCGGGCTGAACGTCGGTTGGACCTACAACACCACGACACTCGAAGGGAACACCTTGACCGAGGCGGAGGTCGCCGAGGTGCTGGCGAAACCGAAGGCGAAGATTGCGAAAAGACCGGCGGAGCATGTCGCCGCCGTGCGGGCGCAGCAGGCGGCGATTCTGGCCGTGGGCCGATGGCTCGGGGAGGATCGCCCTTTCACCAAGGACGATCTTTTTGCCCTGCACACCGTGCTCATGCAGGGCTCCACGGTGGATAGCATGAAGCCCATCGGCGCGTGGAAGATCGAGGACAATGGCACCCCCGTCCGGCTCGGCGGGAAGAGCCGGTGGAACGACAATTACGCCGCCGCCGCGCACACCGGCGCGCTCATGGAGACGTGGTTGGAGGAATTCAACAAACGCCGCGAGGGCGCGGGCGAACCCTTCGCGGACTATCTCTGGCTGCACGCCACCTTCGTCCGCATCCATCCCTTTGCCGATGGCAACGGACGCCTCGCGCGGCTGCTTGCCAATGTCCCGCTCGTGGCCAGCGGCCAGCCGGTCGTGGACATCCCGGCCACGGCGCGCGACCGCTACCTCGCCGCGCTGGCCCGCTGGCAATTCGCCTGTGGCGCGCCCCGCCCGAGTGCGCCGCTCTACACGAAAGCGGGTGAACTGAAGGACTTCATCGCCCTTTGCAAAGCCAGCCAGCCCAAAATTAAGTCAACGCTTAAGCCTGCCCCACAGACGAAGGCTGTTGCGCCTTCTCGCAAACCGCGGCTTCGCCGTAAGAAATCATAACGCCTCCCCGCGAAGGATTATCCGGCGGACAAGCACGGCTTTGTCGTGGAGCTGATGGAAAAGTTCGAGGTGACCTTTGCGCTGGAGCAGCCCGAGGCGGCGGCAAGCCACCCGAAGGAACCGCACCGCTGGCTGATCCCGGAACTGTTGCCGGAGGCGCACCGGCGTCCGCCAGCCGGGGGCGAAGCGGCTGCGCTTTAGCTATCCCGAGGCGCTGCCGCCGGGGCTGCTGCCGCGGCTGATTGTGCGCATGCAAGAGCTGAGCGAGGCGTGCGCGGAATGGCGCTGGCGTTCGGGCGTGGTGCTGGGGTGGGTCGGCGCGCGGGCACTGGTGCGGCTGGATCGCAATGAGCGGCCCACCGAGGTGACGGGCGACGTGGCGGAGGATGGCCAGAGGTTGCCTTTTGATGTAGGAAAAAGTTAGAAAGGCTTTCTTCGTTTCTTCGACATCATCCGCGCGCATCTCACCGTGCGGCACGGCAAGGTGCCGGTGATCGAGGAAGTGCAGACGCACGATGACCCGGAAAAACGGGTGCCGATGACCGACCTGCACGTGGCCGAACGCGGGGTAGGGTGGGCGTCCCGCCCGCCGGTTTGGGCGTCTCGCCTAAACGAACTTCCAAGACGGGGCGAAAGGGCGCGACGCAAAATGCGTCGCTCGGCGGGCAAGATGCCCACCCAACCCGGCCACTTGAACGTGGAAGAACTGATCCAAAATCCGGAGAAACCACGGATTGCACGGATGACACGGATACCAGGCGCTTGGAGATCGCGGCGGTTCATGGCGCGTTCCTCACGCGTGTTCGGGAAATAACGCGAGGATGCTTTGCTCATCCGCCGCGCAGCAGCCGCGCTCGGTGATCAGCCCGGTGACCAGTCGGCTCGGGGTGACGTCGAATCCGTAGTTGGCCACCGGGCTGGATTCCGGGGTGATCCGCACTTCGATCTGCCGGTCTTCATACCATCCATCGGCGTAGCGCACTTCCTCCGAGCCGCGCTCCTCGATGGGGATCTCGCGAAGCCCGTCGCGCATCGTCCAGTCGAACGACGAGGAAGGCAGCGCGACGTGAAAGGGGATGCCGTTGTCGCGCGCGGCGAGAGCTTTGAGGTAAGTGCCGATCTTGTTTGCCACGTCGCCGGTGCGCGTGGTGCGATCGGTGCCGACGATGACGAGATCGACGAGGCCGTGCTGCATGAGATGGCCGCCGGTGTTGTCGGCAATCACGGTGTGTGGGACGCCGTGCTGGCCGAGTTCCCACGCGGTGAGTTTGGCACCCTGGTTGCGCGGGCGGGTTTCGTCCACCCAGACATGCACCGCCAGGCCAAGATCGTGCGCGGCGTAGATCGGCGCGGTGGCGGAGCCGTGATCGACGAAGGCGAGCCAGCCCGCATTGCAATGGGTGAGGATGTTTACCGGAGCACCGTTTTTCCTCCGGCTTAAATCCTTGATCAACTCCAAGCCATGCACGCCGATCATCCGGCAGGACGCCGCGTCTTCCTCCGCGATCTCGCGGGCCGTCAGCAAAGCGAGCGCGATCTTCTCCTCGACGCTGGCACCCATGGCGATGCGGCGGAGCTGGCGATCCACGGCCCAGGCGAGAATGACCGCGGTCGGCCGCGTGGCGATGAGGAGCTGAGCCGCGGCCTGCAATCGCTCGTCGAAATCACCCGACTGGGCTGCTTCCTGCGCGGCGAAGTACATGCCAAATCCCGCGGTCGCACCGATCAAGCCGGCGCCGCGCACGTGCATGTCCTTGATCGCCGCCGCGACCTCCTCGACGCTCCGCAGATCCTCGATCACGAACCGATGGGGCAGGTGACGCTGGTCGATGATCTGGAGGGTCCGTTGATCTTCCGCGAGCCAGATCGTACGGTAATGGCGACCGAAGACTTTCATTAAAGCAGGGTTGTCGAGGGAAGGGTGAGCCGCGTCAAGGAGGTGAAAACTTAGTGTCGCGGAAACGAGGTCTGATCCCCCCTTTTTCCTCGCCGGAGCCAGTCACGGGCTGACCACTGCTTCACGGCATGTCGAGAAACTCGTCTGCCGTAGGTCTACGGGCCATTGCGGCCCAACTCTCAGTGTTGGTCGCCTTGCCGCCCAAGTATCGCCACTTTACACCGTTGGAATCTTGGTAGAGACCATTAACGGCGAGTTGATTGACTAGATTGAATCGGTTTGGGACACCGATAGACCAGCTCGCAAGCGAGTTGAGTGGTCCAAATTTGTAAGTGTAAGCTTCACCCTCTGAATCCTGCCAGGGTGATTGGGTGAGTAGTCGCGCCGAGCTTTCCTCTAGATTTGGCTGCGGCGACGAACGCGGCGTGATAGGAGGCGGTGTGGCTGCCGTGTATCCGTCATTGCTCACGTGGCCGAGGCCATACCATTTCGCGATGTTTGGGTCCCACATTTCGACCTTTCCGCTGCTCTCCTCGGTTCGGATGAATCGTCCGTAGGAAGATTCCACCTTCCAGTGCTCCTCAGGAACTGCCGAAGTCAGATCGAATTGTGAGACCACGGGAAAGCGCCTCAAAGGATCAGCTTTGTCGAGCCAAAGCTCACGGGCAAACCATCCGGCCGCGACCGCCGCGACCGTCCAGCCGAGCAGCCACAGCCACGCCCGCCACCGGCGAGCTGTTGGGTTGATTCCGCTATCGACCACCAGTCGTTTCATCACTCCCTCTCCACGTAGATCGCCATCCCGCTCGTCACCCGCGCAAACACCGCCGAGTTAAACGAAGTCCCGCTACCATAGACATTCGTCACCCCCGAACCGTAGGCATTCACCTGATTTCCCGTCCGGTAAGCCGTCGCCTGCGCCGTCGAGTAGGCCGTCGCTTGGCCGAACGAACTCCCCACCATCCCGATCTGCCGATCGCCCACGCCAGAGAGCAGAATCCCATTCGCCCCTAGCTTCGCCGCGTCACTCTTCATCTTCAGCAGTGCCGAGTCCGTCAGGCTCTGCTCCGTCGCGAAAATGTTCTTACTGCTCGCGTTTACGATCGCCACCTCCTCAAACTTCGCGGGCGGCCGCACATAGATCCTCACCTGCTCCGGCGCGATCGGCACCCGCTTCGTCCCCACCACGATCCGAGAGCCCGACGTCACATTGCACCCAGTCAAGGCGAGGCAAACCGCCAGCAACATCAAAAATTTCACTCCGCGCTTCTACCCAAGTGCCGACGCCCGCACAAGCCCTGAGCAGGGCAGGGGACCTATGCCACCTGCGCCAGAATCTGTGGCGTCAGCTCCGTCGCCATCAGCGGCCGAACCGTCCCAGTCTGGAGCCACGCATGGTAGTGGCGCTCCACCGTGTCACGCCGGTCGCCCTGGTATTCTGCTCGTTCGCAAACTGAGAGTAGGCGGTGTAGGCGGGGTGTAGGCGGGGTCAGTCTGTGAATCTTGCAAGTTTTGACGGTCAGTCTGTGAATCTTGCAAGTTTTGACGGATGGAGCTTCGCCGGGATAACGTAGGGAAAGTTTCGCACTTTCGGTCTTGGGTGTGACAGAGGAAGGCTGGAGGCACGCCTTGCCAACAACGCAAAACACGGGCTTGCATCGCACCGGTGATTCGGGCAACAAGCGCCTCATCATGCACGAGGGCAGTATCACCATCCGCCTCCCGGTCCAGGTCGACGAAATCGAGAAGCTCAATGTGCTCGTTCGCCGCTTCGGCGAACTCCATGACATTCCCTCGCGTGCGCTCTACGCGGTGAATCTGGCGCTCGATGAACTGGTCACGAACACGATCGTCCACGGCTACAAGGGACACGCTGGGAACGCCGCTGCGGAGGAATTCGAGGTGCGGATCGATGTCGCCGGGACGGAGCTGCGCGCGGAGTTGCGCGACGGCGGGCGCGCTTTCAATCCGCTGGAAGTGCCTGCGCCTGATCTCCATGCGCCGCTCCACGCGCGCGAGGTCGGCGGGCTCGGCCTGCATCTCGTCCGCAGCCTTATGGACCGTCTCGAATACCGCCGTGAAGCCACGAAAAATGTGCTCACTCTCGCGAAGCGAATCCGCTAGCGTTCCAAAACTTCGCGCCCGCCATGCACATCCAGGAAGAAAAACAGGGTGAGATTTTCATTCTCACGATTTCGGATCATCTCGACACGGCTTCGTCGACGGTCCTCGAGTCGCGGCTGCTCGGCAGCATCGACCAAGGGGAGCGCCGGGTGCTAGTGGATTGCGCCCCGCTGGATTACGTCAACAGCGCGGGCCTGAAGGTCTTTCTCCTCGCGGCGAAGAAGCTCGAGGCCCTCGGCGGGCGGCTGATCCTGTGCGGCCTCACGCCGAGTGTGCTGATGATTTTCGAAATGATCGGCTTCACCCGCATCATGAAGATCCTGCCTTCGCGTGCGGACGGACTGCGCGCCTTGGGCGACGGGGAAATGAACAAGTGACGATCCGGAGGCAGGGCGGCTTTTGAGTCGGGCCTCGCGAACGGCCTCTCGGGTGGGATGACGGCGCCGCTGGCCACGCGGCTGGCAGTGTGGGTCGGGGTTCCGGCCGCGTTGTTGTTCGCGGCGATCCTGTGGTTTTCCTCCCAGCGCAGCGTGCGCCGCGTGCTGGCGGAGACCGAGAGCAAGGCGCGCCAGACCGCGCGGTATCACGCGGAGCGGATCAACTCGCGGCTGGCCGAGGCGGCGATGATCCCGGCGATGCACGCCCGCGCGCTCGAGTCCGGCGCCTTCACCACGAGCGAGCAGGTCGAGCACTATCTGCGTGAGGTGGTGGAAAAAAATCCCGACATCTACGGGAGCTGCATCGTCTTCAAACCCCGCGGCTTCGACCCCGAGCTGTATGGTTACGGCCCGTACTTCTATCGCAGCGGCGAGAACGTCGAATTCGTCCAGCTCGCCGACCCGAACTACAACTACTTCCAGTGGCCGTGGTATCGGGAGCCGCGTGACGAAGGCCACGCCTTGTGGACGGAGCCATACTTCGACGACGAAGGCGGCAAGGTGTTGATGACGACGCGGGCGCTCCCGTTCCGGCGCGACGGGACTTTCTGGGGCGTAGCCACGATCGACATCGCGCTCACCCAGCTCAAGGACGAAGCGGGGAAGATCGCCGTGGGCCGCTCGGGCTACGCCTTCATCGTCAGCCAGACGGGGAAGTATTTGGCCTTCCCCGATCCACCGCTCGTGATGAAAGCTTCGGTGCAAGACACCGCTCCGGAACTCGCAGCGATGATGCTCGCGGGGGAAGCCGGGTTTCACCGCATGAAGGACCCGCTGCGCGGCGAAGATGCGTGGATCGCCTACGCGCCGATCGAGGCGCCCGGTTTTTCGCTCGCCCTCGTTTATCCAAAGAGGGAGGTGCTCGCCGACGCCTTCGATCTCCAGCAGGAACAGCTCGCGCTCGGCGTGATCGGTCTGCTCGCGCTCTTCGGCGCGCTCACCTTCATCACCCGGAGCGTCAGCCGGCCGATCACCGAACTCGCCCGCACCGCCACGGAAATCGCCGCGGGGGACCTGGATAAACGCTTCACCTCGGATGCTCCGATCGCGGAGGTCCAGACGCTCGCGAGTGCGTTCAACAAGATGACCCGCGATCTCCAGAAACGAATGCAGGAGCTGCACACCACCACCACGGTGAAGGAGCGCATCGAGGGCGAGCTGAATGCCGCGCGGAGCATTCAGATGAGCCTGATCCCGAAGAAGTGGCCGGCTTTCCCCGACCGCCCGGAGATCGAACTCCACGCGCTGGTGAAGCCGGCGCGCGAGGTCGGTGGCGACTTCTACGACTTCTATCTCATCGAGGACGACTGGCTGTGTTTCTTCCTCGGCGATGTCTCAGGCAAAGGAGTGCCGGCGGCCCTTTACATGGCCGTCACGAAAACTTTACTTAGAGCAAGCTCGTCAAAGCCCGGCGAGGCGGCTCAGATGCTCGCGAAGGTGAACAATGAACTTTGCGCCCAGACGGACAGCGGGATGTTCGTCTCTTTGCTTTACGCGATGCTCGACCTGCGCACCGGCGCGCTGGAGCTTGGCAGCGCGGGTCACCCGGCGCCCTTCATCCTCGGCGCGGATGGCAGCGTCACGGCCATGAATCCCCGGAGAAATGTGGCGCTCGGAGCGATCGACAACCTCGCCTACGAGATCACCCACGCGCGGCTGAACGTCGGCGACACCCTCTTTTTCTACAGCGACGGAGTGACCGAGGCGCTGACCAGTGGCGAAACGTTTTACACCCCGGAGCGGCTGGAGATCGTCCTCAGGGATCTCGCCACCGCATCGGTCGATAAAATCACCCGCGGGGTGGCCCAGGATGTGCAAACTTTCAGCGCCGAACATGAACAGGCCGACGATCTTTCCGTGATGGCCGTGCGCTGGCGCGGCCCCGCTTCCTCCACCAGCACCCACCTCAGTTGAAAACCCCAGCACCCATGGCGATCAAAAAGAGCGACCTCGCTCCCACGAAGAACTTTGTCCTCGATACCAATGTCCTGATCCACGACCCGCAGTCGATGTTCCAGTTCGAAGACAATGTGGTCTGGATCCCGATCGAAGTCCTCGAGGAGCTCGACCGCTTCAAATCCGAAAGCACGACGCGCGGGGCCAATGCCCGCGAAGTCCATCGGCGGCTCGGCGAACGCTTTCGCAACAAGCAGCAGATGAAGGAGGGCGTCGCGCTCGAAAATGGGGGCCGGCTCCAAGTGTGCATCCACCCGGCCTTCAGCGGCGAGCGCAGCCAGGCCAAGCTGCTCAGCGAGTCGCCGCGTTCCGAGATCGTCAGCCGCATTTTCACTGACCTGGAATCGACCGACAACCGCATCCTCGCCAGCGCCGCCTACATCGCCGACACGCAGCCCAACGGGATCCTCGTGACCAAGGATCTGAACATGCAGCTCAAGGCCCGCGCCCTCGGGATCGAGGCGCAGGATTACCGGACCGATCGCGTCGAGGACAACGACATCCGCCGCACCCAGCGCCGCAACGAAAAGGACGAATACGACAGCCTCGACGTGCCCGGCAAAACCCTGCAGGCCTTTGCCAGCCAGCAGGAGATCGTGCTCGAGACCGAGCGCGAATTTCTCCCCAACGAATACATCCTCCTGCGCAATGAAGAGGAGCCGTCGCACGCCATCCCCGCGCGGCACATCGGCGCCGGCGAGTTCGTGAAACTCCACCACGAGCACATCAACATCCGCGGCGGCCGCTCGCTCCAGGCGGCAAACCTCGGCCAGCGTTTCTTCCTCGACGCGCTCTACGATCCCTCGATCACGCTCATCACCGTCTACGGCAAGGCCGGCACCGGCAAGACGCTGCTCAGCGTGGGCGCCGCGCTCGAGCAGGTGCAGACCGGCGAGTACGAGAAGCTGCTCATCACCCGCGTGATCATGCCCACCGGGCGCGACATCGGCTTCCTGCCCGGCCGCATGGAGGAGAAGATGCAGCCCTGGGTGCAGCCCGCTTACGACGCGCTGGAGCAGCTCCTCGCCAAGCCGCGCAAGCCCGAGGTGTTCGAGAAAAAGAAACAGAGCTCCCGCAAATCACCGCACCCCGGCGTCTCCGCCGCGAATGGCAACGGCAACCCGCTCGCAGGCAAAGTCGCCCGCCCCTACGAGCCGCTGATGCAGGCTGGGTTGCTCGAAATCGAAGCCATCGCCCACATCCGCGGCCGGTCCATTCCGCGCGCCATCTTCATCGTGGATGAAGCCCAGCAGCTCACCCCGCACGAGGCCAAGACGCTCGTCACCCGCATGGGCAAGGGCTCAAAAATCATCCTCATCGGCGACCTCGCACAGATCGACAATCCCTACGTCGACGCGCACACAAACGGCCTCGTTTTCACCCGCAACCGCCTCCAAGGCCAGCCCTTCATGGCCCACGTGAACCTCTTCAAAGGCGAACGCAGCGAGATGGCGGAAGTGGCGGCGAATCTGATGTAAACGGGTCTGCCGAAAGTCCCGAAAGCCTGTCATCCCGAGCGGAATGGAGGGAGCCTGAGCGACCAGAATGAAGTCGAGGGACCTCAGCCTGCCGGAGATCGCACGAGCATCCGAAGGCCGAGGTCCTTCGACTCCGTTACACTCCGCTCAGGATGACAGAGCTTTTTTGAGTCGGCTGTCTCGCACGCAGTGGGCGCAAAACGTAGGACGGATTTTCAATCCGTCTATGCACGCCTTCCGAGCGTCAAAACCACTCGGACTTGTTGGTGCCGGATTGCAAATCCGGCCTACGTTCTGCCACTTCCCGTCGCAGCAACCATCGCGACCCAACATCCGGCAAACCCTCTCAGCGATGAAAGAATTCTTCCGCGACTGCGATCGGACGCGGACGAACGAGACAAACCGAAGGCGCGCTTTTCCCTCCGCCCGTGCCGGATCGCCGGGCTACCGGCGGCGACGCCGGGCTGCGAGGCCGAGCAGGCCGAGGCCGAGCAGGCTGGCCGTGCCGGGCTCAGGAACCGCCACGATGAACCCGCGGAGTTCGCCGCTGCCGTTGTTCGCTGTGTGGATGTTCACGTAGAATTTGCCGTTATTCAGGTCAGTCACTTGGGCCGCCGTGAGCAGGATTGGGGCGTTTGTAATGGTCCCGCCAGTAACTGCGCTGCTCGAACGTGTCAGGGTAAAAAGAACTCCTGCTGTCTGGGTAAAGCCGCTCCCGTTGTTGGCGGCCGTCGGACCGTGGATGTGGGAGGCGGAGGCTGTACTGCTCAGGTCCGCGAAGGGACCCTGGGAACTGCCCCAGCCGATATTGCTGACCGTCAAAAAGTTGGTCGCGGGATTTGCGTCATTCCCGTCATCCAAGGTAATGCCTGCCCCGATTTCGCCCCCGGTTCCACCGCTCGCGATGGGCTCATTTCCCGGGAGCAAGCCGGAGCCAGCGATGCCGGTGAGGTCATAGAATCCGATGATCGCGGCTTGCGCCTGAACAGTGACCAGAGAGACGAGCGCGGAGAGAAGGATCTTTTTCATAATGGGGCGTGAAATCGGCGACGTGTTAACCAAACTGTGGGACCGAAGGAAAGGATTATCTCCGAAACGCCTGCCTTTTTTTAGCCGGAACCATGCAGTTGAAAAGGGGGGTGCCCGCGCACCCGCGTGTTCCGATCGGCGCCCCCGCCGGTCCGGTCCCCCGGAACATCGGCTCACTGCGAAAGCCTGTCATCCCGTGACGCCGAGAGGGCTGAGCTTGCAGAATGATCGATGATGCTTCGGAGGCCGGGGTCCCTCGGCTTCGTTACGCTCCGCTGCCAATGAACCTGCTGGCTTTCCAAGGCCGTTCGGAGTCGCGTGCGCAAGGAGCGGCGAAGTCCACTTCGCCGTCCTCCCGGCGCGCGCAGCGCCACTT
>JANPHH010000546.1:0-3323 GCA_031424375.1 Chthoniobacter sp. | reverse complement strand
CACCATGCTCAAGAAAATCCTCATCGGCCTCGCCCTGCTCGTCATCGGCATCATTGTGGTCGCCTTGCTGAAATCGCCCGACTTCCGGGTCGAGCGCAGTCTCGTCATCGCTGCGCCTGCGGAGAAGCTCTTCCCCTACTTCGACAATCACAAGAAATTCAACGAATGGAACCCTTGGGCCAAAATGGACCCGGAGGCCATAAACACCTACACCGGACCGGACTCCGGCGTGGGCGCGGTGGCAAGCTGGGATGGCAAAAAGGTCGGCAAAGGCTCCGCCACCATCACCGAGAGTAAGGCGAACGAACGCATCGTCGAGCGCATGAACTGGCTGGAGCCTATGGAAGGCGTCAGCACCGTCGAGTTTACCTTCAGACCCGAGGGCGATGGCAAGACGAAGGTGACTTGGGCCATGTACGGCAGGAATGAGGGCCTCATGGCCAAAGTGATGAGCCTGTTCATGAGTTGCGAAAAAATGTGCGGACCTGAATTTGAGAAAGGCCTGGCCGATGTCGCCAAGCTGGCCACCGCGCCGACGGCGAATCCCTGAACGCCATGAATCCGAACACACAACAAACCACCGGGGAGCACCTGCTGCTCATCCGCGGAACGCACTGGAACAGCAGCCTCTCGCCCGCTGAGCTTCAGCGCATCATGACCGACTTTTACGGCTGGGTGGAGGGCCTGCAAAGCAAGGGCATCCTCCGCGGCGCGCAGCCGCTCATGGAGGAAGGCCGACTTGTCACCGGACCGCAAAGCCTTGTCACCGACGGTGTCTTTGCCGAGTCGAAGGAAGCCATCGCAGGCTATTTCCTGCTCGCTGTGGCTTCCACAGATGAGGCGGTAGAACTCGCCCAAGCCTGTCCCATCCTCGCGCATGGCGCCCAGATCGAGGTGCGACCCATCGCCGACCTTTGCCGCCCGATGGCGGATGTGAAGGCGGCTCTAATCTAACCGATACACCCACAACCTATGATAACACCCAAACGCAATCCCGTCGGCTGGTTCGAGATCTATGTTTCTGATCTCGCCCGAGCCCGAGCTTTTTACGAAACCGTGCTAAACATCCAGATGCAGCCGCTGCCGAGCCCCGACGGCATGGAGGGTGGCTTTGAGATGTTGATGTTCCCCTCCGACATGGAAAACCAGGCTCCCGGCAGCGGTGGCACGCTTTGTCGGATGGATGGCTTCACGCCCGGTGGGGGCGGCACCTTAATCTATTTCTCCTGCGAGGACTGCGGTGTGGAGGCATCCCGGGTCGCAGCCGCAGGCGGTCAGGTGTTTCGCGAGAAAGTTTCAATCGCTCCCTACGGCTTCATCGCTCTCATCATCGACACCGAGGGAAACATGATCGGCCTGCATTCGATGAAGTAGTTTTCGATCACCCATGAACACCCACACCATCCGTCTCCACCGCGTGCTCAAAGCGACGCCCGAGCTGGTTTATAAAGCCTTCCTCGATCCCGATGCGCTCTGCCGATGGCTGCCGCCGGACGGCTATCTCTGCAAGGTCTTCCATCTCGAAGCCAAAGTCGGCGGCACCTTCAAGATGGCGTTCACCCAGTTCAGCAACGGCCACGGCCACTCCTTTGGCGGTGAGTATCTCGAACTCGTGCCGAACGAGCTGCTGCGCTACACCGATGTCTTCGACGATCCGAACCTTCCCGGAACGATCGAGGTGACGGTGAAACTCAAAGCCGTCTCCTGCGGCACGGAACTGAGCGTCACGCAGGCCGGTGTGCCCGCCGTGATCCCGGAAGCAGCCTGCTACCTCGGCTGGCAGGAATCGCTGCGGCATCTGGCGAGGCTCGTCGAAGGCGGACCACCGGCAGACGAAGGCGGCGCATGAGCGAGGAGGGGGCGCGCACTCCCAGCCTCGTCGCGGATGATCTCTTCCGCCGCGAGGGGGCGCGCCTCGTAGCCTCGCTGGCCGCGCATCTCGGCACGCATCGGCTGCAACTCGCCGAAGATGCGGTGCAGGAGGCGTTGGTGCGTGCGCTCCAGACGTGGCCCTATCGCGGCATCCCGGAAAATCCTGCGGCATGGCTCACTCAAGCCGCAAAGAACCTCGCGTTCGATGCACTGCGCCGCGAGCAGACCTGGCAGCGCAAAGAGGCTCAAATCACCACTGAGCAGGAGCGTTGGCTCACGCGTAATGAGCCTGTGGATGAGCATCACCTCACCGATGACACGCTGCGCATGCTCTTCGTCTGCTTTCATCCACAGCTCTCCATCGAGGCACAGCTCGCGCTCGCCTTGCGCACGGTGTGCGGATTGAGCCCGGCGGAAATCGGCGCGGCCTTTCTCACCAGCGAAGCCGCCATCGCCAAGCGGCTCGTGCGAGCCCGCCAGCTCATTCGCGATCTCGCCCTGCCATTCGCTGTGCCTGAACCGAGTGACTTGCCCGCGCGGCTTGATGGCGTGCTCGGCGCGCTCTACCTGCTCTTCAATGAAGGCTACAAAGCCAGCGGCGGCGAGCGCCTCGTGCGCGAAGACCTCTGCCACGAAGCCATCCGCCTTGTCACACTGCTCGTCGCTCACCCATCGACCCAAGCGCCACGCACGTTCGCGCTGCTCGCACTCATGCTCTTGAATGCAGCGCGGCTCCCGGCTCGCACCGATGATGCGGGCAATCTCCTGCGCCTTCACGAACAGAACCGCGCGGCATGGGATCAATCCATGATCCAGCGTGGCATTGCGTGCCTTGGTCAGGCCGCACATGGCGACAAGATCAGCGAGTTTCACCTCGAAGGCGGCATCGCCGCCTGCCACAGCACTGCGCCCGATGACGCCAGCACCAATTGGCCGCGCATTCTCGCGCTCTACGATCAACTCCTCACCCTCACCTCGTCACCCATCGCCGCGATGAATCGCGCCGTGGCAGTCGCTCGGGTGCATGGCCCGCAGGCAGGCATCGTCGCGCTCGATGCGATCGCCGATCGCAGTAAGCTGGAGTCCTATCATCTCTTCCATGTCATTCGAGGCACCTTTGCCGCCGAGCTTGGCAACCACGCTGCTGCCCTCCTGCACTTCCGGCAGGCTGGGGACCTCGCCGCCCTTCCTGCTCAGCGGGACTTCATCACCCGAAGACTCCGTGAGTGCGCAACGACAAGCGACGCGACCGGATAGAAGGACTGCCGTTCTCGATTCTCCAAACTCCGCCGAGGGAAGTCACCTCCGCCCCCGGAAGAGTGCGACGGCCTTAGACCGCCGCTACAGCGCGAATCGCAGAAGCGCGCCGGGGAGGGATGCAGCCTGCGCTCTCCGCGCGCCCCACGCCCAGCGCACGTCGGCGCAGACACCGCGCCGCGCGCCATCCACCC
>JANPHH010000545.1:0-4572 GCA_031424375.1 Chthoniobacter sp. | reverse complement strand
GGGCGGGGGGTCTTGTCCGCGCGCGCCGGCCCCGGCCCCACCCCCCCCCTCTATTTACGACGCGCCCCCCCGCCCCCCCCCCGCGCCCCCCCCCCAGGCCCCAACACCAAATTAAAACCCCCCCCCGGCTCGTTCCCGGATGCGTAAAAAACCGCGCCGCTCGCCCTTTCACGCCCGCGACTCCCGCTTGCGGTATTCGCTCGGGGGCATGCCGAAGGTCTTGCGGAATTGGCGGGCGAAATAGTTGCTGTCGTTGAAGCCGGCTTTGAATGCGGCGGAGGTCACATCTTCTTCCGCGCGGCGCAGGAGCGTGGCGGCGCGGTTGAGGCGGAGCTTGATGAGGTAGGCGATGGGCGCGCTGCCGACGGCGGCTTGGAAGGCGCGGAGGAAACTGCGCTTGGACATGTGGGCGAGTTTCGCGAGCGCATCAAGGTTGAGCGGTTCGTCGTAGTGGGCCTCGAGATGGCTGATCGCGGTGGCGATGCGGAGCAGGGCGCGGGCGTCGGAGCCTTTGCTCTGATTGTAGCAGCGCGCGAGGAAGGCGACGATCTGCATGAAAGATGCGGCGGCGGTGAAGGCGAAGCCCGGCGTGCGCGACTGAAGTTCCGTTTCCAGCGTGTCGGCGTGGGCGACGAGCTGGGCGAGTTCTTTCGGGGAGAGCCGGAGCCGGCTCAGGAACTGTTGTTTGTGACTGAGCGCGGGCGCGAGGGTGAAGAGCGCCTGGTAACCGGGCAGCGCGGGGAGATCCCAGAGTTCCAGTCGCAGGGTTTCCGGTCGGAAGAGGATGTTGATCAGTCGCAGCTGATCCAGATCTCGATAGTCGTGGGCTCGCGCGCCGCCGATCACAAACACATCGCCCGCGCAGATCGGCCACGACTCGCGTCCGGTCACGTGCAGCGCGCGCCCGCCGATCACGACCACGATCTCGCTGAACTCGTGCGTGTGCGGCCCAAACGCCTCCTGCGGATCGCGCCGCTCGACCGCGAGGGGAAAGCCGTCGGGGTGAAACCAATCGCTGGTGCGCAGCTTGCGAATCATTGGCGTGATGATGCGGCTCCGGCGGAGCGTCGGGCAAGGATGGAACGCTCGACCCGCAGGGGCGGGGGCACCCCAGCCTGAATGTGCGTGGCGCGATCGTGCGGATATTTGGCGCGATGATGAAGGCGGACGGCGCCGGACGGGCGGAGGATCGGCGAGCGTAAGCTATTCTTTCCGCCGCGTTCAGATCCCCCTGTTTCATGCCCAATCCCATCCTCGGCGTTTTCCTGCATTGGCTCGGCGGCCTGGCTTCCGGCAGCTTCTATGTTCCCTACCGTGGGGTGAAAAATTGGGCGTGGGAGACCTACTGGCTCGCGGGCGGATTCTTCAGTTGGATCATCGCGCCGTGGGTCCTGGCGCTGGCGCTCACGCCAGGGCCGCTCGCCGTGCTCCGCGAGGCGCCGAGTTCGACTTTGTTTTGGTCCTATTTTTTCGGGGCGATGTGGGGCGTGGGTGGGCTGACGTTTGGATTGACGATGCGTTATCTCGGGATGTCGCTGGGCATGGCCGTGGCGCTCGGTTTTTGCGCCGCGTTCGGGACGCTGGCGCCGCCGATCTTCAATGGCGAGTTCATGACCAAGGTGCTCGGCAGTAACTCGGGCATCACGATTCTCATCGGCATCGCGGTCTGTGTGGGTGGCATCGCCGTCGCGGGACTGGCGGGCATTACCAAGGAACGCGAATTGCCCGAGGCGCAGAAGAAGGCGGTAATCAAGGAATTCAACCTGAAGAAAGGTCTGCTCGTCGCGACCTTCTCGGGAATCATGAGCGCCTGCTTTTCCTACGGCCTCGCCGCGGGCGATCCGATCAAAAAGATCGCGCTCGCGCACGGTGCGGGCGCGCTTTGGCAAGGACTGCCGGTTTTGATCGTCGTGCTGCTCGGCGGCTTCACCACGAACTGCATCTGGTGCGTGATCCTCAATGTCCGCAACCGCACAGGCTACCAGTACTTCAGCAGCACCCTCCGCGCACCGCTGCCGCGCCGTGAGGATGAGACGATCATCGAGACGACCATCGATGCGCCGAGCGAGGAAATGGTGGAGCAACTCGGACGCAGCACCGGCAACGGGCGCGTGCCGCTGCTCGGCAACTGGTTCTTCTCCGCGCTCGCCGGCGTCACTTGGTATCTCCAGTTCTTTTTCTACTCGATGGGTGAAAGTCAGATGGGCGCCTACGGCTTCTCCAGTTGGACGATGCACATGGCCAGCATCATCATCTTCAGCACGCTCTGGGGCATCTACTTCAAGGAATGGCGCGGCTCCAGCGGACGCACAAAATCCCTGCTCACCGGCGCTCTCGCTTTGCTCATCCTTTCCACCATCATCATCGGCTACGGCAACTACCTCGTCGGCGCCTCCGCTCACTAACTCCCATGAACAAGAACATCGAAAGCGCCTACGCACTGGCGCAAGAACGTTACTCCGCACTCGGCGTCGATACCGAAGCCGCCATCGCCGCATTGGCGAAGATCCCGATCTCGCTGCACTGCTGGCAGGGTGATGATGTCGGTGGTTTTGAAAAGGCGGGCGGAGAACTCGGTGCCGGCCTCGCCGTGACCGGCAACTATCCCGGCAAGGCGCGCACCGCGGCGGAACTGCGCAGCGATTTGGAAAAGGCGTTGTCGCTGATTCCCGGTAAACATCGGCTGAACCTGCACGCATGCTACGCGGAGCTCGGGGGAAAGAAGGTAGAGCGCAGCGAATACACGATCGCGCAGTTTCAGGGCTGGGTGGATTGGTGCAAGTCGCAGGGACTTGGGTTGGATTTCAACCCTTCCTATTTCGCGCATCCGCTGGCCGCGGATGGCCAGACGTTGTCGCATCAGGACAAGGGCGTGCGGCAATACTGGATCGACCACGGCATCGCGTGCCGACGCATCGCCGCGGAGGCCGGGCGGCAACTCGGCAAGACGGTCGTCACGAATTTCTGGATCCCCGACGGCAGCAAAGACCAGCCGGCGGATCGCAAGGCGCCGCGCGAGCGTCTCGCCGCGTCGCTCGACGCCGTCTTCGCCCCGCCGATCGATGCGAAGCTCAACCTCGACGCCGTGGAGGCGAAGCTCTTCGGCATCGGCAGCGAGAGTTACGTTGTCGGCTCGCACGAATTCTACCTCGGCTACGCCATCACGCGGCAGAAGCTCCTGTGCTTGGATGCGGGTCACTTTCATCCCACCGAGTCGATCGCGGACAAGATCTCTTCCGTGCTACAATTCGTCCCCGCCTTGCTCCTTCACGTCTCGCGCGGCGTGCGCTGGGACAGCGACCACGTCGTGCTGCTCGACGACCCGACGCGCGCGATCATGGAAGAAGTCGTGCGCGGTGGTTTCCTCGACCGCACGTCCATCGGCCTCGATTTTTTCGACGCCAGCATCAATCGCATCGCCGCGTGGGTCATTGGCACGCGCAACGCCATCAAGGCGCTGCTGCTCGCAGTGCTGGAGCCCGCGGCGAAACTGCGCGCTGCGGAAGCCGCGGGCGATTTCACCGGCCGGCTCGCGCTGTTCGAGGAGCTGAAGTCGCTGCCCTTCGGCGCCGTGTGGGACGAGCACTGCCGCCGGGCGAATGTGCCAGTCGGCATCGCTTGGCTCGAGGAAGTGCGCAGCTACGAGAAAACGGTCCTTTCCAATCGAGCATGAAAATGTTCGCCGCACTTCTCGCGCTGCCTGGCGCCAAATCGGCTGCCATCCCGGAGGGATGCCGGAAATTCGCCGGTGGCGTCAGCCACCGGAATAGCGCTAGAAACGAGTTCGCCCCGGAGGGGCGGTGGAACAAGCAACAAGACACGGATTCTGTCGCCCCTGCCGGGGCTAATGCCTTCGGTTTCGGAATCCGGTGGCTGACGCCACCGGCTAATTTCCGTGAACCCTCCGGGTTCGATCGAGTGTTTCACGGCGAGTTCCCGGAAGCACGTTGGCTCGCCCTTCCCATCCTTCTGGTGCTTCTCGCCGGCAGCGCGCTTGCGCAGGTGCCAGCCAACGCGGAACTGTCGCCGATCCGCTCGTGGTTCATCGCGCCGACGCGCGTGGTGTGGCAGAGCGAGAGCGGCGTGAAGAATGCCGCCAACCTTCTGCAGCCGAAGCCCGGACAGGCAGTGCTAAAGGAGCCGCAACCGCCTTGCGTGCTCACGGCGACCGAGGGAAAGCCAGCCGGCATCCTGCTCGATTTCGGCACCGAGCTGAATGGCTCGGTCGAAATCTTCACGCCGATCACGCCGGGCAAGGAGCCGCGCTCGGTGCGCGTGCGCTTTGGCGAATCGGTGAGCGAGGCGATGGCCGAACTCGGCGAACGCGACGCGCAAAACGATCACGCGATGCGCGACCAGACGGTCGTGCTGCCGTGGCTCGGCAAGAAGACCGTCGGTCCGAGCGGCTTTCGGTTTGTGCGCATCGATGCACTCGATCCGAAGACACCCGTCTCGCTCAGCCAGGTGCGCGCCGTCCTGCAAATGCGCGACCTGCCGCGTGTCGGCTCGTTTCGTTGCAGCGACGAGCGGCTCAACAAAATCTGGGAGACCGGCGCCTACACCGTGCAGCTC
>JANPHH010000544.1:0-30495 GCA_031424375.1 Chthoniobacter sp. | reverse complement strand
TCGTGCGCAGCTCTCCGCGGGCGAGTTGCGGCTTGAGCATGTTGCTCGCATCCACCGCGCCTTCACTCGCGCCCGCGCCGACGATGGTGTGCAGCTCATCGATGAAGAGAATGATCTCCCCCTGCGAGTCGGTGACTTCTTTCAGAAACGCCTTGAGCCGGTCTTCGAATTCCCCGCGGAACTTCGCGCCTGCGATCATCGAGCCGATGTCCATCGAGATGACCTTCTTGCCCTTGAGCGACTCCGGCACGTCGCCGCTCACGATCCGGCGCGCGAGACCTTCCACGATCGCTGTCTTGCCCACGCCGGGTTCGCCGATCAGCACCGGATTGTTTTTCGTGCGGCGCGAAAGCACCTGCATCACGCGACGGATTTCATTATCGCGGCCGATCACCGGATCGATCTTCCCGCGCTGCGCCAGCGCCGTGAGGTCGCGGCCGTATTTCTCCAGCGTCTGATATTTCCCCTCAGGATTCTGATCGGTGACCCGCTGCGAACCGCGCACCTGCTGCAGTGCGACCATCAGCCGGTCGCGCTCGACGCCGCTCTTGCGCAGCATTTTTCCGAGCGGCGAAGCGGCCTCTGACACCGCGAGCAGATAGTGCTCCCCGCTGAGGTATTCATCCTTCAGCTTCGCCATGTCTTTCTCCGCGGCATCGATGGTGAGCGAGAGATCGCGACCGAGGCCCACCTGCGCCCCGCCATGCGCACTGGCTCGGCGGGAAAGATCGAGCGTGAGGTAATCTTCGAGCGTCTTCGCGGAGACGCCCATCTTGTCGAGCAGCGGCCGGGCGACGCCGTCGGGCTGTTCGAGCAGCGCGAGGAGAAAGTGTTCGTTGGTGATCTCGGAATGCCCGGCCTTGCTCGCGCGATCCTGCGCGGCCTGGAGGGCTTCCTGCATTTTTTGGGTAAAGCGGTCGATTCGCATATGGGGAGTGTCGCCCTCCATCTAGCAGGACGCTTTCCCTCGCTTGTCCAGAAGCGAACGTCGGCTGAGCGCGACGCCTCGGCCCGCTCGGAGTGCGACAGCGGCCGAGAAGGCGGGCCGGTTTGTTACACTCGACCGCGCTGCTTCGCCTCGTCGCGACGACCCGCGGCGTAGGCCTCGAACACGCGGCGGACTTCATCCCGCACGCGACGAAAGACGGCGAACTGCTCCTCCTCCGTGCCGGTCGCATGCGCCGGGTCGTCGAATCCCCAGTGATAGCGATTCACCTGCCCAGGAAACATCGGGCACACTTGATCGGCATTCCCGCAGACGGTGATCACGGTCTCGACCGGCTGATTCAGAAACTCGTTCATGTGCTTTGAATGATGCCGGGTCGCATCGAGGCCGATCTCGGCGAGCGCGCGGAGGGCGAGCGGGTGAACATAACCCGCCGGCTTGCTACCGGCGCTGGCCACGCGAATTACGTCTCCCGCCGCGGCGCGGAGAATCGCCTCGGCGAGGTGTGAGCGGCAGGAGTTGCCAGTGCAGAGAATGAGAACGAGCGGGGTGTCGGACATGGCGGGAGAGAGAGTCTGCTCAAAATAGTTTCCGCTCAAACTGCGGTGTCATCCTGAGCTTTCGGAGGATCTCTCAAGTGATCAGAGAGTTCCCTCGTTCCTCGGGATGACACTTCCGGAAGGTTTTTTCGGCAGATTCTTTAGACTGTGAAATCGGGCAAAGGGACACCACGGATTTCACGGATGACACGGATGGTTCTTCTTCGAAATCCGGGTCATCCGTGAAATCCGCGATCAAAAAAATTCCCGGTTTCGACTCCGTTCGCAGGCGCTGGGGTCAGACCCGCTGCCATGCTTTGGCGCGAGCACTTTTCAGGATCGCTTCGCAAAGTTCCACCTCATGGTGGCCATCCTCAGCGGTGGCAAAAAGGACCGGCGTCTTCCGCCCGCTGGCGATGTGCTCGTAGACGGCGCGGTAGTGCATCTTGTGCGCGTCGGCGAAACCTTCCGGATGGCCGCCGGGATAGTCGGTGAAGCCGATCACATCGTCGCTGAATTCAGGCGTGCCGCGTTGCAGGATTTGGTTCGGCTCGTCGCGGCGGCCGAGCGTGATTTCGTTCGGTTGCTCGAGGCTCCAGCGCACGCTGCCTTTCGTGCCGAAGATCGCGAGCGAGAGATTGCACTTCGAGCCGGCGGCGACCTGAGAGATCGCAGCATTCGCGTGAACGCCTGCGGCGAAGCCATGTTTCGCACGGCCGAACTTAAGCAGCAGGCTGCCAAAGTCCTCGGTGTCCACCTTGAACGGCACCATGGTTTTCGGATCCGCTTTCGCAAACGTCTGCACCTCGCCGCGGGGACGCAGCCGCGTTTTATGAAAGGTCTCCAGATGCGCGAACACGCTCTCCACTTTCGCCCCGAGGATGAAGGACACCGCATCCACCCAGTGCGTGCCGATGTCGCCCACGGCGCGCAGCTTGCCGCCTTCGCTGGCGAGCAGGCGCCAGTTGTAATCCGTCTCGTGCAGCAGCCAGTCCTGAAAGAACGAGCCTTGCACGTGGATGATCTCGCCGAGATCGCCGCGCGCGACCAGTGCGCGCATTTGCAGCACGGCGGGGAAAAATCGGCACATGTAGTTCACCGCGAAGACGGGCGATTTTGGGCGCTTCACGGCGGCGACCACGCGCGCGGTTTCCGTCGCGGTCATGCCGAGCGGCTTCTCGCAGACGACGTGTTTGCCGGCGGCGAGCGCGGCGAGGGATTGGGCGACGTGCACCTTGTTCGGCGAGGTGATGTGGACCACATCCAGCTCGGGAAGCCGCAGCATCGACGCGTAGTCGTAGTCGCCGAAGACATGCGGGATGCCCCACTGCTCAGCGGTCGCGCGGGCACTGCGCGTGGAGCCGCAGATCGCGGTGATCTGCACGCCGAGGCGGCGGAGATTTTCGATGTGAACGGGGCCGATGAAGCCGGTGCCGATGACACCGGCGCGAAGGTGCGTGAGAGGAAGAGGCATGCGCGTTTCGTCATCCGCTTTTTCCGCGTCGGCGTCGAGCGGATGAGCGGCAACGTCGGGATCGAACCGAACAGGCGGGCTATCATCCGCCAGAGCAACCAGCTCCTATTGCCATGGGCTGCTTCCTATCTTAGCACCCCCAGTGCCATGACGGTGGTGTCGTGTGTTAACCTTCCGCAAATGCGCTATGTCTACCTCCGCGATCGAGCGGATCTCATCCCGCTCGTGGCGCGGTGGATCTGGGATGAATGGCGGCACCTTCTCGCGCAGCAGACGTTGGAAGAATTTGCGGCCTGGTTCCGTGGCAGCGAACGCGGTTGCGGGCTGCCCACCACGATCGTGCTCCTCATCAATGACGCGCCAGTCGGCACGGTAAGCTTGGAGTGCGACGACATGGACATCCGGCCCGATCTCACGCCGTGGCTCGCCTCGCTCTTCGTCGCGCCAGCGCATCGCGGGCGCGGACTCGGGCGGGCGCTGGTTCACGCCGCTGAGGAAGAAGCGCGCTCGCTGGCGATCGAGAAATTGTTTCTCTACACGCCCGGTCAGGAGGAGTTTTACGCCGCGCTCGGCTGGCAGCGTGTGGAGACGTGCAGCTATCGCGGCGCGCCCGTCACGATCATGGCGCGGCAGCTTCGGTAGGGATCGGGGAGAAGCGGCGTGACTAAACGCGAAGCGCGCCAAAAAAAAACTGTCATCCTGAGCGAAGCGGAGGCGGGCCAGCGGGCGGAGCGCAGTCGATGGAACTCTGACTTTTTCTTCAGGCGCAGGCAGAGCGGAGCACGCTATTGATGCTCCGCACCAGCGCTGCCCACTGAAAGTTAGAGGTCCTTCGACTCCGTTCCTCCCCGCCTTCGCCCATGAGGAACTCCGCTCAGGATGACAGGTTTTTTTACGCGCCCCGCGCGCTTACGCCTGCTTGATCAAATCCGCGTAGCGCGCGCTGACGAACTCCCAGTTGATGACGTTGCCGAAAGCCTTGGCGTAGTCGGCGCGCTTGTTCTGATACTTGAGGTAATAGGCGTGCTCCCAGACATCGAGGCCGAGCAGCGGTTGGCCGCCGGAGAGCAGCGGGCTGTCCTGATTCGGGGTGCTTTCGATGACGAGTTTCTTGTCGCGTAGAGTCAGCCACGCCCAGCCACTGCCAAACTGCGCCACGCCCGCCGCCGCGAGCATCTCCTTGAACTTCTCCAGCCCGCCAAACGTCTTCTCGATCGCCGTCCCGAGTTCACCTTTCGGCGCGCCCTTTTCGTCCTTCTTCAGCGTCTGCCAAAACAGCGAGTGGTTCGCGTGACCGCCGCCCTGGTTCTGGATCGCGGTCTGCAATTCCTTCGGCGCTTTCGAGAGGCTGGTCAGGATTTCCTCCACCGATTTTTTCTCCCAGCCGGGCGCTTTCGCGATTGCCTCGTTCAGCTTCGCCACGTAGGCCGCGTGATGTTTGTCGTGGTGAATCTTCATCGTCTCCGCGTCGATGAACGGCTCCAGCGCATCGTAGTCGTAGCCGAGCGGCGGCAGCTTGAAGACGCCCTCCGCGGCGGGAGCGGCCGCCGCCTGCGCGGCGGCTTGGTGGCGGGACAGCGCGAGGGCGCCGGTGGTGAGAGCGATAGTTTGGATGGCTTGGCGGCGAGTGATCATAGAACGAGGTGGCTTGGGAGGTTTCGTTACTGCTCTTTTATCAGGATGTCTTTGAATTCAACGGTCATCGGCGGACCGGCATGGATTTGCAGCGCGAGCAAGCCCTCGAGGGCGCGCCGCGCGGGGTCATTGTCGATGAAATCCACGGTTTGGAAACCATTCAGAAAATGCTGCAGCCGATTGCCCCGCGCCACGATGCGATACTCGTTCCAGTCGCGCATCCGGTAGTAGCCCTGCGCGATCAGCGCCTGCGGCGTGGCGAGCGTGCCCGTTACCCGTGGCTTCCCGGTCGCCCCGGCTTCCACTTTCTCCCCCACCCGCGCCAGCCAGCCGCGCCCCTTTTCCTCGTAGAGAAAGCCGGCCTTGCCCTGCTTGTTTTCGATCTCCGCCTGGTAGCCCGCCACCCCATGCTTCCCGAGATCCCGCGCCCGGTATTGCACGCCGGAGTTTCCATCGCGAATGCGGAACTTCACTCGCAGCTCGAAGTCCTTCACCGGGCCGCCGCGGTAGATCAGAAACGTATTGTCCGCCGGCAACGCGCCGTAGCGGGTCTCGCCGCGGATGCATCCATCCACCACCGACCAGAAACGCCGGTCGCCATCCCAGCCGGTGAGATCGCGCCCATTGAAGATCGTGCGGAATTCACCATCCGCCGCCACCGCGCGGCACACGGCCAGCGCCATGACGAAAAAGAGGGGGGCGAACGCACGCATCGGCCTCTCTTTTAGGAACGATCGGGCCGGGCGGCAAGTCGCGACGCGAAAAGTCGCGGGTAGGGTGGGCGTCCCGCCCGCCGGTTTGGGCGTCCCGCCCGAACGAACTTGCGAGACCAGGCGCGCGTCCCCCGGCCCGCACAAAGGCCGCGACGCAAGATACGTCGCTCGGCGGGCAGGATGCCCACCCTACCCGGGAGAGAACCCACGGCCGTCGCTCTACAACCGCAGCCGCGGATCCTCCGCGAGCAGCTCTTCCAGCGTGGACCAGCCGTTTTCATCCAGCGCCTGAAACGCATGCAGATAGGCGACGACCACGCCGGGATCGTGCTTCGTCAGCACGTCGTCGATCACCGTCGCGAGCTTCGCCTTCTCCGGAGCGGGCGGCATTTCTTCGATCGTGCCCGACTCGTCATGCGCGATGCCGAGCCCATCGAGGAAATCGCAGAGCAGCTTCGCGTGCCCGCCCACCAGCCAGATCTGGAGGAGATGCGCGGCGACGCCGTCGTTCACCTTTTTCCCCAGCATCTCGCGCATCCACGCGTGCCGCTCGGGGCGCGGCTTCCGCTCGACGAAGACGGCGCGCAGCTTCCGCTGCTTGGCCAGGGTGTCGATCGTCGCCTTATAGAGCGGCTTTTCCTTCTCGAAGAGGAAGCCGAAAAGCTGCTCGGCGACGGGGGCGGAAAGGTGGGCGAAAAGTTCGTGAGGCTGATACATGGGAAAGGGAGCGCGGAGGGTAGGCAGTTCACGCGGCTTTGGCCAAGGGCAATGACCGAACGGGCCGGTGAGTGCGGGAGCTTGCTCCGCGGTGGGGGTGCACAGCCTGCGGAGGCTGCTCCGCGCCACGGGCAGCAAGCTGCCGCCCCCAAAGCTCCAGCAAGCTGGAGCACTCACAAGCTGGAGCACTCACAAGCCGCAGCACTCACAAGCCGCAGCACTCACCGGCCGGAACAACTCACCGCGGCAGCTTGCGCCGGCGGGCGAAGCCGAGCAGGCCGAGCGCGCCGGCGAGCAGCGCAGTCGTCGATGGCTCGGGCACGGCTTGCAGAACGACGTCGTTGCCCGTGCCGGCGGCGTAGTTCAGGACGTATTGCGTCGCGCCGAGCGTAAAGGGGGTGAGCTGGTTGATCGGATTCCCCGCACTGGTGAAGCGGAAGGCGCCGAGGGTGACCGCGTCGGTGCTGTCGTTGTCGATCAGCGTCCAGGAATCGCCGGGCGTGGGGACGTAGCCGCCGAGCAGGCTGAGCGTCAGCGCGGTGTTCGCGGTGAGGCTCACGGCGCCGGTGACGCGGAGTTGATCGGCGGAGGCGGCGCTGGCGAGTTCGAGGGCGAAGGTGCCGCCGGCAAAGGTGGTGTCGCCTGCGCTCAGCGTCCCCACGCCCGCCGCGCCCGGGGCGAGAAAGCCGCCGGTGGTCCGCAGCGCACCGACGGTGCCCGTGCCGCTGAGCGTGCCGGTGTTGATCGTGGTGAGGGTGCTGCCGGCGATGCTGCCGGAGATGCGGAGTTCGCCGCCATTCACGGTGGTCTCGCCGTCGTAGGTGTTGGCGATGTTCCCGAGCACGAGCAGACCGGGACCGGTTTTGGTGAGGCCGTAGTTGATCAGCAGCGTGCTGCTGGAGATCACGCCACTGAGGGTGGTCGTGCCGGTGTTGGTCACGTTGATCTCGCGGGTGGCGTTGTTGAGCGACACGGTGCCGCTGAAGGTGAGGTCCTGCGCGCCGCTGACGAACATCGGGCCGTTGAGGGTCAGCGGGTTCGCGAGGGTGAGCGGGCTGCCGGTGACGTTCTGGATCGCGCCGCCCTGGAGCTGCAGCAGGGTGGCCGCGGGCAAGGCGAACGCATTCCCGATCGCCACTGTGCCGGCCGCGAGCGCGATGCTGCCGGTGAAGGAATTCGCCCCACCGATGGTCAGCGTGCCGGCGCCGAGCTTGGTCAGGCCGCCGCTGCCGCTGATCGCGCCATTGAGCGCGACATCGCCGGGGCCGCCGACGGCGAGCGTGGTCGTGGCGGCGATGGGATTGGCGCTGGTATTGCCGGTGCCGGTGACAAGCAGGCTTCCCGCGTTGAGGGTGAGCGTGCCCGCGCCGGTGACGCTCGCGGCGTTGCTCAGCCACAGCGCGTTGGCGGTCGTGGCGTTAGCGAGCGCGATGCTGCTGCCGTCGGCTTTCACGTTATCGGTTACGACGCTGCTGTCGACCAGCGTGGTGGTGTACTCGGTCGCCGGGTTGAGCAGGCGGATGCCGCGGTCGAAGTCATAGGTGACGAGCTGCGTGCCGAGGCCGCTGGCGCTGGTGTCGCCGAAGCCGCCGCGGATCACGCTCACGCTCGGGCTGCCCGCCGGAGCCGCGCCGCCGGTGAGGAAGCTGACACCCGCGAGGCCGCTCTGCTGGAGCACGGCGGTTTCTACCATGATGACGCTGGCGCTGTTCGCCGTGCCCGGCGCATTCACGCCGAGATTCGTGCCGTGCCAGAGGCTGGCGGTCGTGCCGCTCACGCTCAGCGCGGTGCCCGTGCCGCCGCCGAAGCGCAGGATGGCCGCCTGCCCGCTGCCCGCGGCGACGCTGACGGTCGCGACGCCCGGATTGCTCAGCGCGAGGTTGCCCACGACCTCCTCCGTGGTTACGGCGCTATTGCCGCGGAGCATCAGTTCGCCGCCATTGAGGCTGATCTGCGAGTTGATGTCGGCGAGGCGATCGGGAAAATGGACGCCGGTATCGTCGAGGGTGAGCGCGGCCCCGGAGTTCACCGTGCGCCCGGCGGCGGCGGCCGCGAGCGAGCCGCGGTCACGCAGCCGCACCTCGCCGGCATTCACCGTGAGGCCACCCGTGTGGGCCATCGCCTCGGTCAAGACGAGCGCGCCGGTGCCGTTTTTGAACAAGGTGGACGTCCCGATGAACTGCCCGCTCCAGGTGGCGTCGAAGCCGTTGGTTTGCAGCGCAGTATTCGCGGTGGTGTGGATGAGGCGGCTGGTCGTCCACGGTCCGCGCAGGACGAGATTCTGGCTCGTGCCGCTGCCAAGGAGCAGCTCGCCGCCATTGCCGAAGGCGGGGTCGCCGGTGATGTAAAGGTGCCCGCCGGTCCAGTTCGTCGCGCCGGTGTAGGTGTTCGCCGCATTGATTTCGAAGATCGCATTGGCCGTGGCGTAGGCGATTCCGCCCGCGCCGGAGATCGCGTTGTTGAGTTGCCAGCGGTGGTTCGCCACACCCCGGAAGAGGCCATAGCTGCTGGTCTCGACCGGACGATTGAAAACCAGCGGCGTGCCCGCAGCACCCGCGTACGTCAACTCAGCGACAATACCATCGAGAATGCCCGCGACGGTCGTGCTCGGCCCGCCAAACCGGACCAACCCGCCCGCGGCTCCGAGCTGGTTGTCATTCGTGAACTGGACCCCACCGCCGTTGATCGTGAGGCCGCCGGTAAATGTGTTCGTGCCTCCAAGGGTGAGAGCGCGCGCACCGAACTTCGTCACGCCGCCGCTGGTGGTGAGGTTGTAGTTCAAGTTTGTGGAGTTGCTGATGTTGACCACCAGCTCGCGGGTATTGCCCGCGCCGGTACGAAGCGCATTCGTATTCACGCCGATCGTCCCACCGGAGCCGACCGACGCGAACGCGCCACTGGTCAACGTGAGGTCGAAAGCGCCGGACACTCCACCCGTGAAGTCCTGGAACAGCGAGTTCACCGTGCGCGGAGCGGTGAGGGTTTGTGCGAACGTGGTGCGGCTGTTTACCGTCGCGCCGGTCGGCGCGTCGAGGAGGTCTGATTCATATTCGCTGGCGGCTAGCGGGCGCAGTCCGCCCGTTCCGTACGTGAGAAAGCCGGTCGCGCCGGTCGCGTTGCTGAAGGCCCACGGCAGGATGCTCTGCGTGGTGCTGCCTACCGCGCCACCACCGCCCACGAGCGCGGACGCGGGCGCCGCGCCCTCGATCTGCGTGGCGATGATTCGCGCATTGCCGACCGGCGACTGGGCGAGGCCGAGGTTCGTGGCAACGACGGTCAGCGTGCCGCGCGCGGCGTTGCGAGTGAGATTCGCTAGGGTCACCGTGCTCGGTGCGGTCGCGCCGTTGGTAACGGTGAGCGTGCCCGCGCCGGCGAGCGTCACGGGGCCGAGGTTGTGGCTGGCGGGCGTGTTCGCATTTTCCGTGAAGGTGAGGCCGCCCGCGAGGGTGATGGGCACGGTGGTGCCGAGGCGATTCGCGATGTAGCCACCCGCGACGGCGTTGTCGTCGGTGTTATTGAAGAGCAGCGTGCCGCCGCGGATCTCCACCGCCGTACTGGCCAGCGTGCCGGCACCGCCGAGCTGGAGCGTGCCGCCGCGGATGATCGTGCTGCCGGTGTAGGCGAGCGGCTGGGTGAAAGTGCTGGTGTCGCTCGAGAAGAACGCCTTCGTCACGCCGCCGCTGCCGGTGATCGCACCGGTAAAGGCGTCAGCCGCATTCGAGTAGAGCGTAAGTCGGCTGCCTCCGAGAGACACCGTGCCATCGGACGCCTGGTCGAGGCTGAAGGTACCGGCCGCGGCAGTTTGCCCGAGGCTACCAATGGTGCGATCACCACCACCGAGGTCGAGCGTGGCCGCCTTGTGGATCAGGATTAGTGGCAGCGGATTGAGCGCGGCCCCGGCCCCGCCGAGGAGGAGGGTGCCCTGCCCGAGGTCCACGAAGTCTCCGCCCGTGTAACGCCCCTCCAGACGCAACGTGCCCGGCCCATAAGTCCACAGCCCATTGCCGGGCAGGACGCTCGCGACCGTGAGCGTCGTCGTCGCATCCGGGATGAGGAACTCGTAGCCCGCGTTCGCTCCGACGAGACCGTTCGTGAGGGTGGGCACGGTGATCACGGAATTGCCCGTGGCCAGCACCGAGCTCTGCCCGAGCACAAGCGTGCCACTCCCGCCGAGGCTCGCACCTGGGCCGAGCTTCAGCGCGGTGATCGTGGTGGTCTGGCTCACCGAGGCTGCGCCGGTGAGGGCCACGTTCGGCGCGCGGTTGAGGTCCAGATTGCCCGCTGGAATCGTCGAGCTGTATTCGCCCGACGTGAGCGGGCGGAAGCCGGTGTCCGCGGTGTAGGTCACGAGGTCCGTGCCGAGACCGGTGGCGCTTGTGTCGCCCATGAAGCCGGGGAAAATATTGACGAAAGGCGTGCCTTCCGCGCCGCCAGCGCCACCGAACCGCACGCCGCCCGAACCGAGATCCGTAACGAACCAGTTCGTGCTCGTGGCACCGGGCGCCGCACCCAGATTCGTGCCACGGATGAGGCCGGCGCTTTGGACGAAGAAACGATTGAACTGCCCGCTGGTGACCGTGGCGCCTCCTCCTTCCAGGGTGAAAGTGCCGACGATCACGTCTACTCGATTCACGCGCTCTGTCGTGCCCGCGGCGTTGCCGATGATTTTGAACTCACCCCCGTTTACGCGGATTCCCCCGTTCGGGCCATTGCCCGTGCCGAAGGGCGTGTCCCACACATCGGGCAGCCGGTTGTTGTTGTTCGCCGCGGCGTTGTCGAGGACGAGCGCTGTCCCGGAACTCAAGCTGACGGTGGTGCCACCGGGGGCAAAGCCAGACGTGCCCGTGCTGTTGAGGATGCTGCCATTCGCCCCGCTCAGCCGCAGCGTGCCGCCGAAGACCTGCGTCGCGCCGGTGTACATCTCGGTTGCGGTGAGGTTCAGTTCGCCCGTGCCGAACTTGTAGAGTCCGCGGATACCGGTGCCGCGCGCGTCGAGGATCGTGCCGCTCAGCGTCACGTTGTTCCCATTCGTGTCGAAGCCAAAGCCGATCGTGGGGTCGGCGCTGTTCACGATGAAGTCCTGCGTCAGCGTCATCGGCGCATCGAAGCGCAGCGTCTGCCCGCCGCTCGTGCTGAGGCCGGTGCCGAAGATCACTCGCGCGTTCGTGCCGAGCGCCGCCGGGCCATCGATGGCCAGCGCGCCGCCGCTGATGATCGTCGCGCCGGTGTTCGGGTTCGTGCCGGTGAGTTTCAGCACGCCGGTGCCGTCCTTCAGGATGCCGCCATTTCCACTCACGCTGCCGGCCGGCAGGGTGAGGGTAGTGCCGCTCACGATGTGAAAGCCCGCACTCGCGCCGAGCCCCGCCGCCGCGCCGCCCGCGGCCTTCACCGTGAAGCCGGTGAGCGTGGTGTCGCCGCCGCGGTATTTCAGGAAGCCGCCGCCCATCACCAGGCTGGTGCAGCCGCCGAGCGCCGCCTTGTCGTCGATGACCAGGGAGCCGGCATTGATCGTCGTCTGGCCGGTGTAGGTGTTGGCGGTATTGGTCAGGTAAAGATTCGCCGCGCCGGATTTCGTGACCCCGCCGCTGGTGGCGACGCGCGCATAAAGCCCAAGGTCGCCCGTAGTGAACACATTCAGTTCGCGCGTGTTCCCCGCGCCGGTGCGCAGTTCGCCGTTATTCACTCCGATTCGGTTCCCGTCCGTGGGACGGGCGAAATAGACGTTTGCGCTCGTATTCAACAACGCGCCGCTGACGAGTTCCAGCGACCCGACGTCCACGAGGTATGCATTGGCACCCAAGATTAACGAATTCACGGTGGATGCACCGGAGAAGCCGGTTCCCGAAGTTGCCAGAATGTTATCGTTCGCGGTGAAACCGATGAAGTCCTTCACCTCCGTGGCGAGATTGAGCGCGCGGATGCCGTTCGGCCCGTAGGTCACGAAGCCACGGCCCGCGTCCCCAGTCCCGGTGCCGCTGATTGCGTAGGGCAGGATGCTGATCGTCGTCGTGCCGTCGGCGCCTCCGCCGCCGATGAGCTGCGTGCCGGGCAGATTGCCGAAGGTGATGTTCGGCACCGTGGTCGAGGCGGCGGCGGTGCCATGCAGCCCGCTCTGCGAGCGGAAGAGGAACGTGCCGCGATCGAGGCGCGTGAGGCCGTTGATCGCGTCGGCAAAGTTCAGTGTGCCGCCCGAAATCATCGTGATCGTGCTCATTCCCGCGCCGCGCAGGGAGCCGACCGTCTCGGTGCTCAACGAGGAGCCGAAGCCGGCGTAGGAAATCTCGCCCGAATTGCTGTGGATGATCTGCGCGTCGCCGAGGCGCGAGGCGACGTTGGTGCCGCTGTTGTCGATCGCGAACCGCGGCCCGGCATTCGCCGTCGTGCCCCAGCCGCCGAGGGTGAACACACTCTGCGCGGGCAGCGTGCCGGTGGTGCTGAATGCGGCATTTCCTGAGAGAAGGTGGAAGCCGCCGCCGAAGGTGTGCGAGTTCGAGGTGAGGGTTAGCGCGCCGGTGCCGACCTTCGTCACCGCAGCGCTCGCATCGCCGGTGATGCTGCCGGCCCAGGTCATCGCTGCGTTGTTGAAGCCCGTGGTCAGCGCGCCGCCCGCGCCGAGCGCGACGGTATTCCCAGTGGCGAAACTTGTGGCGCCGGCCCCCAGCGAGCCGAGTTCCCGCGTGAGGCCGCTAAGGTCGAAGGTGGAAGCCGCCGAGGCGGAAAGATTCACCGTCGCACGTCGGAGCTGGCCGGTGCTGGCGAGCGTCAGATTTCCTCCAGCCGTCGTTCCATTGCCCACGGTGATCGCTCCGAAAAAGGAGGCGTTGGCGCCACTGACGGCGAGCGTTCCGGCGCCGACCTTGGTGATCGTATTGCTGCCGATGATCGGGCCAGCGAGATCGAGCATCGCGGTCGAGCCTGCATCCACCGTGCTATTCGAGGTGGTGAAAATCGTGCGGTTCAGCGTCTGTGTGCCGCTGCTCGCGATGTCGCGCAGCGTGCCGCCATTCAGCCGGATGCGGCTCGTGCTCGCGCCGAGCTGGTTGGAGTTTGAGAAGGCGAGCGTGCCCTCGGTGATCTGAGTGTCGCCGAGATAGGTATTTGCTCCGGCGTTGGCGAGGGTGAGCGTGTTGAAGCCGCTCTTGTTGAATCCGCCCGCACCGCTGATCGTGCTGCTGAAGTCGATCGGCCCGTTGGCCGAGATGCCATTCGCGAGGGTCTGGACTGTGAAATTACCGCTGATTATCGGCTGCGGCGTCGCGCCGAGTGTCGTCCCACGGCTCAAGGCCAGGCCGGCGCCCGTGTAGTCCAGGATTCCGCCGTTAATGACGATGCCGGTGGCCGCGGCGCCGAGTTGGTTGTCCGCACTGAAGCGCAGTGTGCCGCCGCGCACTTCCACGGCGCCGGTGAAGGTGCTCGCGATGGTGCTGTTGAGCGTGAGTACGCCGGTGCCCACTTTCACCAACTTGCCGAAACCCGCGATCACCCCCGCTGTGCCGCCGAAGGTGCCGCTGTTCACGCGCAGATCCACCGGCGTGAGTGCCAAGCTGCCGAGCCGGACGGAGTGCCCCCGCGTAAAGCTCGTGCCGGTATTCAAGGAGGCGAGGCTGCGCCACGGAGTACTGCTGCCGTCGGTGAGGTCGATGTCCGCCGCATCGCTCAGGTCCAGCACGCAGGTTCCCGCCGGCCCGGCATTCGCGCCGAGCGTCACCGATGCCGAATTCAGCGCGCCGCTGCCCGAGAGTGCCAGCGCGCCGCCTACCGAAGACGCGTTCCCCAACGTGATCGTCCCGCTGAAGCTGCTGTCATTCCCCGTGATCGTGAGCGTGCCCCCGCCGGTCTTCGTCAGCGGGCCACTACCGACGATCGGGCCGGAAAAGGTCACGGCATTCAGGCCGGCATTGATCGACGAGGTGGGGCCGAGAAAGAGATGCCGCGCCGAGGTCCACGGCCCGTTTACTTTCAGGTTCGCGACATTCATCGCCAGGAAGCCGCCCGCCGGGTCCGCGCTGCTGCCGAAGGCTGCGTCATTGCTGATGTCAACCGAGCCGCTGAGAAATGTCGGACCGGTGTAGGTGTTCGTCCCGCCGATCTGGATGGTGCTCCCCGTGGAAGCCGTATAGCTCACCCCGCCCGTGCCGGAGATCGTGGAGTTCAGCGCGAGCGTGGCGCCGCTCCCCGTGGTGGTGATGGCCGCCCTACCCCCGTTGACGACGATGGGCGTGGTCAGCGTCTGCGTTCCCGAGGTGTGGGTGAATGCAAGACCCGCCCGCGAAATGGACTGCGACTGACCATGAATCGTGATGCTCGACGGCGTGCCGAGCCGGCCCACGTCATCCACGCGGATCTCGCCGCTATCGATCGTAATCGCACCGGTCAGCGTCGGATCGGTGGCCGAAATGGTCAGGTCGCCGTGCCCGCTCTTCGTCAGCGACGCCGCCGTGAAGCCTCCGGAAAGCGTGAGGTTGTTTGTCGTGCCCAGCGAATCGACCACGCTCACGATCGCCTCGCCCGTGCCGCCCGGGCCAAAGAAAACCGGATTCGAGATGGTCGCCGCCGCCACATTCGAGGCCAGCGCGCCGCTGGTGATGGTCAGCGCATTTGTCCCGCCCGCGAGCGTCCGGCCGGTGGAGGCGAAGTAGACCGAGTTCACCGTGGCCGGCGCGGTGTGGCTGGTGATCGCGCCGGTGACGCGCATGTTTTCCGTCGCGCCGGCGGTGGCGAAGTTGCTCGTGAGGTTGTATTCCGTGGCCGCATTCAGCAGCCGCGCGCCCGTCGCCCCCAGCGTCACGAAGCCCGAGCCGACGTTGTATTGCTGGCTCGCATTGCTGGTGTCGCCCAGCGCCCAGGGCAGGATGCTCAGCGTGGTGGTGCTGGTCGCGCCGCCGCCGCCCACCAGCGCGAGGGTGGGGGTCGTGCCGTTGACCTTGCTCAGCACCACATTTCCCTGCGCCGCCGGGAGCCCGGAGGCCACCGCCGCGCTGCCGAGATTCGCTCCTTGGAAGAGCACCGTGGTGCCCGGGGCACGGGTGAGATCCGCCACCGTCACCTCCGTCGCCGAGCCCGCGCCGACGCCAGCGCCTCTGGTCAGCGCGGCGATCGTCGTCAGCCCACCCGCATTCACTGTCCCGAGATTCTGGCGAACGACACCCCGATTGCCGATGACCTGTATAAACCCGCCCTGCGAGGTGATCGCGGTGCCAGTCGAAACGCGGCGATTTCCCACTGAGAAGGCTCCGTTATCCAACGTGAAAGCCGCGCCACCGCTGATCGAGATGCCCGAGGTGGTGAGGATCGATCCTGCGTCCGTGATCGTCAGAAAGCCTGCGCCGTCCACCGGAGCCGCGGCAAAGCTGGAAGCACCGATGGTGGTCGCACCGGTGTAGCTATTCACCCCGGAGAGCTTGAGGTTGCCCCCTGCCGCTCCCGACCGAACCGTCACCCCGCCGACACCGCTGAGCACGCCACTCAACGTGCCGCGGGTGAAGGGGCTGCTGGTCAGCGTGATGTTGAGCGTCAGATTATTGGCCACCTCGACGCTGTTGATCCACAGATTGCCGCCATTGATCGTCAGCGTATTCGCGCGGTCCCCAAGCGCCTGCGCATTTCCGAGCGCCAGCGTGCCGGTATTCAGCACCACGCCGCCCGCAAACGTGTTCGCCGCATTCAGACTGACGATGCCAGTTTCCAGATTGCGCGCATCGGTGGCAATGGTCAGCGGAGCGCCTGCATCGGTGTTCGAAGAGATGATCCCGCTGACCGACAGCGCTCCCGGCCCGGCGCCATCGAAGGTGAGCGAAGTTGCCGTCGCCCCGAGCACCACGGGCGCGCTCAAGGTCAGCGCCGCGCTCGACCCGAGCAGGTTGATCTTCGCCGCCCCCGCAAAGGCGTAATCGCCGCCGAGGAGCGAACTCGCGGTGAGCGCTCCACTGCCGGAGAGATTCAGCGTGTTGAGCGTGAGATTGAGGTCGTTCTGCATCGCCACCGCGGTGGAGTTGAAACTGGTGAGATTCAGCGCCAGCGCCGAGTCCGAAGTCGGCACCGGCCCCGCGCCAAGATTCCAGACGAGCGGATTGGTGAAGGCGCCGCCCGTCGGCGAAGTAAAAGTCTGCGCGGGCGAGGAAGCCGACCAGAGCAACAGCGCGGCGACGCTCCCCGCGAGCGGCGCGATGCGACGGCGGAAAGGACGGGCGATCGGGCGAGTGGCGGGCGAGGACGACATGAGGGAATAAGGGAACGCCCTGAGACAGGCTCAGCGCAGCCCGGAACGTCTATCGGAAGCGTCGCGCCTTTCCACAGGTTAATCCTCCGCGAGGCGGGCTTGGAGTTTGCGTCCTTTGCGGCGAAGGTGCGGGTCTTCGATGTCCGAACCGCGCCAGCCGATTCACTCCGTCACCCTCGCCGAGATCGAGGCGCGCCTGCTCGCCGCCGGGCAGCCGAAGTATCGCGCCGGGCAGGTCGCGCAGTGGCTCTACGAGAAGCGGGCGCGGTCCTTTGCGGAAATGAGCAACCTGCCCGCGGCGCTGCGCACGCAGCTCGGTGAGGAGTTTCTTTTTCAAGAGCTGGAGCAGGTCCGCGTGCTTGGCTCAGCGGATACGACGCGGAAGTATCTCTTTCGCCTCACCGACGGCGCGCTGATCGAGAGCGTGCTGATCCCGGCGTCGCCCGCGCTGTATGGTGAAGCCAGCGACCGCCGCACGATCTGCATCTCGACGCAGGTGGGCTGCGCGTATGGGTGCAAATTCTGCGCGAGCGGGCTGGACGGGTTTTCGCGCAATCTCGGGGCGCATGAGATCGTGGGGCAATTCCTCCGCGTGGAGGAGCTGAGCGGGGAGAAGATCAACAACATCGTCTTCATGGGCATGGGCGAGCCGCTGGCGAACTTCGCGAACGTGATGACGGCGATCGGCGTCATTAACGCCCCATGGGGCATCGGCCTCGGCGCACGGCACATCACGCTCTCGACGAGCGGCCTCGCACCGCAGATCCGCGAGCTGGCGGATCAGCCGCTGCAAGTCCGCCTCGCGATCTCGCTGCACGGGGCGACGGACGAAGTGCGGCAGCAGATCATGCCGGTGAATCGCAAATACCCGCTCGAGGTGCTGCTGGAGGCTTGTGCGTATTACACGTCGCGGAAGAAGCAGTTCCTCACCTTCGAATACATCCTGATCGAAAACGTGAACGACCGCCTCGAGGACGCGGCGGCGCTGGTGCGCATTGCGCGGAAGGTGCGCGGGGTGAAGGTGAACTGCATCCCTTACAACAAGGTCGAAGGCCTCGACTGGGTGCGCCCGAGCGAGGCGCGACAGGACGCCTTCATGGCCGTGCTGGAAGCGGCCAAGATCCCCGCAACGCTCCGCCGCGAAAAAGGCCACGACATTGCCGCCGCCTGCGGCCAGCTCCGCCGGCAGACGCTGGGGGGGTGAGGCGCGGAGTGCGGGAGCTTGCTCCCGCTTTTGTGGTGCGGCGGAGCTTGCTCCGCGGTGGGGGGGCACGGTCTGCGGATGCTGCTCCGCGCCACGGGCAGCAAGCTGCCGCCCCCAAAGCTCCAGCAAGCTGGAGCACTCACAGGCCGGAGCACTCACAAGCCGGCAGACGCTGAAACTGGATCACTCCCCCTTCTTGCCCACGAAAAGCAGGTAACGCCACACGCCCGCGTAGGCGCGGCGGATGTTCTCGTGGACCGGCGTGACGGTGGTCTGGAGAAGGGGAAGCAGGTGGGCTTCCATGCGGACGTGGTTCACACCCATCCAGCGGCGGAAGGCGGAGATCGGCGAGTCGTGGAAATCGACGACGGCGAGGTGACCGCCCAGCGCGAGGTCGGCGGCGGCGGCGCGGATGGCGACGTCGTAGCCGGGGTTGAACATGGTGAGCGCGTAGGAGAAGAGAACGAGGTCGAAGGATTCACCGAGCGGGGCATCGTAGGCGCGGTGAAGGAGGCGGACGGGGCGCGGGAGGTGCGCGGTTTTCGCCCGCGAGAGGTCGAGCATGGCCTCGGAGAGATCGAGACCGGTGATCTCGGCCTGCGGGAAGCGGCTGGCGAGCAGGACGAGATTGCGGCCGGTGCCGCAACCGATCTCCAGGATGCGCGCGGGCTGCGGAGCGAATCGCGCGGCTTCCTCGATGATGGCGCTGCGGCCGAAGAGGAAGCTCCAGCGGGTGGCGTCGTAGATGCGGGAGTGAAAGCGGTAATAGCGTTCGAGCGGTGACCCGCGTGCAGTGGCGGCGCTCACAATACTTCTGCAAAATGCAGGCTGCCGTAGGTGCCGACTCGGTCGAGCCGGTGGAGTGCGGCAGTGCGCTCGGGCTGGAAGCGGAGCCGGGCCTGGATGTGCGCGGGGACGAAGCTGAGGTCGAGCCCGGCGGAACGCATGAGGATCTTCGCGCCGGGGCGGCTGTTCGCGAGGATGAGTTCCCATTCCTCCAGAAGTGCCGCGGGGTCGTGCCAGGCGAGCCAGTCCTGATGATCGAGCAGGACGAAGTGGGAGTAGGCCCCGGGATTGGCCCGGAGGAACTGGGAGATGGTGCAGGTATGCGGCTTCACCCGGTCGAGACGCTCGCGGAGCACGGGGAGGTTTGCTTTCCGCAAATACTCGGGGCAGCACGCGAGGGTGTAGGAGCCGGTGACGTAGACGCGCCAGAAGTAGTTCTCCGCGGTGGGCAGCTCGGCCATCACGTGGCGCAGCTTGTCCTGCACGTAGCTGGCGAGGCCGCCGGGGTAGCTTTCCTGGATGAGGTCGATCTGCGGCCGCGGCACGCCGAGCAGCGTCATGAGCACCGGCTGGCGGACGAGCCAGGTGCTGAGCTGGCTCCAGATGCGCGGCTCGAGAAAGGCGTAGACTTCGCGCTGCTGGTCGAGCGTGGCGGCGTCGAAGAGGCAAAGGGCGAAGCTCTTCACGTTCGCCTTCGCCTTAAACAAGGCACCGCCGAGCATCCACGCCGCGGTCCCCGACGTGCCGTGGTAGTAGAAGGATTTCTTCAGCCCGCCGGGCGAGAAAAAGTCGATATTGCGGTCCCAAAAGGTCTGCGACTTCGCCGGGAGGGTGCCACGGATGTTGCGATAAATCTCGCTGAAGTGCTCGTGTGAGCCGATGCCGAACATCTCGAAGAGATTGCCGAAATGGCCGTCGCGAAGGAAGGCGAGCTTGAGGTCAAGGAGCGCATTCTGCCGGAAATTCACATCGACGGCATGAACCTCAGCGGGGCCGTCGAGCAGGTAGTCGAGGGCGTTGCATCCGGCGCTGGTGATCATCACCACGCGGCTGTCGGCATCCAGTTCCATGAACTGGCGGTCGATGCGCGGGTCTTCCCAGCAGGCGTTGTAGATCAGGGAGGATCCGTGGACATGGTGGAAGACCAGGTCGTGCGTGGCCTTGAGGAATTTCTGGGCTGGGCCGCCGGGATCGGCTTGCCGGGCAGGTTTCGCCGTCATGATCGCCCCCGCTTAGCCGCGCGAGTGGGCGGTGGTAAAGCACCAATCCCCCGGGTGTGTTTTTTCTCCCGCTCCCGGCGCGCGGTTTGCGAACTCGCGAGCATCATGCGCCCACGATTCGACCCGTTTCGACTGCGCCCTTATCCCTTGCGCACCTCCCGGACGCACGGTAACAAAGCCCCATATGGCCGAGCCTGAGGAGCCAGACAAAATTTGGGACGAATACGATTGGGAGCGCTTCCTGCAACAACAGGATCGCAAGACCGAGAAGTACATGGAACTTCTCGAGCGCTACATCGACGACCCGAACCGTGACCAGATCATCGCCCGCGAGATGGGCTGGTATCACCTGCTGGACAAGGACGGCGAGAAATGGGCCGAGAGCGTGGACTCACTCTTCGAGGAGGAAAATGGCGAGGCTGACGCCGAAGTGGATGACGACGAAGATGAGGAAGCGGAGGACGCCGACCGCGAGGACGGCTTTGAAGTTCACCCGCTCTACAAGGCGTCGTTCGCCGTCACGGTGTGGATCGACCAGCTTTTCGAAGAGCAGCACGACATCCAGAATCAGCCCGCCGCGGGCCGACTCTCCACAAACGCCGCGATCGCCAGCGCCAAGCTCGCCGCCGCACTGAGCGACGACGACGTGGACGAAATCGGGATGACCATCGCCTACCTGAAGCGTGCGCTGAAGGCGATCAGCACCGCGATCGAGGCGGCGTTCCAGCTCCGCAAAGACGGCGCGCTCGACGCGGATCGGCACGGCGTCCTGAACCAGCGCCTCTTCCAGATCCGCGACGGAATCATCGAACTCATGGGCGAGTATCGGACCGAATGGCGGCGGCGTCACGAGGACCGGTGATCGCTCCGGTGTTTTTTCGCTGAATGAAGTCACGATGACTTCGTCCAAGAACTCGCCCAGTGAGGGCGCGGAACGCGAAGGACCGCCGGCCGACGAACTCGATCTCGTCGCGCGGGCGCAAACCGGCGACACCGCTGCCTTCAATGAACTCGTCACCCGCTACCGCCAACGCGCTTTTTCCATGATCTACAATATGGTCCGCAACGAACAGGACGCCTGGGATCTCGCCCAAGACGGCTTCCTCAAGGCGTGGAAAAACATTGGGCGCTTCCGCGGGCAGTCGTCGTTTTACACCTGGCTCTATCGCATCCTGATGAACGTGGGCATCGACTGGCTGCGGAAAAAGCATATCGCCAGTGGGACGGAGTTCGACGACGCGATCGGGCTGAACAACATCGCCCCCGGCGCGATGACCGCGCCCCGGACGGAAATGCAGCCGGCGGCGAACATTTCGGACAAGGAAATCCGCGCCCGCATCGACGCCGCGATCGAACGCCTCTCGCCCGAACACCGCGCCGTGATCGTGATGCGCGAGATCGACGGGCTCGAATACTCCGAGATCGCCGAGCAGATGGAGTGCTCCATCGGCACCGTGATGTCGCGCCTCTTTTACGCACGCAAGAAGCTCCAAGTCATGCTGAAGGACGTCTATGAAAACATTTGAAGAACGCTACACCGCCTGGATCGACGGCCAGCTCACCGGCGCCGAACTCGCCGCTTTCGAAAAAGAACTCGCAGCCCAGCCCGATGCTGCATTCGACCGCACGGAAGCGCACCGACTCGGCGACCTGCTCCGCACCCACCGCACCGCGCCGTCGCTCTCGAATCCCGACTTCTTCAATCTCCAGCTCCAACAGCGCATCGCCGCCGAGATGCCACCGTCGCGCCGCTCCCGTGCACCGGAAAGCGGCGGCGGTTTCTGGTCCATCTCTCGCCTGCTCTGGGCCGGCGCCGCTTCGCTCGCTGTTGCCGGGATTTCCTACGTGACGCTCGTGCCGAGTAGCCATCCCGTCCTCCCGATCGAGCCGTCGAATTACTTCGCGCAAGTCGTGGAGGCGTGGCCCTCCGATCCGTCGATCTCAGCGACGACCGTCTACAATCCGCAGGACAACGTCACCGTGCTCTGGCTCGACGGGATGGACTACATGCCGAGCGAGCAGCTTGCCCTGCAATGATCCTCGCGCGCCTTCTCCCTCTACTGCTCGCCGCCTCGCTGCTCCACTCCGCCGAGCCCGCCGCGACGCCGCCTGCGGCGGAAAAGAAGGCTGCCCTGCGCGAAGGAGACAAGATTTGGAGCGGGCTCGTCTACGCGACGAATGACAGCGCTCCGAAAGATCCCCCCGCCGAACTGCGCGATTTCGCGGCGCGGCTGAAACGCGTCTTCGGCTACAATCAATTTCAGCTCGCCGGCAGCGAGGTGAAGATGATCGATGACGACGGCGAAGGCTGGCTCGTCCCGAGCAAGAACTTTTCCCTCAGCGTGAAAGCGCGGCGGGCCGTCTCAAAGGAAGCCCGCGGCGGCTACCTGCTCACCCTCACGCTCTTTCACGACAAGCGACAGATCGTCGAAACCGAGGCCAAACTCGCGCCCGGCAGCCCGCTTTTCATCCGCGGTCCAGCCTGCGGCAAAGGGCATCTGCTCATCGTGCTGCAGGTGCAGAAGTAAGCGCGAAGCGCCCTGGAAAAAACCTGTCATCCTGAGCGGAGCGCCGCGTGGAGGAATGGATGGGGGAAGGTGGCGGCGGGGTGTGCGGGGCGGCGCGCAGTCGAAGGACCTCCGAGGCGGCGGTGTACGGGACAAGCGGAGGCAGGTGTCTTCGGGCGAGCAACTTTTTCTTCAGGCAGAGGCAGTACCGAATGCTGTCTGAAGAGAAGTTAGAGGTCCTTCGACTGCGCGCCTCCCACCTTCGCCCGGAGGCGCTCCGCTCAGGATGACAGGTTTTTTTCGAAGGCGCTTCCGCGCCACTCCGAACTCGCGGCTCACACCGGAACCGGCGCCTTCTTCCCGTCAGCACCCACATTCACCATCACCGCCGTGGTGCGGAAGACATCCGCCTGCGTGCGCGCATTCACGCACCAGACGGAGACGACGCATGAAGTCGTCCCGACCTTCACGACGCGACTATAGATTTTCAGGATGTCGCCGCTCGCGACCGGCGTGGTGAAGTCGAATGCGTCGAAGCGCCGCGTGACGAAGGTGGCTTTCGGCAGCGTGAGTGAGGCGGCGTTGAACGCCATGTCATCCGCCCACTGCATCATGTAGCCGCCGAAAGCGGTGCCGAGTTGGTTGAGAAATTCCGGCCGGATGAGCAGGGTCTTTTCGTGCCGGGGAAATGGGTCGCCACCGCGCGCGGCCGCGATGTCTTCCAGCGCCGCGATCTCCGCGAGCCGCGGAATGTGCCGCCCGCCCGCAAACTCCGCACCGAGCCACGTCCGCACCATTTCGAGCGCCAGCTCCAGCGGCACCATCCGCGCGCCGATTGCCAGGACTTGCGCGTCATTGTGCTCGCGGGCGAGCCGGGCGGTTTCCAAGGTCCAGGCGAGCGCGCAGCGAATCCCGCGCACTTTGTTCGCAGCGATCTGCTCGCCATTGCCCGAGCCGCCGAGCACCACGCCGCGGTCGCATTCGCCACACGCCACGGCCTCCGCGGCGGGGGCGATGTAGAGCGGGTAGTCGACCGGTTCGGTCGAGTGTGTGCCGAAGTCCTTCACCTCGTGGCCGGCGGCGGTGAGCATCTCGGCCATGCGGTTTTTGTATTCGAATCCGGCGTGGTCGGTCCCGAGGGCGATGCGCATTTAGGTGGTTGGGGTTGAGGTTTGCTGGGGGCGGTTGCGGAGGAGGTCGAGTGCGGCACCGCGGACGAGGAGAACGTCGGTCGGTTCGAGCGCGGTGGCGGTGCAGGTCCAGCGACCTGCTTCATCCTGAAAACGATCGTCGAGCAGGTCGCCCGCGCCGAGCTTCACCGCAGCGCCATCGCGGATCGCGCTCACTTTGCCCCGCTGCACGGCGATGAAGTGGCGCGCCGGAGTCCGCGCGGTGCAGAGCGCCTCGCCCTGGCGATAGTGGACGGCGCGCAGCGGCTCCTCGGGCGGCGGCAGGAGCAGGCTCACGTCGCGACCGAAGAACAGCTCGAGCGTCCAATCGACCATCACGCGCACCTTGCGCGAAATCCCCGGCAGCTTCGCGAGGTAGATCGTCCGCCACATCCACCACGCGAGGAAGCCGCTGAATCGCCAACCGCCGATCTCCGCGACGGCGGCGTGCTGACCGACGGTCGCGAGCTGGCCTAGATTGCGATGAGTGAACGGCAGCAGTGCTTCGCCGCGAAAGGCGCGCGCAAGATTTTTTCCGAGTTGCGTGCCCTGCCGCAGCGCGTGTTGCGCGGTGGGCGGCGAGACGCCGCCATCGAGCGGGACCGCGGCGCAATCGCCGATCGCCCACAGCTTCGCCTGCCCGGGGACGCGCATCGTGGGTTCGGTCGGAACGCGGCCTTTTTCCATCGGCAACGCGAGCTGGCGCAGCAAGTCGACGAGCACGGGGTGCGTCGTGTTGCCGATCGTCGAGATGACGGTGTGCGTGGCGATCGTTGTGCCGTTGCTGAGCACCGCTTCGTTCGGCCCCACTTCGATCACGCGAGTGTTCACGATCACTTCTGTGCCGCGCTTTTCGAGCACGCGCTGCGCATAGTCGCCGAGCTCTTCGCCGATCTCCGCGAGCAAATGGGCGCGGCTGTGGATTAGGACGACACGCGCTTTTTCATCGCAGAGATTTCCGTAGAGCGGCTGCACATCGCGGAGGAAATCGGAGAGCTGTCCCGCGGTCTCGACGCCCGTGTAGCCGCCACCCACCACCACGATCGTGAGCAGGCGGCGGCGCGCTTCACGATCGTCGGTGAGGTTGGCTTCTTCGAGACGATTGATCACCGCCGAACGCAGCCGCAGCGCGTGCGCGACCGTCTTCATCGGCCACCCGTGCTGGGCCATCCCCGGCACCTGACTGAAATCCACGATGCTCCCGAGCGCGAGGACGAGGTGATCGAACTCGATCTGGTGATCCGGCGTGAAGCGGCCCGCATCGAGTTGGACCGTTTTCTTTTCCCAATCAACGACGCGCACCGTGCCACGCAGCACATTCACCCCGCGGCAGAAATCGCGCAGCGGATTCACCACATCGAGCGGGGAAAGCGACGAGCCCGCGACCTCGGGCAGCATGGGCTGAAAGGTGAGCACATTTTCCTCCGCGACCAGCGCGACGCGGGAACGCGCGCCGGCACCGAGTTCGCGCGCCAGCGTCCGCGCGCAGTAGGCGCCGGCAAACCCGCCGCCGAGGATCACGACTTCGAACTTCATGGCCCGCACCTCAACGCAATCCGCGAACTGCCGCCAGCTTCAAACGCGCGCTCCTCGCCTTCGCGCTTGCCTCCCCAAACCACCCCGCGCAATAGTCCGCGCCCCCTTTTTCCTTTATGCAAACTTTCGGCGTCGGCCTCGCAGGCATGGGTAATGTCGGAGCAGGTGTCTTCAAACACCTGACGCTCAATCGTGCCCTGCTCCGGGAGCGCCTCGGCTTCGATCTGGAAGTGCGGAAGGTGGCCATGCGCGACGTAAACCGCGACCGCGGTGTGAGCGTGCCGGGCGAATTGGTGACGACAAACTGGCGCGACCTGCTCGACGATCCGTCCATCCACATCGTGGTGGAGTTGATGGGCCAGAAGCAGGAGAGCCTCGACTTCATGCTCGGCGCGATCGAGCGGGGGAAGATCGTGGTGACGGGCAACAAGGCGCTGCTCGCGGAACGCGGGCCGGAGATTTTCGACGCGGCGACGCGCCACAAGGTGCCGGTGTTTTTCGAGGCCGCGGTGGCGGGCGGCATTCCGATCATCAAGGCAATCCGCGAAGCCTTCATCGGCAATCACATTCAGTCGATCCACGGGATCATCAACGGCACGAGCAATTACATCCTCACGCGGATGGTCGAGAGCGGCCTTAGCTTTGCCGACGCGCTCGCCGAGGCCCAGGCCGCGGGCTATGCGGAGGCCGACCCCACGCTCGACGTGAACGGGTGGGACGCCGCGCACAAGGCGATCATCCTCGCGTCGCTCGCTTACGGCTTCTGGGTGCCGGAGGGAAAAATCTTCGTCGAAGGCATCGAGAACATCACCGCCAGCGACATTCTTTTTGCCAGGAAACTCGGCTACTCGATCAAGCTGCTCGGCATCATCAAGGCGGACGCGACCGGCGCGATCGAGGTGCGTGTGCACCCAACGCTGATCCCGCAAAAGCATGTGCTGGCCAGCGTGAACGGCGTCTTCAACGCGCTCTCAGTGCGCGGCGACGTGGTCGGCGAAACGCTCTTCTATGGACGCGGCGCGGGTCAGGACCCGACGTCGAGTTCGGTCATCGCCGACATCGCGGATGCCGGTTCCGCGTTGCAATCGCCGCGGTCGAATTACGGCTTCATGCCGCACGGGCTCTACGGCACCTGCAAGCCGCTCGACGAGATCGTCTCCGAGTACTACCTGCGCGTGCTGGTCGAAGATCGCCCCGGCACGATGGCGCAGATCGCGGGCACGCTCGGCGAACTCAACATCGGCATCTCGTCCATCTTCCAACCCGAGGGCGAGGAAGGCGAAACGGTCCCGCTCGTGCTCGTCATCCACAAAGCGACGCACGGCCAGATCGCGCAGGCCGTCGCGAAAATCGGCGCGCTGTCGTGCGTGAAAAAAACGCCGCGGCTGATCCGGGTGGAGAATTTTGAGTGATTAGCCATTTGCCCCTTCCGGGCCGAGCAATAGCCTCCTTCTATGCAAGCGTCTGAAATCAAACTCCTCCTGGAACATGCACCGTTTGAGACGTTCACCATTCACATGGCAAACGGAAAGGTGTTCTTGGTCGATCATCCGGAGATCGTGGCCTTTTCCGTCGACAAACGCACCCTGGCGGTCGCGCTCCCGTCCGGTGGATTTGCGCAACTCGATCTGCGTCTGGCGACGCACACCCAGCCCGAAGTGAAAACCACCCGCCGGCGCAAACATTGAATTCCGCTCGCCCTCTCCATGACCGCGGCGTGATGGCCCGCTGGCAGCAATATCTGCCGGTGACCGACGCCACCCCATTTGTCTCGCTGAACGAAGGCTCCACCCCGCTCATTCACTCGCCGAAACTCAGTCAGCGCGTCGGCCGCGACTGCGAGGTCTATATCAAATACGAAGGGCTGAATCCGACCGGTTCATTCAAGGATCGCGGCATGACGGTCGCGCTATCGAAGGCGGTCGAGGCAGGTTCGCAGGCGGTCATTTGCGCGAGCACCGGCAACACGAGCGCGGCGGCGGCGGCGTATGCGGCGCGGGCGAGCATCACCTGCGTGGTGCTGCTCCCGGCGGGTAAGATTGCGTTCGGCAAGCTGGCGCAGGCGTTCATGTACGGCGCCAAGGTCGTGGCGATCGATGGCAACTTCGACGATGCGTTGCGGCTCGTGCGCGAGATCGGCGAGACCGAGCCGATCGCGATCGTGAACTCGATCAATCCGTTTCGACTCGAAGGACAGAAGACGGCGGCGTTTGAGATCGTGGAAGAACTCGGCGACGCGCCGGACATTCATGTGCTGCCAGTCGGGAACGCGGGGAACATCAGCGCGTATTGGATGGGTTACTCGGAATTCCACGCGAACGGCAAAGCGACGAAGCGGCCGAAGATGACGGGGTTTCAGGCCGCGGGATCGGCGCCGATTTTTTTCAACAAGGTCGTGGAAAATCCCGAGACGATCGCCACGGCGATCCGGATCGGGAATCCGGCGAGTTGGGAACTGGCGACGAACGCGATCCGCGACAGCGGCGGCTCGATCGACATTGTGAGTGATGCCGAGATCCTCGCCGCGCAGCAGTGGCTGGCCGCGAATGAAGGCATCTTCGTCGAACCCGCCAGCGCCGCGAGTATCGCCGGCCTTTTCAAGTGCCTCGGCCATGATCGCTGCGCGACGTGCCCCTTCCCGGCGATTGCGCCGGGCAGCAAGATCGTCTGCACGGTCACGGGCCACGGACTCAAAGATCCCGACATTGCGCGCGACCGCTGCGGCTCGGTGATCCCGGCGAAAGCGGAGCGCTCGGAAATCCTGCGATTGATCGCGGGATAGGCGTGGGTCCGCGACGAGGTCGGTCGTTCAACGACCTCTCGCATCCGCGGGTGGCGCGGTGCGGAGCGCTCGGCGGATGCTCCCCACCACCTCCGCCCATGAAAAGTTAGAGGTCCTTCGACTGCGTTCCTCCCCGCCTTCGCCCCTGAGGAACTCCGCTCAGGATGACATTGTTTTTTTCGACGCGGCGCTGCGCGCCGGAAGTGTTTGGCGCACCTCTCAGGGTTCCAACGCCAGGGCCACGGCGGCGTTCAGATCAAGCTGGCGCCCGGCATCGCGTGCCGCGTCGATCGCCGGTCCGCTGAAATCCTGCGCGCGATCGACGATGACGCGGAGTGCGGGATGATCGGGCGAACCGGTGACGAGGCCGCCGCGGATGCGCTGACCCTCGGCCGCCCCGTAAAGCCGGGCGGCGCGATCGTGGTTCCCCTCGGCGAGGGCGAGAGCGGCGAAGGCTTCGAGCGGGTAGGAAGTGCCCCAGCGGTTGCCGAGATCGAGACCGACCTGCAGGCACTCTGAGAGGTGGGCGCGGGCCAGCGGGAAGTCGCCGAGCGCGGCCGCGTTCACGCCCACAGCCCACGCGACGATGATCACCCGCCAGGTGTCGCCGAGGCGCCGATAGCCGGCGATGCTCTGCTGCTCGAGCGCCAGCGCAGCGGGCAGATCACCGTGCACGGCAGCGAGCACTCCGCGCACGTGCTGCACGTGAGCCTGCAAGCGCGGATCGGCGGCACGATCAGCGAACTGCGCGCCTTCGGCGACGAGCGCGCTGGCATTCTCGATTTCGCCATCATCCAGCGCGCGGAAACCCAAATCCACGAGCGTGATCCCCGCACCGACGGCGTCGCCCAACTCCCGATAGATCGCGAGCGCTTCGGTATGAAGCGCGAGTTGCGCCGCCATATCGTCCGCGACCCACGCGATGCGGCCGGCCGCGGCGAGCGCGCGAGCGCGGATGGCATCGCGCGGCGCGGCATCCGGATGCTTGAGCAGCGCCCAGGACACTTCGCGCAATTCCTTGAACAGGCCGCGCACTTCCACGTAGCGATGGATGGCCGCGAAGAGCCGCAGCCCGTTCGGAATCTGGCCGGGCAACTCGAGGCTGGTCTCGAGGGCGGCGCGAAAGTTCCAGTCTTCGAGCTCCGTCTTCTCGAGCCAGTCCCGCTGTTCCGCCCCGTGCAGCAGCGGTTCGAGTTGCTCGGCGCGGGCCGTGAAATAGTCGAGATGCTGGATGCGCACTGCGTTGCGTTCCCCAGCGGCGATGAGCTTTTCGTTGGCGTAGTCCCAGATGGATTCGAGGACGTAGTAGCGCGCGCCGTGCTCGGGCGTTTTCTCCACGTAGACGAGGGACTTATCCACGAGCTGCGTGAGGAGATCGACGACGTCCCAGTGCGGCAGAATCTCGTCCGCGCAAACCGCTTCGATCGCCTCGAGCGTACGGCCGCGGGCAAAGACCGCCAGACGCCGAAAGAGCACGCGCTCGGATTCGCTGAGCAGATCGTGGCTCCAGTCGATCAGCGCACGCAGCGTCTGCTGGCGCGGCACGGCGGTGCGGCTGCCGGTGGTGAGGAGGTGAAAGCGATCGTCGAGGCGCTCGATGATCTGCTGAAGGGTAAGCACCCGCACGCGGGCGGCGGCGATTTCGATGGCGAGCGCGATGCCGTCAAGCCGCCAGCAGATTTTCGCAATCAGCGGAATGTTTTCCGGCGTCGGTTTGAAGGCCGGGCGCACGATGGTCGCGCGGTCGATGAAAAGCCGCACGGCTTCAAACTGAAGCAACTGCTCGTTGCTCAGCGAGCCGTCGAGCAACTCGCGCAAATGACCCGGCAGGGAAAGCGGCGGTAGCGGCCACGCGGTTTCGCCGGCGATGCCGAGCGGTTCGCGACTGCTCGCGAGGATGCGGAGCTGCGGGCAGGCGCGGAGCAACGTCTCAGCGAGGCGCGCACAGGCGGCGACGACGTGTTCGCAGTTGTCGAGGATCAGCAGGAGCCGGCGGGCGCGGAGGAAGCCGGTCAGCGTGGCGGTGAGCGGGCGATCCGCCTCCTGCCGAAGATCGAGCGCGGCGGCCGCGGTCTCGATGACCTGCGCGGCGTCATCGATGGTGGCGAACTCGACCATCCAGATGCCGTCGGGAAATTGATCGAACAAATCCGCGGCGACCTGCACGGAGAGGCGCGTTTTGCCCGTGCCGCCCATGCCGGTGAGCGTGAGCAGGCGGGTGCTGGCGAGGAGACGCTTCACCTCGGCCATCTCGCGCTCGCGGCCGATGAAGGTGCTGAGCTGTTCGGGCAGATTATTCGGCACGCTCTCCAGCGAACGCAGGCCGGGGAATTGGGACGGCAGATCCGGCGTGACGAGCTGGTAGAGATGCTCGGGCCGCGCGAGATCGCGCAGACGATGTTCGCCGAGGTGGCGGAGTTGCACGCCGGGAGGAAGGAGATCGCGCACGAGTTCCTGAGTGGGCAGCGAGAGCAGCACCTGGCCGCCGTGCGCGGAGGAAAGGATACGGCTCACCCGATTGAGCGGCTGACCGAAGTAATCGCCGTCGCGGTGCTCCGGCGCACCGGTATGCAGCGCCATGCGGACCTTCATCTCGTCGATGCCGTCCCACGTCGCGTGCCAGAGCGCACGCTGCGCTTCGACTGCGGCCGCCAGCGCATCGTTCGCGATCTCGAAGGCAACGCAGAACGCGTCGCCCACCGTTTTGAAAACAAAGCCGCGGTGCCCGGCGAAAACTTCCTGCATCAGCCGGTCGTGCTGGGCCAGCGCGACACGCATCGCCTCGGGATGCTGGTCCCATTTTTTGGAGCTACCCTCGATGTCGGAGAAAAGGAGGGTGATCGTTCCCGTGGGCGCTGGAATCATGGCCGCCCAATCTGGTGCGCCAGCGCATTTCCCAAAAGGGAAATTCGCGCGGGGTCGTGGGACAGGCGGGGTCGTGGGACAGGCGTCCCGCCTGTCGCGGAGGGCGTCTCGCCCGTAGCTCTCCTGGAGGCGACTTAGTTACGGGCGGGACGCCCGGGGCGACAGGCGAGACGCCTGTCCCAC
>JANPHH010000543.1:0-1671 GCA_031424375.1 Chthoniobacter sp. | reverse complement strand
GGTGCCTATTGCCCCCTAACGCCGGCATCGGATCTTCGTCCGCTCACCATGCGCAGCCACTGTCCGTCCCTTGACGCTTCATGCCTCGCTGCTAGCCTCCGCGCCCTTCGATGAAGATCCAACGCGCCTTAATTTCCGTTTCCGACAAGACCGGCCTCGTGGCCTTTGCCAAAGGACTCTCCGACATGGGGGTCGAAATCATCTCCACCGGCGGCACCGCCAAGCTGCTCGCCAAGGAGGGCGTGCCGGTGATCGAGATTTCGCAATACACGGGCTTTCCTGAGATGATGGACGGGCGCGTGAAGACGCTGCACCCGAAAGTCCACGGCGGTCTCCTGCATCTGCGCGACAATGCCGAGCACGTGGCACAGGCAAAGGCGCACGGCATCGAGGCGATCGACCTCGTGGTGGTGAACCTGTATCCCTTTGAGGCGACGGTCGCGAAGGAAGGCGTGACGCTGGAGGAGGCCATCGAGCAGATCGACATCGGCGGCCCTTCGATGCTGCGCAGTGCGGCGAAGAACTACCGCAGTGTGACGGTGGTGGTGGACCCGACGGATTACGCGGATGTGCTCGATGCGATGAAGGCGAACGATGGCGAGACGACGCTGCAACTGCGCGAGCGGCTGGGCATCAAGGTCTTCGTCACTACTTCCAAATACGACGGCGCGATCGCGGATTTTCTTAATCAGGAAAAGGAATGCTCGTCGTCCTTCAGCATCAGCGAGCCGCTCGTGAGCCAGCTCCGCTACGGCGAAAATCCGCACCAGACGGGCGCGCTCTACGGCAAGTGGGACGAGTATTTTGAGAAGCTCCACGGGAAGGAACTTTCGTACAACAACATCCTGGACATCACCGCGGCGGCGGAACTCATCGAGGAATTCAGCGAGCCGACGGTCGCGATTTTGAAGCACACAAATCCGTGCGGCGTCGGCACCGATGCCGATCTGCGCGAGGCGTGGGACAAGGCGTTCGCGACGGACAAGCAGGCGCCCTTCGGCGGCATCATCATCTGCAACCGGCCCGTGACGGAGGCTCTGGCGCGCGCGATCAGCGAGATTTTCAGCGAGGTGATCATCGCCCCGGAATTCGAGGCCGATGCGCGCGCGCTGCTCCAGAAAAAAAAGAACCTGCGCCTCATGCGCAAGCTCGGCCCGGTGCAGACGAAGGAGGACATGCTGATCCGAAGCGTGATCGGCGGAGTGCTCGTGCAGAGCCGCGATTCGTCGCCGGAGACGGACATCGAGTCGAAGGTGGTCACCGCACGCAAGCCGACGCCCGCCGAGCTGTCCGCGATGCTCTTCGCATGGAAAGTCGTGAAGCACGTGAAGAGCAACGCCATCGTGTACGCCGCGAGCGACCGCACGCTGGGCATCGGCGCAGGCCAGATGTCGCGCGTGGATTCCAGCCGCATCGCGATCTGGAAGGCAAAGGACGCCGGCCTCTCGCTCAAGGGGAGCGCCGTCGGCAGCGACGCATTCTTTCCATTCCCCGATGGTCTCATCGCAGCCGCCGAAGCCGGCGCGACGTGCGCGATCCAGCCCGGCGGCTCGGTGAAAGACCCCGAGGTGATCGCCGCGGCGAACGAGCGCAACATGGCGATGATCTGCACGGGCGTGCGGCATTTCAGGCACTAAAATGGAGTGCTCAGTGCTCAGTTCACAGTGCTCA
>JANPHH010000542.1:0-1658 GCA_031424375.1 Chthoniobacter sp. | reverse complement strand
AAAACGGAACGAGGCATTTGATTGCGATGGCGAGAATGTAGGATTTCAGTTCCAGGCTTGGAGGATGTTCCGACAGAATGGGGCAGGGAGAATGAATCATCATGCGCGTGGAGACTGCCAGGCTTTTGGCGACCCTCCGGCGATGTGCGCCTGAGCCCGGTAAATCGCTGAGACAGATTTCGGGAATTGGCGCTTATTTGTTTCTCCAGCCTGGATTCATCTCCCCCCAGAACTCAAATAGATCATGTGTGGCATAGCGGCAATGTTTGGCCAGGGCTTCGAGCGAAGCCGTCTTGAAGCCATGAATCGCGTCCAGCGCCATCGCGGGCCGGATGCGGAGGGAACGTGGTTTTCGCCGGGCGGTCTGGCGGGATTGGGGCACCGCCGGTTGAGCATCATCGACCTGTCCGAGGCTGGGCGGCAGCCGATGAGTGACGCGAGCGGGCGATTTTGGATCACCTTCAACGGCGAGATTTACAACTATCTGGAGCTGCGAGCCGAGTTGGCCGGGAGCTATTCCTTCCGGACCAAGACTGATACCGAAGTGCTGCTAGCCGCCTACGGGAAGTGGGGGCAGGCGTGCCTGAACCGGCTGATTGGGATGTTCGCCTTTGCGATTTGGGACGAGCAGGAGCAGAAGGTGTTCGCAGCGCGCGATCGATTTGGAGTGAAGCCGCTGTATCTCGCCGAGCCGCAGTCCGGTGCGCTATGGCTGGCGAGCGAAATCAAAGCGCTGCATGCCGCAGGTGTGGCGCGTGAGCCCAACCCAACGGTATGGTCGGCGTATCTGCGCGACGGTGTGTATGAACACACGAACGAGACATTTTGGCGGGGTGTGTGCCAGGTGCCCCCGGGTGGATCTCTCACCTGGTCGCCCGTCGGTGGAACACGCGTGTCAACGTGGTATGACGCCGCCCAGGCGGTTAATGCCGACGGAGCGGACACCCGCGATGATGGCGCAGTCGCGAAAGAGCTCCTCGCGTTGCTTGAGGATAGCGTGTGCCTCCGCTTTCGTGCGGATGTGCCGGTCGGTGTCTGCCTTTCTGGCGGGCTGGATTCCTCGTTGCTGCTCGGGTTGGTGGATCGAACGCAGGGCGCGGACTCGAACGTGAAGACGTTCACCTTCTACTGTGGCGATGCTGCCTACGACGAGACGCCGTGGGTGGAGCAGATGCTGGCTCGCAGCAAACATCCTGCGAATTTTTGCCTGCTCACCGCGAAGGAAATTCCGGATCTCGCGTTGCGCGTTCAAGCGACTCAGGACGAACCGTTCGGCGGATTTCCGACGCTGGGCATGGCGAGAGTGCACGAGCGCGCACGCGACGAGGGCGTGGTGGTACTTCTCGATGGCAACGGGCTTGATGAAGGCTGGGCGGGCTACGATTACTATGCGCGCGCCGAGCGTGTCGATGCTTCGGCCGGGCCGGTGCAAGGGTCGAAAAGCCGCTCGACCTTGCCGGAAACGCTGGTGCCGGAATTCGCGGCCTTGGGTGGAAAGTTTTCCCCACCGAAGCCATTTGAGAGTGCGTTGCTGAACCTGCAATACCGGGATCTGAGATATGCAAAGATACCGCGCGGGATGCGTTTTGCGGATCGAGTTTCAATGATGTTCAGCCGGGAATTACGTGAGCCGTTTCTCGATCATCGCATCATCGAGC
>JANPHH010000541.1:0-4555 GCA_031424375.1 Chthoniobacter sp. | reverse complement strand
GCGCGTGTGGCGCGAACAGGTGACCACGGCGGTCAGCAGCGGGTTCGCGCTAAAAGCAGGCGACTGGGTGCTCACGGGCAAAGACGGCGCGGCGGAAATTGAGTTTCCCGGCGAGACAACGCGGCTGAAAATCGGCGCCGACGCGGAATTCGGCGTCATATCGGCGCTGCCGAGCAAGGAGCTGAAACTCACGGCGGGTTCGCTCTCGGCGTCGGTGGCACGGCAGTCGGCCAGCCATCCGATGATGATCCGCACGCCGACCGCCAAGGCGGAAGTGCTCGGCACGAAGTTCGAGATGAATGCGACAAAGGAAGCCACCCGCATGACCGTGACGGAAGGCCGCGTGCTCATCGCCCGCACCGATGATGAAAATGGGGTGGTCGTGGAAGCCCAACAAACTGCGGACGTCTCCGAGAAGGAGCCTGTCCGTGTGCAGCCCATACCGGCGACGCAGACTCTGCAGACCGGTTTGATCGCGCGATGGACCTTCGATGAAGGCGCGGGAATCACGGCGGCGGATTCTTCCGGAAATGGGCATACGCTGACGCTGAACAAAGAAGGTGCGTGGGGTGAGGGACGCTTTGGCAAGGCTCTGGATCTGCATGCCGTGCCTGCGGTGGCGCTCTCCACGCCGGTGGAACTGCCAGGCGCGTTCACCATCTCGATGTGGCAGCGCATCGAGCACGGCGGGCCGGCACGTTTGCAGCCGCTCTTCACGAGCGATGGCGAGGCCAATAGCATGAACTCCCTCTGGCTGATCATGCCGCCGACATCTCCGGGTTCGGGCATAGTGCTCGGTGTCTCGGGACCGCAGATGAATTCGCAGGCGCGGGCGAAGGCAGGAGTGGTCCTCGCGGGCCGCTGGCAGCATGTGGCGGTGTGCGTGGATGGCGTGGAAGGCCGGGCGACGTTCTTTGTGGATGGGCGAGATGTCAGTGTTTCGACAGGGCTGAGGAGTGGATTCAAGCTTCGGGCACCCGTGCTCATCGGCCGTCGTTACAAGGACGGCCCGATGCCTTTCGACGGCCAGATCGACGATGTGCGCATCTACGGGCGCACTCTCTCCAGCCCGGAAATTTCGGCGCTAGCCGACGGACAAAGCACATCCAATTGACCATGAAAAAAGCACTTTGCACCATCGCAGCGTTCATCTTCGTCAGCGGCGCATCCGCAGAGAACATCATCTTCCCCACCAGCCCGGATGCGGGTGTGATCAATGTGAAGACGGCATACGGTGCGGTGGGCAATGGCGTGACGGATGACACGACCGCGATCCAGTCGGCCATCGCCGCGAATGCCGGGACGTATGGGCGCGTGCTCTATTTTCCGAATGGCACCTATCTTGTCAGTGACACGATCTCGCCGAGCAGTTTGGTGGCGAGCTGCAAGGGGCTGACGCTGCAGGGGCAGAGCCAGGCGGGCACGATCATCCGGTTGAAGGACAACGCGGCGGGCTTCACCACTCCCGGAACGCCGAAGCCGATGATCTCGTCCTACACCGGCACGGCGACGAACAACCAGGCGTTCGGCAACAACATCTTCAACCTCACGATCGACACCGGCATCGGCAACTCGGGCGCGAATGCACTGAGCTATCTCACGAATAACTACGGCTCCATCCGCGATGTCACCGTGCGCTCCAGCGACCCGAATCACGTCGGGCAAAACGGCATCATCATGGGCAAGGCGTGGCCCGGCCCGGGCATGATTCGCAACGTCACCGTCGATGGCTTCAACTACGGCATCGCGCTCTACAACGCGGAATACAGCATGACCTTCGAGGGCATCACGCTGCGCAATCAAAGCACCGCCGGCATCCTGAACAGCGGCAACGTCGTCTCACTGCATTCGCTCACGAGCACGAACTCCGTGCCGGCGCTGATCGGCACAGCAGGCTCGCTGAGCGTCATCCTCAGTGCGAATTGCACGGGTGGCAGCGGCACGCGCAGTGCGGTGGAAATCACGGGCGGCTCGTGCTTGCTGCGCAACATCGTCACGAGTGGTTATCAGTCGGCGGTGAAGAATGGCGCGAGCATCGTGAGCGGCGCGAACCAGGTGGAATACGTGAACAGCACGCCGCTGAGTTTGTTCGCGAGTCCGCAGACGACACTCGGGCTGCCCATCGAGGATACGCCCGAGGCCGCGTGGGATGATGTGAGCAAATGGGCATCCGTCACCAGCTTCGGAGCCGTGCCCGATGATGGCACGAGCGACTCTGCCGCGATCCAGGCTGCCATTGATAACAGCAGTGGCAAAACCACGCTCTACTTCCCCCGCGGCCGCTATCACATCAGCGGCACGATCCACATTCGCAACGGCATCAAACGCATCTACGGCGCAGGCTCGACGTTCATTTTCACCAGCGCTTTCTACCCACAGGCGGTGCCTGCGTTTCAGTTCGACAGCGGCACTGCGCCGGTCTGCGTGTTCGAGTTGTTCGTCACCGAGTATCCGACCGCCGCGGCCAGCTTCACACTATTCAAACACAACTGCGCGAGCGCCGTCGTGCTGCGCAATCTCGCCATCAATGCGGGCCAGGCCTACACAAGCACAGCGGGCAGCGGGCCGTTGTTCGTCGAGGACGTGGCGGGGAACAGTTGGCAGATCAATCAGCAGACCGCGTGGATGCGGCAGGTGAATCCCGAGGCGCCGCGCGGCTACACGAAGATCATCAACAACGGCGGACGCCTGTGGATTCTCGGCCTGAAGACGGAGAAGGACGACAACGTGATCGCATCCACCAACGGCGCGGCGACCGAAGTGCTCGGCGGCCTGCTCTACCCGGCAGGCACGGTGGACTCGACGAAGGTCGCCTTCACCAGCAACGACAGCGCGCTGAGCGTGAGCATCGCCGCGTCCATCTACGCGGCAGGAAATTTTTACGCCGACTTCGTGCAGGAGACGCGCGGCGGCAGCACGCTCACGCTGCCGACCACGAGCGTGCCGAACCGCACGGGCGGAAAAATCTGCCCGCTCTTCGTCGGCTACGTCACGAAGCCCGCGCCCTTCGACACCGATGCCGACGGAATGCCCGACTACTGGGAAACGCTGCACGGCTTCAATCCATCGAGCGCCGCCGACATCACGCTTGATGCGGATGGCGACGGCAAAATGAACCTCGACGAGTATCGCGCCGGCACCGACCCGCGCTCGGGCAGTGAACGTTTCGCCGTGAGCGGCTTCAGCGTTGCGAGCAACACCGCGACGCTCACCTTCACCGCGCGCACCGACCACGCCTACACCGTGCAATACAAGGACGATCTCACGAGCGGCCCTTGGCTCACGCTCAGCACCGTCCCCGCCAGCGCCGAACGCAGCGTAAGTGTGAGCGCGCCCGTGAGCCCGCCGCGCCGCTTCTACCGCGTCATCACGACACCTTGAACTCAGCCCTAGATTCTCCCTCATGAAACTGCATCTCCTTCGCTCCATCGCTTGCTGGCTTCTGCTGACAGGCTCCGCTTTCTCGCAGACTCCGTCTTATTACCTCCAGCCATCGACGACTTTTGTGCGGGGGCTGATCGCTGTGGATCCTTCGGCGCTCACCGATCCGACTTGGCAGGCGTTTGCGGATCGCACTTCGATGCTGCTGGCCGCACTGACGGACACGCCGCAGAACTCGCTCGCGGCTCTGGCGACGGCCACGGGGAGGCCGGAGGTGAACGTGGCCCCGTTTGTGCCGGCCGGTGTTTCCAGCGGCGGGGTGTTCGCGCTCCAGAACGCGATGACGAATCCGACACGCTGCATCGCGGTGATCCCGATTCATCCGGGGCGTCTGTTTTTCCCGGGCAATGATGCGTTCAATTTCAACCACATCGATGGCTCGGTGGCGGCGACGCGGCTGTTCGATTTCTCGGGCGCGTTTCCTGTGCCGGCCATTTTTCTTTGTTCTGAACGGGACAACCTCAGCGGCATCGTGATGCCGACGGAGAACTTTGAAATCGGTCGTCGCATGGCGAATGCGCCGTGGGCCATGATCACGGAGCCGAATGTGCAGCACACCGGCACGCCCATTCCTCCGGCGCTCGTCACCACGATTCTCGAAGGCATGATTGCGCGTCGTCTGCCGGTGGCGAACTGGCCTTCGAATCAAGCGCCGGTGCTGCAAGCCGTGGATGTGACGACGGGCTGGCTGGCGGACTTGGTGACGAAGGAGATCGCGCCTTACGCGACGTTCACCGGCGACCGCACACGAGCGGCGTGGCTGCCGGATGCGGCGAGCGCAAACGCGTGGGCGGCGTATGTCGTGGCGCAGCCTTTTCGGCGACCGACGCAGACGATCGTGCTGCCGACCTCCGTGTCGAATCTGCAAATCTTCGATCTCGCTAACAACACCATTTTCCCCTCGGACCAAGCGGGCGGCATGGGCGATGAGGCGGCGTGGAAGGTGTGCGGTGATTTTAAGGTCGCGGATTCTTGCTATTAACCCGGCGAAGTATTGGGTAGCAAAACCTGGGGCGGCCTGATAACTAATGCTGATGAAAGAAAGAGATGCCCGGAGTTTAGGGCAATCAACCCAAGCGGAGTTAAGACGGCAGGCGATCAAGATGCGAAAGGC
>JANPHH010000540.1:0-7898 GCA_031424375.1 Chthoniobacter sp. | reverse complement strand
CGACAGGGCCGGTGCCAGGCTTCGGTGAACAAGCAGGCGGCCGGCCGTCATGCAAAACTGGCCGGCAAACACCGTCAGTGACTTCTCGATGCGTGGCAACGCTGCTTCGATATCCGCGTCCGCGAAAATCAAGTGAGGACTCTTCCCGCCGAGTTCGAAGCCCATCCGCTTGAACTGCTCCGCCCCGGATATGGCGATCGCCCTGCCAACTGCCGTACTACCAGTGAAGCTGATCGCGGGCACATGAGGCGATGAGACTAACAGCTTGGCTCCGTCAGCTCCGCTCTCCGTGAAGATGTTCACGCATCCGGCAGGCAACTCGCCAACTTCCGAAAGCATTTCGGCAAGCAGCGTGGCCACGAGTGCTCGGGATGACACGCGGAGGGGAGGCAGCGACTTCGGATGCTGGTTGGTACTACCCCGAACCAAAAGAGCGCCTGTCATCCCGAGCGGAGTGTAACGCAGCCGAGGGACCTCAGCCCTCCGGAGGATCATGGATCATTCTGCAATCCGAGGTCCCTCGACTTCATTCCAGTCGCTCAGGCTCCCTCCATTGCGCTCGGGATGACAGCGGGTTTCGATTTCCGGTCCACCCTCCGAGAGGATCGACCGGGAATCATTTGAATCCGCAGATTGACGCAGATTTCAGCATCACCATTCGCGTCATTCCGCGCCATCCGCGGCTCTGCTGGACTCGTTTCACCGTCTCGAAGGCGGGTGCGCCTCCGGGCTGCGACTATCGGAACGCACGCGATTGCCGCGCGGCGACATTGATCGTAGCCTCCGCCTGCCATGCCCCCCCACGGCCTTACCCATCCGAGCACTTCGGCGCTGCCCGCCCGCGGGCCGGCGCCACGTGTCTCGGTCGCGGTAAAGCTCACCCTCCTCGTCGGTTTCACTCTCGCGCTGCTCCTCGCCGTCCTGCTCACCGCGAGCTGGATCTACTGGCGCGACGTCCTGCGCCGGCAGGTCGACTCGCATCTCAGCGCGGTCGCCGCGAGCCGCCGCGATCTCGTGCGGACGCAGATCGACATGCTCCTCCAGCGGGTGGAATTGAACACCGATCGCGGCGAGATGCGCGGCCTGCTGTACGAACTCGAAAACGAAATCGTCGACCCGAAAAACCGCGCCGGAACGCAAGCGACCCTGGAGAAGATTTCCGATGGCCAGCCGATCGTCGCGGCGGCGCTCGCGGACAAGGATGGCTTGATTGTCGTCTCCACCGATCCGACCGAAGTGGGGCAAAATTTCGGCACAGTTTCGGAATTCATCGCGGGCTCGACGGGCCCGCATCTTGGCCGGCCACGATGGGCGCACGGGCGTTACGAAGCGCTGCTCGCCGCGCCGATTCGCACCCGCGCGAATCCGAATCGCATCTACGGCGTGCTCCTCGCGACGGCCGATGTATCTCAACTTGCGAACACCCTGCGCGATGTCACCGGCCTCGGCGAAACCGGTGAATCCATCCTCTGCGTGCGCGACGGCGACCAGCTCCGGTTTTTGTTTAACCCGCGCAATGCGCCGCGCACGACCCACGTGCCACTGGCCAAAGCGCCGGCACTCGCGGCCGCCACCGGTGGCGTCGAGGCCTTTTCGCGGGCTCTGGACTATCGCGGGGTCCGCGTGCTCGCGACGAGCCGTCCGATCGGCTACGGCGGGTGGGGACTCGTTTTGAAAATGGACGAGAGCGAAGCCTACGCTCCCATCACCCGCTCGGTGCGGCTCGGCATGCTTTTCGGATTGCTCGTCTCCGCCGTGGGCCTGGTCACCGCCTACGCGGTGGCGCTCAGCTTCACCCGGCCCCTGCGGCGGCTCGCGCAGGGCGCGGCGCGCGTGGCGGAGGGCGACTACGACGCGACGGTGCGGATGCGATCGGGCGATGAATTCGGCGCGCTCGCGACGGCTTTCAACGAGATGACGAAGGCGATCGGCGCGCGCAGTGCGGAACGTGACCGGGCCACCGCGGCGTTGCAGGAAGCCGATCGCCGCAAGGATGAATTTCTCGCCATGCTCGGGCACGAACTTCGCAACCCCGTCTCCGCGATCACGAGTGCCGTGCGCCTGTGGAAAGAGGCACCCGGCGAAACCGAGACATCGGAACTCGCCCAGACCGTCATCGAGCGGCAGACCGCTAACCTGAGCCGGCATGTGGATGACCTGCTCGACGTCGTCCGGATCTCCGAAGGGCGAATCGACCTTCGCCGGGAGCCGATGCAGGTCGGAGAGGCGATCCGCCGCGCAGCCCGGACGGCGCGGACGCTCATGGAAGAAAAGCGGCAACTGCTCGAACTCTCGCTTACCGAAAACGGCCAGGCATCCATCGAGGGCGACCCCACGCGGATCGAGCAGATCATGACCAATCTCCTGATCAACGCCGCCAAATACACCCCCGTCGGCGGACACATCCGGGTGGAGGAAAAGGAGGCGGGCGACGATGTCATCATCACCGTCAGCGATGACGGCATCGGCATCGCACCCGATCTCCTGCCGGAGATCTTCGAGCTTTTCACCCAGGCCGACCACTCGCTCGCGCGCACCGCGGGCGGCCTCGGCATCGGGCTGAATCTCTGCCGGCAACTCGTGGAACTCCACGGCGGCAGCATCTCCGTCCACAGTGCCGGCCTCGGACGCGGCGCCGAGTTTACCGTGCGGCTGCCCGCGCTGCGCGGCCCGCTTTCTCCCGCCAAGCCAATGATCGCCGCGCCACCCGCAGTCCGCGGTCCGGGCCGGCGCATCCTGATCGTGGATGACAACCAGGACACCCTCCGCCTGCTCTCGCGTCTGCTGATTCGTCGTGGCCACGAAGTGACCACTGCGGGCGACGGACTCGCCGCGCTGCAGATCGCGCAGGAATTTCAGCCCGAGATCCTGCTCCTCGACATCGGCCTGCCCGGTCTCGATGGCTACAGCCTCGCCCGGCGGCTCCGTGCGGATGGCTTCTCCGGGGCGCTCCTCATCGCGATCTCCGGCTACGCGCAGGAGAGCGATCGCGAGCAGGCGCGCGACGCCGGCTTCGATCATCACTTTGCCAAGCCGGTGGATTTCGACGCGCTCTGCGCGCTGATCGGCGCGGACCACCGGTAAATGGGTGGACCAGAAGTCATCAGCGCGCAGCGCTCGTTCAAAAAATTTCGCTGTCATCCTGAGCGGAGCGCCGCGTGGTGGGCGGTTGTTTTGCTGGGGTGTGCCGGGCGGCGCTCCGCTCAGGATGACAGGTTTTTTGGAGGGTGCGCTACGCGCCTTCCGGGACGCCCGCTGAGCCGGAACGATTCAGTGTGCGTTGATCTCGCGGTTGAATGGGTAGCACACGCGCCCTCGCGTGTCGGGTTCGACGCCCTCGCCGAATCCCGCTCGGGGCGCGTCATCCCATCGTGAGTCTTTTCTCACGACGACCGATCGGCGGGGGCGCCGATCGGCACACGCGAGGGCGCGTGCGCTCCCCTTTTCCACTGCATGGATCCGGCTCAGAGTCCGCCCGCGGCTCGCCGCCTTTCGCGCTCGCCGGGGCGGACGCCGCGTTTTTAGTCTCCGCCCGATGTCCGCTCCCGAACCCACTCCCCCCGGCGACGCCACCCCGCGCCGCGAATTCCTCAAATCCGCGGCGTGCCTCGCGCTCGGCGGTTGCGCGCTCGCCGCGCCGGTCGGCGCGGTGATCGTCGTGCTGACGCATCCGCTGAAATCGCGCGGCGTTCCGCTTCCGGTAAAAATCACCATGCTCAGCGCGCTCCCTTTGAATGGTCCTCCGCGTTTTTTCCAGGTCGTCACCGAACGGCGGGATGCGTGGACGAAGTTTCCCGCCAACGCGATCGGCGCCGCGTTTCTCCGCAGGGTCGGCGAGAGTGAAGTGATCGCCTTCAATGCCTCGTGCCCGCACCTCGGCTGTGCGGTTGAGTTTCGGAAGGAGCGCGACGCGTTCTACTGCCCGTGCCACGACAGCGAGTTCCAAAAGACCGGCGAAGTGCGCGGCAAAAGTCCGAGCCGGCGCGGGCTCGATACGTTGCGCGTCGAGATCCGCGACGGCGGCGAGGTTTGGGTCTACTTCGAAAATTTCAAGACCGGCATCGCGGAGAAAGTGTCGCTCGCGTGATGAAAGCGCTCTTTGACTGGCTCGACCACCGCACCGGCTACCGCCAACTCACGCGCGAGGTCCTTTACGAATCCATTCCCGGCGGCGCGCGCTGGCGCTACATCTGGGGCAGCGCGCTCACCTTCGCGATCATGGTGCAGTTCATCACCGGCATCGCGCTGTGGTTCGGCTACAGCGCGAGCGCGCAGACGGCGTGGGAATCGATCTTCCATCTCGAAACCCAGGTGCCGGGCGGCTGGATCCTCCGCGGGATTCATCACTGGACGGCGCAGCTCATGGTCCCGCTGCTCGTGCTCCATCTCATGCAGGTGATGATCGACGGCGCATATCGTGCGCCCCGCGAAGTGAATTTCTGGTTCGGCCTCGGCCTGCTCGGGCTCACCCTCGCGCTCTCGCTCACCGGCTATCTCCTGCCGTGGGATCAAAAGGGATACTGGGCGACAAAGGTCGCGACCAATCTCCTCGCAGGCGTGCCCGTGATCGGGCCGGGGCTGCAGAAGCTCGTCGTCGGCGGCGCGGACTTTGGGCACTACACGCTCACGCGTTTTTTTGCGCTGCACGCGGGCGTGCTCCCGGCGCTGCTCGTTGCGTTCATCGCCGGGCACGTCGCGCTCTTTCGCCGGCACGGGATCACCGCGAAGCAGCCGCTCCGCAGGCCCGAAGCGAAGTTCTGGCCCGATCAGGTTTTGAAGGATGCGATCGCCGCCATCGCCGTGATGGGAGCCGTGCTCGCGCTCGTCTGGTGGCGGCACGGCGCGGAACTGACCGGTCCCGCCGATCCTGCCGAGGCCTATTCCGCGGCCCGGCCCGACTGGTATTTCATGGCGCTCTTTCAGCTCCTGAAATTTCAGGACTGGTTCGAGCAGCACCTGCCCGGCGGCGGCATGCTGTGGTGCGTGATCATTATCCCCGGCGTCGTGGCCGCCGTCCTCTGTCTGATGCCGCTGCTCGGGCGGTGGAAGGCGGGACACTTGCTGAATCTCGGCGTGCTCTGGGTGGGGCTCGCGATCTATGGCGTCTTCACCGCAATGGCCTACTGGCACGATCTGCGCGATCCGCGGTCCGCGCCGCAATTTCTCGCCGCCGTCGAACTGGGCCACCGCGAAGCCGCACGGGTGAAATTTCTCGCCACAAAACACGGCGTCCCGCCCGAGGGCGCGCTCGCGCTCCTCCGCGACGACGTGCCCACGCAGGCGCCGAAGCTCTTCGCCGGGAAATGCGCGAGCTGCCACAGCTACGACGCCCGCGATGGTCTCGGCCTGCCGCTCGGCGACAAACAAAGCGCCGCGGAACTGAAAGGCTGGGGCAGCCGCGAATGGCTGCGCATGTTCATGGACCCGCAGCAGATTGCCACCGACCGCGTGTGGGGCGGCACCGCCTTCGTGCATCCGCCCGCGGGCCGGAGTCGCAGCGGGATGGTCGACCTCATCCTTGATGAAATCCCGAAATACACGCCCGAACAAAAGGCGATGCTGGAGCGCGTGATCCTCGCCGTGAGCGCCGAGGCCGCGCTGCCATCGCAACGCGACGCCGATGCGAAAGACGCCGCCGCCATCGAGCAAGGCCGCAAGGACTTCGGCGAGTCCGGGCTGAACTGCGCGGACTGCCATGAGTTCCGCGGCGAAGGCGGCGGAAAAGGTGCGGACCTCACCGGATGGGGCTCGCGCGAGTGGACGATCGGGATCATCCACAATCCAGCGGACAAGAAATTCTACGGCAAACGCAACGACCGCATGCAGGCCTTCGGCGAGAAGGGCGAACTCAGCCGCCGCCAAATCGAGATGCTCACGGACTGGCTGCGTGGCGAAGTGCGATAGGTTTTCTTCCCGCGAAAAAGATCACGCACTCGCGCATTCCGGCCCTCGGGGTGATGTGGTTTTGGATGCGGTTCCGCCGGGTCGTGCGCCGCGCACCGCCATCACACTCAGCCCACCGCTCACCAACAGCAGCGGCAGCAGGCTCCAGCGCGAATTCGGGAAAAGAAACTCGCCGAGGTTGCACGAGTTCCACTCCGCCTGCGGGGAATGGATGTCGAAGTTTCCAAAGCCCATCAGCCCATCGTAGACGCCCACCGGATTGATCGAAACCGGCCCGTGCAGGGCCGAGAGCAGAAAGGGCGTCTGGTCGCCGCGGTCGATCGAGGCCTGCCACTCGGCGCGCTGCGCTTCGAGCTGGCGGGCGCGCTCGGCGTCGTCGGCGACTTGCAGTTCGAGTTTGCCATTCAGCGTGTCGAGCTTGGCGTCGAGGAGCTCACGGAGCAGGCCTTCGGCGCGGCCTTTGAAGAAGAAGGGCGCGGCGTATTCGGTGACGATGTTGCAGAAGAAATCGTCCTTGCGATGCGCGTCATCGAGCCGGGCGTGGCCGCCGACGGCGAGGGCATTCTGCGCGTCGGTGGCGGTGAGGAGGAGCTGCTGGAAAACGGAGAGCGCGAGCAGCACGGCGGCGATCCGCTTCCACCGGACGAAGGCCACGGCGAGCCCGAGCGCGAGGAAGGGCATGCCCGGCACGAGGTAGCGCGGGCCGGCGGAGTAGCCGGCGTGGTAGCCGTTGAAGCTGGCATTCACGAGAAAGAAGAAGGCGAAGATGGCGAGGCAGAGCCGCGCCTCCGCGACCCAGCGCCGCTCGCGCAGCCAGACGAACAGGCCGACGGTGCCGGCGATGAGCACCGGGCACAGCCAGAAGACACCGCGATACGGCGAGAGGCTGATCAGACCCGAGATGTAGAGGAATTTCGAGGCGGCCGCGGCGCTCGTCGGGAGCAGAAACATCCCGAGCGATCCGCTGTCATCCTTGAAGACGGGGTTCTGGAAGTTGTTCGCGACCTGAAAGGGCGAGCCGAAATTCACCTGATGATACCACCCGAGCACGATGGCGAGCGGGATGCCGCCCGCGGCGAAGAGAAACGCGCGCCGCCACGTCCAGCCAGCGGGTGCGGTGATCGTGCCGCGCGAAAGCAGCGCATAGACTCCGAGCGCGCCGACCGCGCCGACGGCGACGTAATTCGTGAGCACGACAAACCCCGCGCAAACGCCCGCCGCGATCCACGCGCCGCCGGTTTCTTTCCGCAACAGATAGAGCGTCGCGATGAGCAGGGAGGCGGTGAGATTGTGATCGAAGAGGATCGTGCCGAACGGGAAGAACGTGGTGCCGAACGCGAGCGCGAGCGTGGCGAAAACGGCGGGCAGATCGGCTCCGCCGGCAAACTCGCGCGCGAGCCGGAAAAAGAGCACGCAGCCGAGCGCGGAGATGAGGCCGACGCTGAAGATCGTGGTGAGCCACACGTTGACCGTGAGCGTCCAAGCGTGATCCGGATTGATCCCGAACGCGCGCTCGATATGCAGGATGACCCAGTAGGCGGGCACGGCGAGGAAGGAGGTGCCGGGCGGTTTGTTCGGATGAAAGTGCGTGGTGTATGGCACGTAGCCGATGTCGCCGGAGCTGCAGAGCTCGACCATCGGCGCGTCCTCGCCCACGACGTCGGTGTTCATCGGGATCATCTCGTAATTCATGTCCACCCACGCGAGGCGGAAGCGCTTGCCTTCGAAGTCGTAAGCGGTGTTTTGCACCGGGAGCCTGACGAGCTCGCGGGTGGCCGGGTCGACGCGATAGACGAGGAAGTGATCGATCGGAAACCGCCCCTCTTCGACGATCGCGCGCACTTCGGCGAAGCGGGAGTTCTGATTCCAGCCGCCACCCTGATTGAAGAAGGAGAAGGCGAAGTAGGTGGCGAGGAAGAGAAGAAGCTCGAGGAGGCGCATGAGGGGAATTGTCGAATGACTAATGAACGAATGACGAATGAATGACGAAGCAC
>JANPHH010000539.1:0-43157 GCA_031424375.1 Chthoniobacter sp. | reverse complement strand
TTTCACCACGGCATTCACAGGCACGATGGGATACTGGTCGCCGAGATTCATGTTTCCGCTCGGGCTCAGCACGTTCGCCGCGGCGATGGCCTGCACGATCTCATCCGGTGAAAGTCCCAGCGCCCGCATCCGATCCGGCTTCACATTCACCACGATCGTCCGCGCACTCCCGCCAAAGGGCGGCGGCGCCGACACCCCCGGCAGCGTCGCAAACAGCGGCCGCACCGAATTCAGCGCCGCATCCTGCATCTGCCCCACCGTCCGCGCCGGATTCTCCGTGGAAAAAACGAGCTGCCCCACCGGCACACTCCCCGCATCGAACCGCGTGATGAACGGCCCCGGCGTCCCCGGCGGCATGAAGGCGCGCGCGCGATTCACGTACGCCACCGTCTCCGCCATCGCCGCGCTCATGTCCGTGCCCGGATGGAATTGCAGCTTCATGATCGACGCCCCCTGGATGTTCTTCGACTCCACATGCTCGATCCCCGTGATGTAGAGAAAGTGATACTCGTAGTAGTAAGTGAGGTATCCCTCCACCTGCGCCGGATCCATTCCGCCAAACGGCTGCGCCACATAGATCGTCGGGATGCCCAGCGGCGGAAACACATCGCGCGCCATCCGCTGCACTGCGAGCCACCCGCCGAGACACACCGCCACCACCAGCACCAGCACCGTGAGCGGGCGGCGGAGCGAGGCGGCGACGAGATTCATCAAAGGGCGGGGTGGAACCGGCCGGCAGCGCGAAGGTTTCAAGCGGCACCGGGCAGGAAGCCGCGCACTTCATCCCCCGCCACTACCGGTGTCAATCCACCGCACCGACGGGGCGTGGCTCGATGTGGGTCCGAGCGTTGTCGAGCCCGCATTCCCCGCGGCCACTTCCGCGGCGCTCCGATTGTCCGGAGGACGGGCCATCCCCGTACCCATCCGGAAGCGCCGAACCCAAGCCCGCGGGGGCGAGGGTCGTCCTCTTTTTTCCAGCACGGATCCGGCTCAGACCATCGCGCGGAATAACCCGGACCTTCGTAATCGCAATCGACCTCGACCTCGACCTCGTCCTCGTCCTCCTACTCGGTGTACTTCGAGTAGGAGAACGAGGACGAGAACGAGGACGAGTGGAGCAGTCCGACAATTCCGAGCGATGGTGTCAGTGAGCGTCATCAGATGGTCACATTTCTCCTTCCGCGACTCGCGCGGCGCGTACGCCATGTCGGCCCTCGACAAACTTTCCGGCAAAGACACCCGGTTCTATGACCTGCTGGAAGGCAGCGCCGCCGCCGCGCAGGCCAGCACCGTCGAACTCGCCCGCCTGCTCCCGCAGCTCACCGGTGCGAATCCCGAAGAACTCCTCACCGGGATCGCCCACTGTCGGCGCAAACACAAACGGCTCAGCCAGGCCATCGCGCTCGCTGCTTTCTTTAACCTGCTCGGCGCGTTCATGGGCACCGCGGTGGCCAAGACGATCGGCGCCGGCCAGGTCGACGTGCACGCCGTCACCATGGGCACCGTCTTCGCCGCGCTCATCCGCGCCCGCCCGCAGTGGGTGAACGTACTCTTCGGGCGGTTGCAAACTTGGCTACCTCACCGAGCGCTGCTTTCTTTTCTTCGGGCTGGTGAAGTAGCGGCGATCCCGCGCGGCGACTTCCTTTTCTGGTTCGTAGGCGAGCAGTCGCTTCAGACGAACACCTTCTCGATCGCGCGCCCGTTGTCGGTCAGCGGCACGGGGCGTTCGCCGGCCATCACGCTCTTGTTGGGATTCACGCCGAGTGTGGCGAGGATCGTGGCGAAGAGGTCGGGCACACTCACCGGATCGGCGACCGGATTCATCGCGAGTTCGTCGCTCGTTCCCACACACTGGCCGGTGCGGAGTCCGCCGCCGGCGAGGAGGACGGAAAAGCACTTGCCGTGATGGCCGCGTCCGCCACCGCTGTCGAAGTGCGCGGGTCGGCCGAACTCGCCGGCGACGACGATGAGCGTCTTGTCGAGGAGCGCGTTCGCTTTCAGATCCTCGATCAGCACGGCGAGGCTGAGGTCGAGGCCTTGAATCAACTGATGCTGCTCGCGCTGCGCGGCGTTGTGGGTGTCCCAGCCGGCGCCGTTGACGAAGTTCATGTTGAAGCCGACTTCGAGAAAGCGGACGCCGCGTTGGATGAGCCGCCGCGCGAGCAGGCAGCGCTGGCCAAACTCATCGCCGTAGGCCGCGCGGAGGCTGTCCTTTTCCTGATTGAGTTCGAACGCCTTCATGAAGTCGCCGCCTTGCAGCCGGAAACCTTCCTCGATGGCCTCGTCGTATTCGCGCGGAGCGGGGTCGCTGGTGCGGCCGCGGAATTCATCGCGCACGGTGGCGAGCAGACCGCGGCGGCGCGCGGCGCGGTCGGAGGAAATGTCGGGAGGCAAGGACAGCCCGGCGGGGCCGCTGCGGGTGTCGGTGAGATAGACGTAGCCCGCTTTCGGTCCGAGGAAGCCGGGGCCGCGGGTGGCGCTCGGGTAGCCCATCACGATGTAGGCGGGCACGCCATCCATCGCCGCCTTGCGCTGATGCGCGACGATCGAGCCGATGGACGGATACACGACGCTGCCGCTCGGCAGTCGGCCGGTATGCATGCGATTGGTCGCGGCGGCGTGTTCGTCGATGACGTTGTGATTCACCGTGCGGACCGGGATGAGGTGCTCGCCGAGTTTGGCCAGCCGCGGGAGATGCTCGCAGAAGAGCGCATCCGGGATCGCCGTCTCGATCGCGTCGTAATAGCAGCCGGCGACTTTCTTGCCGTCGCCTTTGATCTTCTTGGCGTCGAACGTATCGATCTGCGACGAACCGCCGCCGAGCCAGACGAAGATGCAATGCTCGGCTTTGCCGCGTGGAGCGGCGGGGCTGAGAGCGTTGGCGGCGGTGAGGCGCGGGAGCGCGAGGGCGCCGGTGGCGAGGGCGGTGCGGGTGAGGAAATCGCGGCGGTTCATTGGGTGAGTGGGGTATTGGAAAAATCTGTCATCCTGAGCGGAGTGTAACGGAGTCGAAGGACCTCGGCCGTTGGAGGATCAGGCAGTTCCCGGCAATCCGAGGTCCCTCGACTTCATTCTGGTCGCTTAGGCTCCCTCCATTCCGCTCGGGATGACACGCTTTGAAAACTTTCGATTCATCGTGGAACCGTTTCCCACAGGTGCGGGGAGGCAGATGATGCGAGAGGTCCCTCGACTGCGCTCCGCCCGCTGGCCCGCCTGCGCTCCGCTCGGGATGACAGTTCGTTTTGATCACGGCACGTAAGTAAACTCCGGCGTAATGATCAGCGCCCAGATGGCGTCCTCGAGGCGCTCGCGCCATGGGGCGGCGAGGCGCGGGGTGGGTGGGTCGCCGGCGCGGACGATGCGTTCGCGCTCGTAGACTACGGGGGTGGAATCCGGATGGAGGTGATTGCTCCACATCGCGAATTTCGTCACGCGCGGCTTCTTCTGCAGCTCGCTGCTGGAGACCACGCGGACGCGATCGGCGTAGCCTTCGCTCAGCGTAGTACGGAAGGCATCGCGTTCTTTCGCGCTCGGTGCGCGGCTGAGGATGCGCTGGAAGACCTGCGTGATCAGATCATCGAGCGGCTGATCGTGGAGCGCGAGCGCGGTGAAGGCGCTGTCATCGCTGAGTCGCGTGATTCGCGCGCCGAGGATTCCATTCGCGAGCAGCGCGGGCTGGAGCACGTTCGGCGCTTCTTCGCGGGTGCTCTTCGGTTCGGCGCGGGAATCGCGCCAGCCGAAGTTCATGAGCACATCGGTGAACGGTTGCGCGCCGGGCTTGCCGAGCGACGGACGGTCGCGCTCGTTGCTCAGGCCTACAAATTCCCACGCGCGCTGCGGAGTGCCGAGGTTGAGGAAATCCTTGGCGGTGCGGCGGCCATCGAGGTCGAAGTTCAGCTCCTCGCTGTCGAAGTCTTTGCCCGCGACTTGAAAGAGCGAGTCGATGAGTTGCTCCGCGCTGAGGCGGCGGCGGGCGGGGGATTCAAAGAGCCGCGCGCCGGCTTTGGTCATGCGCGAACCGCGGTCGGTCACGGTGCCTTGATAGGTGGCGGAGTTGAGGATCAGCCGGGCGACGTGTTTGAGATCGTAGTCGTGGGTGATCAGCTCGCGGCCGAGCCAGGCGAGCAGCTCGGGATGCGAGGGGCTGACGTTTTCCCAGTCATCGACGGGATCGACGATGCCGAAGCCGAGCAACCGCTTCCACAGACGATTCGAGAGGACTTGCGCGAAGCGTTCGTTGCGTGGGTCGGTCATGATCGCGGCGAGTCGTTCGCGGGAATCTTCCGCATTGCGCAGCACGCCGGGCAACGGCTCGGTCTGAAGCGAGGAAAATGGGAAATGCGCGTCGATCTGCTGGCCGGGTTTGAGCGAGACGACGACGTGGCTGTTCACGTTCAGGCCCTGGGTGAGGCTGCTGCTCGGCACTTTCACCGGCTCGCGCTGGAGCATCGCGGAGATGGCGAAGAGATCTTCCTGATTGAACGGATGATTCGGCGCGTCGTGGCAGCGCGCGCATTTCATCTCCATGGCGAGGAAGGCGGACGAAAGGATCTGCGCTTTGTTGGCCATGGGCAGATCGTTCTGCGAGGCGATGGCAAAGCCGGCGCTGCCGCCATTGCGTCCGCTGCCTTCCATGCCGACCAGCGCGGTGACGAAGCGGTCCATCGGCCAGTTGTCGCGGAGTGCGTCGGCGAGGAAGAAGCGGAACGGGCCGGTGTTGTTCAGCGTGGCTTTGAGGATCGCGGGATTTTCGGCGAGCACGTCTTGCCAATATGGGACCCATTGGTCGGCCCAGCGCGTGTCGCCGAGCAGGCGGTCGATGGCGCGGGCGCGCTTGTCTTTGGCGGTGTCGGCGAGGAAGGCGGTGAGTTCTTCCGGCGTGGGGAGGAGACCGATGGTGTCGAGCGTAGCGCGACGGAGAAAGGAGGCGTCGTCCGTGATCGGGGACGCGGTGGCGTTTGCTTTGATCAGCTTGTCGGCGATGAAGGCGTCGATGGGGTTTCGGAGATCGGAGATCGGAGATCGGAGATCGGGAATCACGATGGGAGGTTTCTTTGCGACTTCGGCGCGGGCGAGGTCGTGCCGGGTTTTCCAGTAGGCTACTTCGTCGGCGTTGGCGCGGCGCTGGGCGCCGAGGTCGGCGATGCGGACGCGCTGTTCGCGGGCAAAATGCTTCCAGCCTTCGTCCGAGAAATCGAACCATTCGGGCGTGGCGGCGAGCAGGCGGTAGGGCGAGCCGTTGGTCGAGATGCTCACGCTCGGCTGACCGAGTTCGGGACGGAGATTTTTTCCACCGACGAAGAGCTCGTAGCTGAAAACGTGCGGCTGGCCGTCGCTGACAAATTTTGCGGCGGCTTCGCTGTGGCCGGGCTGGAGGAGCGCGACCTCTTTGACGAGTTGGACCTCGAGTTGGTCGGTGACGATTTCCGCATCGGAGGCGCGCTCGGGGCCGCTGGCTTTCGGGTAGAAAGCGGAGGTGGCGACCACCTTGCCATCAATGCTCAGGCGACCACCGCGCATGGCGCGGATGAGGAGCTGGTGTTCGCCCACCGGCAGGGTGAGTGCGGCGGCGATGCGAATGAGGAAGGGGCTGGTGCGATCGCGCCGGACGCCGCGCGGGGAATACTTTGCGATGACCTCCGCGAAGGCGAACGCGGGTTCGTTCCATTCCTCGGTTTTCACCGGCGGCAGGTTGCTCCACGAGACGTCGATGGTCGGCGTCTTTTTGTCGGAGTCGTTCACCGTCCAGTCGCCCGTGGCGCCATCGGTTTCGGTGACGCGATGCTCGAAGATCTCCACGCGCACGGCGTTTTTCGGAAGCTCGGCGAGCGTGATCGGCGGGAGTGGCTCGCCTTTTTTCTGCGCGACGGTGGCGGCGGGTTTCGCGCCTTCCCAGCGCGCCTTGATCCGCTCGGTGGTGAGCGCGGTGCGATAGATCGCGATCGCGTCGACCGCGCCGCGGAGGCTGGAACCGGCGGCGCCGCCCATCGAGGTGCCGATCCAGACTTCGTCGTTGTCGGCAAACGGCCCGAGGTCGGTCGCGCCGCCCATGTCCCACTCGCCTTTGAGTTCCTCGCCGTCGAGCCAACCACGCACGCTCTCGGGCTGGCCGAAAGTGTAGCTCACCGCGACGTGATGCCATCCGTTGCCGGGCGCAAAGCCGCTCGTGGCCGTCCAGCGATGCCAGAATTCCGCCGCGCCGTTCGTCGCGTTGCGGTCGTCGTGGAAAACGAAACTCGGCCGCGCGTTGCCATCGCCTTCGCGGAGTCGCAGGCCCCAGTTTTGATTGTGCGCGGGCATCCCGGCGCGGCCGGTGCGGCCTTTGCCGATGATGTAGGAATTTTGCCCGTCGCCGAGCGTGTCGCATTTCACCCAGCTCTCGATGGAAATGGTGTCGCCCTTCCGGAACGTGAACCGTCCGCCTTCATCCGCGATGCGCAGGCTCGCGCCCGCCTTGCTGAAACCGATGCCGTGATTGCTCGCCCCAAATTGCGGGAACTGCGGCGACTGCGGCCCGTCCACACTCTGGGCGCCGCCGAAGAGCAGGGGAGCGGTGAGCGCGGGATTCGCGGTCCAGTGTTCGATGGGGCGGTCGGCGGCGATGATGTCGTCGTAGCCGGCGAAGGCGGATGCGGTGAGCGCGAGGAGGGGGAGAAGAGTGAAGCGGGTCACGGGGAGGAGGTTCGGGTAAGACAACCCGCGAAGCACGCGAGCGGGTGGGGGATTTTTTGATAACACTTTCGGGTGATGAAATAAACGACTCATGACGGGCACTGCGAAAATTTGCAGCAGCCTTTCATTCCATCAGCCTGCCATACCAGCAGCGTGTCATCCCAGCAGCGTGTCATCCCGAGCAGCGTGTCATCCCAGAAGGGTGTCATCCCGAGCGAAATGGAGGGAGCCTAAGCGACCAGAATGAAGTCGAGGGACCTCGGAGTGCAGAATGATCCATGATCCTCCGCAGGCCGGGGTCCCTCGGCTGCGTTACACTCCGCTCGGGATGACAGGCTTTTTTTTCATTTCCGTCCGCTCTCTTTGCGACGGACAGAAGATTCACGCCCCAGGATGACGACGGCAGCGGTTTCGGATTGGCAGGGTGCGGGGATGGTGGTCAACCTCCCGGTCCCGTGAAATCGTTCCACTTCTCCCTCCTCACCGCTCTCACCGCCCTCACTCTGACCTCGGCTTTCGCCGCAGATGCTCCGCTCAACACGCTCACCGACGCGGAAAAAGCCGCCGGTTGGAAGCTGCTCTTCGACGGCAAAGACGCGTCCGCTTTCCGAGGCTACAAAAAGGAAACGCTGCCCGCGGGCTGGGTGGCGGAAGACGGCGCGCTCGTGCGCAAGGACAAGGCCGGCGACATCATCACGAAGGAGCAATACGACAGCTTCGAGTTTTCCGTGGACTGGAAGATCAGCGAAGGCGGCAATTCAGGCATCATGTTCAAGGTGCTCGAGACGGACGGCGCGCCGTGGTTCACGGGACCCGAGGCGCAGATTCAGGACAACGCGAAGGGCCATGACCCGCAGAAGGCCGGCTGGATGTATCAGCTCTACGCCGCAACCGTGGATACGACCAAGCCGGTCGGCGAGTGGAACACCTTCATCCTCCGCTGCGAGAAGACGCCCGCGGGAACCTACAAGTGCGTGCATACCATGAATGGGACGAAATACGTGGAGTACGAGATCGGCTCGGCGGATTGGAACGAGAAGGTCGCGAAGTCGAAATTCGCGAGCAAGCCGGGCTTTGGCAAAGCAGCCGCCGGACACATCTGCCTGCAGGATCATGGGAACGAAGTGGCTTTCCGGAACATCAAAATCCGGCTGCTGCCGTAAAAGGCGCAGCCAGCTTGCCCTGCCGCAAGACGCCTGATAGCTACTCGCACTTCATGGAAAACGTCCGCTCCTTCCGCCCTCACGTCACACCGACTTCTTCCTCGGGATTGATCCGCCGGGCGGCCTGCTTTTTGGCGATGTTCGCTCTCAGCGCGGACCTCGCGTTTTCCGCCGCCGCCGGCCGGATCGTGGTGCAGACCGTGCCCGCCGGGGCGACTGTCTATCTCGACGGCCAGCCGAATGGAAAGTCCCCGGCGGCGATCGAAGGGCTCGCGCCGGGCCGCTACTTTGTGCGAGTGGAACTGACCGGTTACCGCCCGGTGGATCTCCTCGTGGATCTGGCGTCGGGGCAGAAATATCAGAGTCCCACGCTCGAACTCGTCTCCGAAAGCGCTCCAGCCGCACCCGCCGCCGCGGCGCCACCGCGGCCCGCGCCGGTCGCCACGCCCACCCCGGCCCCATCCGCAGTGAACGACCGTCCGCTCGAGGCCGGTGGCTTTCCGTCGTCCGCGGGGAGTGTCGTTCCCGTGCCGCCTGCGGCCCTCGTGCGGGCGACGCCACCACCGGCTGTCGCCGCGACTCCGATCCCTGTGGCCGTGGTTCCGGCGCCTCCCGCGGCTGCTTCCGCGGCTCCGCCCGCACCCGCGCCCGCCGCCGGCGAACCGCCGACTCCCGCGGATGCTGCGGTCCAGACCGCGGTGAACGATTACCTCAACGCGATCGCGGATGGCGATGTGGACGGCTACGTGCAGCTCTGCGCGCCGGCGGTGGAATTCTACGAGGACGGAACCAAGACTCCGGCGGCCATCCGCAAGATCCGCCAGCAGTTCAAGGAGCGCTGGCCCGTCTACAAAATCGAAAACGTGCGCGATGGCAAAATCGGCGCCGGCGACAAGCCCGGCGTGAAGCGCGCCTCCGTCACCTACGACTGGAGCGTGAGCAATCCGAAGACCGGTAAGAAGTCGAGCGGCACCGCGACCGATCTGCTCGATTTCCGCGAGATGAAAGGGAAGTGGCTCCTGGTGCGCGCGCGGCAGGCCGTGGACCGTGGCCGCCGCTAGCGGCGCATGAAGCGGATCGTCCCGGTCGTTTGCGCCCTGGCGCTGGGTGGCCTCCCATTCCCCGCCTCCGGAGCGCCCAAGGCGGCGCCGGCGACCCCCGTGACCGCGACGCCGGCGACGAAGTCTGGCAAGCCTTCCACACCGTCGCCCGCGGCCGCGCCGCCGAAGTCTGGCCCCCCGGTGGCTGCCGCTTACCAGCCCACGGTCCGCGTCGATGGCCGGAAGATCGTCGCCCTCGACATCGGACACACCCGCGCCCAGCCCGGCGCAATCAGCGCGACGGGGGTGCCGGAGTTTGTCTTCAACGAGCGCATCGTCCGACTGGTGAACGAGCGTCTGCTCAAGTCGAAAGTCGTCGCCCCCGTCATCATCAATCCCGAGGGAAAACCGATCACGCTCACCGAACGCACCCGCCGCGCCGCGCTCGCCGGGGCGGCGTTTTTCGTCGCCGTGCATCACGACTCGGTGAATGACAAGTATCTCCAGTCCGCCGAAGTCAGCGGCAAAAAAGTTTTCTACAGCGACAAGTTCGAGGGCTACGGCGTCTTCATTTCGCGGAAGAATCCGGACTTCGACAAGTGCCTCGCCTTCGCCCGGCTGGTCGGCGCGCAGCTCGAACAGAATCTGCCCTTTGCCTCGCACCACAGTGAGGCGATCCGCGGAGAAAATCGGCCGATTCTCGACAGCGAGCGCGGCATCTATGAGTACGACGACCTCATCGTGCTGAAGAGCGCGCTGATGCCCGCGGCGCTCGTCGAGTGCGGCGTCATCGTCAACCGCGAGCAGGACCTCCTGCTGCGCCAGCCCGCGATGCAGGGGATCATCGCCGATGCGATCGCCGCGGGGATCGAGCAATACTTCTCCGCGAAGTAACCGCGCGGTTCATGGAAACCCCGCGGGCACCGCGCCACGCGGAAGCTGCACCAGCACGGGAAGCCGCCGCGCATCCAGCCACTCCGCCAGTTCGATGAGATCGCGCTCGCGCAGCACCGTGCAACCCGCGGTGCCGCGCCGATCGCCCTGCCAGAGATGAATGAAAATGCAGGAACCCGTGCCGGGGAGGTTGCGCGGATTGTGCCCCACCACGATGCCCAGCGAATAGCCAGGCAAGGCGTCCATCTTCTCCGAAGAATGCCAGTCTGGATGCGCGATCTCCGCCCGTCGCACGATGCGATTGTAGTAGCGTGAGGCGGGATCATCCACCGCCTCCACGCCGGAGCCCGCCACGCGGTAGGGCAACCGAAGCGTCCGCGGTTCGTGTCCAAAAGCCGAGGGCAGCGCGAAGACACCCGCCGGCGAGCGCTGGTCGCCCTCGCGTTTCACCGGTCCCGGCTGGCCGGGCGCCGATGCACTCAGGCCCAGGCCCCAACCGAGCCCGCCCCGCCCGAGGAGCACCTCGCGCCGCCCACCGATCGCAGTCCACGCGCCGCCCGGCTCCCGTTCGTAACGCTGGAGCGCGCCCCGCGTGTCCGTCCACTGCGCGGCGACGACGAAGACGAGCTGGCGGGATTCCCTCGGAATCGCGTCGATGATTTCGCCCGCCGCCACACTCGCCGCTAAAGCGATCGAGAGCGACAGGGAGGGGAACAAACGCATCGGCGCGGAGAATAGCCACGGCGTGGCGGCGACGACGAAATTTTTCGCAAATCCCGCGCAAAACATTTCTTGCGTGGCAGGTCGCCCATGATAAACGTCTCCGCTCCCAAAGCTCGGGTGGTGAAATGGCAGACACGTACGTTTGAGGGGCGTATGCCGCAAGGCGTGGGGGTTCAAGTCCCCCCCCGAGCACTTTTCAAAGGAACCCCAAAGCCGCAGTTTTCCTCTGTAAAAGCAGCTATTCAGCGGGTTTCGAGAGTGGACCTGTTTCGCAAACCAACCCCAAAATCGTTGCGGAATTTGGTATATGTCGGTATATTGACGGTATGGTCAAACCCCGCACCGCTTCAAAGATTACGTTCCCGTTCGCTTTTGAGAAAAACGGGCGCACGGGCAAAATCTACAAACTCGGCAACGGCACCTTCGGAACGAGGTTCATCTTCGCGGGTAAGACGATCCGGAACACGCACGCCACTTTTGAAAACGCGTTCCAGTATCTTGACCGGGAATTCTCCAGGCTGGACACCGACCGCGCCAACTCGCTTGCGCTCCATCCGCTGGATGGCGACGTGAAGAACTACGCCGAGCTTGAACAGCTATTGCGGCAGGAAGGCGGCGGGGCATCCTTGCGCGAAGCGGTGAGTTATTTCCTGGCGAATTCCAAGAACAAGCGCTTTGAGCCGCAGACCTTTTCCGCCTGCGCTGCGTCCTTCCTCGAATCCCAGCGGGCGAACAACATTTCAGGAATCCAGATTAAAACCCTCGCGAAGCACTTCCGCCGCTTCGAAACGGAATTTGCCACGCGCAAGATTCATGAACTGACCGCCCTGGAAATCGGCAAGTGGCTGGGGAGTCGGAAGGATGAAACGACTGGGGAGCCGTGGAGTGTGAAAACTCGGAGAAGCGTTCGGGGCTCTCTCGTCAGCCTTTCCCTCTACGCACAGAAAATTCTCAAGGCGATTCCCGACAACGGAGAAACCGAATTTCAGAACGTCAAAAACCCCAAGGCAGACGCCAAGGCGGAAGTGGAGATTTACACCCCCGCACAACTGGAGAGACTGATTGACGCCGCGCTGGAAACTGACTGGGAACTGATACCCGGCATAATCCTGGGAAACCTCTGCGGACTGCGCCCCTACGAATTCCACGGTGAAGGCTTGGAACGCTCCCGGCTGAAATGGGAGGATTTCAATTGGGAGGACAAGAAGTTGCACGTCACCGGGCAGAAAATCCGCTCCAAGGCTACCCGCGACATTCCCCTCCAACCCGCCACCCTTGCCCTCCTAAAGCCGTTCAAGGGGCTCAAAGGGGTGATTTGGCAGTATAAGAAAGCCTACGAAGATAAAATGAATGCCCTGCGGAAGAGGGCTGAAGTCCCCAGCTATCACGATGGCTTCCGTCACTCGTATGCCTCCTACCGCATCCGCCAAGCCAAGCAGGATTTGCCCTTGGTAGCCGCTGAGATGGGGAACAGTCCGCAGGAGCTTCTAAACTCCTACAAGCGCAACGTTACGGATGCCGATGCGGTTAAATGGTTCTCCGCGAAGGCTCCCGCTGGCTACGCGAAGAAGATCGCCGCCCTACGCCAAGCCGCTTGAATTCACGCCCCAAAGCGTCCTCACAAATCCAGGTCGGCGGGCATGTAGAGCATTTTACCGCCAACGAAATTCGGCCGCCCGCTGGCTGCTCGCGAACCCGTCCGCGCCGCGCTAGATGCCCGCTGTTTTGACTTCGTAAAGCTTGATAAAGGCGTCGAGGTCTTCGCGCTTGTAGAGGACTTTTCCGTCGAGACGGTAGCCCTTCAGCTTCACCCGAGTGCTGTAGCGATATTTATCGAATGTTCCTCGTGAGATGCCGCAATAGCTGGCGGCGTTTCGCGAATCGAGAAAGCCGCCCTCCACCACGCGGGCGTTCTTCTCGATGAATCGCTTGATCTCGACTAGCTCCGCCCGCATTGCTGCGATTTGCTCCGCCAGGTGGATCTGTTCAGTGCTCGAAAGCGAGCGATCGTGCGACGTGTCCTCGTCACTCGGCTTCAGTACCGACTTCATGATTGGTTCCTGTGAAGCCTTCACGCCGATCAACAATCAAAACCGCGTCGTTTCGAGCTTCGCCAGAAACTCATGGAGCCGCTTGTCGTCCTGTCGTTTTGGAAAAAGTGCCTGCACTTCCACTTTGAGCACCTCGGCGAGATACATGAGCGTCCGGTCGTCCACGAAGACCATGCGGGCCTCGATCTTCGACACGCCACTGCGGTCGATGTCGAGGCCCGCGATCTGGAGCTTGGCGGCGAAGACGGATTGCGACCAGGCGCGGTCGTAGCGAAAGCGCCGGACCTGCGGACCGATATTGTTTTTGTAACGCCGCATGGTGCCCCCGGTTCAGGCTGCCGCGACAGCAGCGAGAGAGAGGCTGGCGGCCTCGAAGCTCACACGGGGCGCGCTTTCGCTTTCGCAGAGCGCAACCAACGCTTCGGCTTTCGCTTCGGGAAGAATCGCCGAAGCCTCGGCGCGGAAATTCTCGGCGAGCTGGTAGCTTTTCACAGTGGTGAAGAGCCGGCGGAATTTGTCGCCGGCGATGTCGTGAAGTTGCTTCGCCAAATCGCTCTGCGCCTCGACCTCGGAGAGGAGCGCGGCGGCGGGGAAGTTGACCCGCGCGATGCAGCCGTCGCTGCCTTTCGTCGTCCAACGTTTGCCGCCGCTTTCGGTGGCAACGAGAGCCTTCGGGTGCCGGCGCGCCTCTTTTACGAGGTCGGATTTGAGCGCCTTGAGTTGCTCGGTTTTCTTGGCGATCTCGCGGTGCAGGGCGACGGCATTGTCCACGAGGGTTTGGAGTTCTTGATCGTTCATTTAGGTGTTGTTTTTGAGGTTTCACGTCGCGCGCTCTGCCTGGCGCATTTGCGCTCGGACTTGCGCGACGTGAAGGGCTCTACACCCCGATTTTTGGTTGCCCGGCTCCCTGGGCTGCGTTTGTTCTCCAGTGTTCTCCAACTCGCTGCCGGTGTTCTCCAGTGACCTACAGAAAAAATTGACGGTTTTGGCCGTCGAAACGCTCTGCCAGGCGCTTCCCTCGTAGGAAGGAAAGGGATTCCGCCCGCCCTCGGGGAAAGTGTCCATAGCCCGGCCGTTGCGGGCGTGTTCGCTCGAACACATCTTGAGTCCACAAACCCAACCCCACTTCAAGATGAGCAACACGACCGCCATACTAGAACCCGCACCCGCTGAGGACGAAGATTCGTTCAGTTCCGCGACCACCTTTGCGGCGTTACTTTTCCTCGCCGAAAAATTCCCCCACCGCCAGTTCAACGCGAGCGAACTGGCGATGCTCTCCGGCATCGGTCGCACCGCGATCACGCAAATCAAAAACGCGGCCGACACCCCTTTCTCGCTCGGCAAATGCACCATGCGCCGACTCGACTGCTGGCTGCGTCGTCATCCCGGCCACAAACAGGTCTGAGCGCGGCAACTGCTCTCTCCCCACGACAATGGCGAAAGGCACTCGGAAAAACATCACGGTTCCGGGCCTTCTTGCGCCCGCGTTGCGGCTGCGGTTTCACGAATGCGGCTTCCGCACACTCTCGCCCTTCGTCGTCGATCTGGTCGCCTACGATTTACAGGGCGGCGCAAAACACACGATCACCGTCGCAATCGCGCGTGACTCGCAAGCCGCGCAGGATGCCGTCGATGCTGAACTGGTCGCTCGCTATCGACCCGGCCAACCGCGCGCAGGACTGCTCGTGCAGGTCATCGAGCGCTTGAACGAACTTCGCACCATCGCGAGAAATTCGCCGCCGCCGCCGCTCAATGCGAAGCCCGAACGGATCACCTTCCCCGTTCGTATCTGGCAGCTCGTGGAGCTTCGATGGGACGAACTCGGCTACGCCTCCCTGTCCGCCTACATCACTGGCCTCATTCGCTACGACCTACTGGTGGGTGGACCGCATCGGTCACAAACGCCCGACACCCGCCGATCCACGCAAGATGCGGTTGCCCGCGAAACCGTGACCCGCCGCCACAGCGGAAAGAAACGAAAGCTCTACCTAGATCATCTGATCGAGCGCTCGGAAGGCCGGCCTTTGGATGAGACGGAGCTCGATAAGATCAAAGCGAAGATCGCGCAGCAGCTCCATGCGGTTCTGCATAGGCCGTGAAGCTTGAGCGCCTCAGCGCTGCACAGGTCGGCGCCAGCCGCCGAGCACCGAGACACCCTTACCTTTCCCTTCCCAGGCAGCGCGCCGACTGAGCGCGGGCGAGCGACCGAGCGAGGAGGATGATCCCGCTTGGCCGCTGCGAAGCCTCCCCGGATACCCGGAGGCTGAGCTGTGGCTAACACGCATCTGGAAGGGCGGCGGCAGCAGGAGGCGTGTCAGCACTTTTGCTGGCGCGCCGCATGAAGGGGTAAGCTCGGCGCGGAGCTTTCCCAGCGACGCTCTGCGCCGCCACCGCAAACGAAGCGGCAGGCCGGAGGCGCAGCGTTTAGCGAGCCGAAGGCCGTGAGCGGAGTGCGGAGCGGCGCAGATGGTCGCAGCCCCCGGCCCACACGCTGGGGAGTCTGCGCGCGCGCGGGCGAAAGGCGGGGCGGGCGCAGTCTCCCGCGGCGAGAGCCGCATCAGGAGGCGTTACGGAACCTGGGTTCCGTTGAGATGGGTGTGTCGGAGACGCCTTGGGCTCCGACCAGGGAAGAAGCCTCTTCCCTACTCATCAATCGCGTCGTCCAAATTTCATCTGTAGAAGGATTTTGTTGCTTCGCGCAGTGCGTTGATCGGCCTCAGACTATGAAGCCCAGTCTTCCAAACTCCATGAGGCTGTAAGATCGACCCGCGTGTAAGACACACCTTTAACTAAACTAAGATGGATAAGCCTCATCAAAGGATCGGTTCGATCAGCAATGCGCAAGTGGGAGCCGATTTCGAGCTTGTTGCCTTGAAGTTCTTCGCCAAACAGGGAATTGCATTTTCTCGCGATTTCCCCGTCGAAATCGGCTTAGCGAGGAAGAAAATACATTGCTTCGACCTAGGCACTGCCAACGAAAAAGTTTTAGTGGAGTGCAAATCTCACAGATGGACTGCCGGTGCGCGGGTGCCGAGCGCAAAGATGACGGTTTGGAACGAAGCTATGTACTACTTTCATCTCGCTCCAACAGACTACAGAAAGATACTTTTCGTGCTCCACGACCGAAGAGAGGCGGAAGGTGAAAGCCTATTGGCCTATTACAAGAGGACGCATTTCCACATGATTCCAGATGGGGTCGAATTTATGGAGTGGGATGAGAAGACAGGAGCCATCGTAAAACTCTAGTTTGAGCCCAACTCCGTGGCTGCTCCCGCAGCGACGGCATCGCGGTGGGTGGAAAGCAAAGTCTCCGGCTGCGCGCACGCGCCCGAAGGCGGCGGAGCACAGCCGGAGTCTTTGCGAGTGGCGGGCTGGTAGAAGGTTTAAACCCGCGCGCCTTGCGCCTGTTGCTGCGCCGGCGGCGCGACAGTGCGATTGGTTCGCATCGCGAGCGAGACCATCGCTTTCTCCTGCTGCTCCGCCGGGAGATTCTTCACGAGCGTGCGGTAGGCTTCCTTCATCTCAGGATTCTCATCGAGCTTCTTGAGGATGCCGGCGCGCATTTTCTCTTTCCGCTCCTCCTTCTGGACGGATTGCAGCACGAGGCTGCGCTCCAACCGCTCGCGTGGCATCGCCTGGATGTAAGTCCACTCTTTGGGGTTCTTCTGAATGTAGGCGTCGATCTTCCCATTCACTTCCGCGTTTTCGCGGAACTTCTGCGGATCGTTCGTGACTGCTGGTGCCGAGGTATCGGCAGGATTGGCGCCGCCGTTGCCGTTGGCGCCGTTTCCGTTGGTTCGCTTGATAGCCATAAATGATTAGTGCGCGGGTTCGATGGTGATGACGGGTTCGCGGAGTGCTTCGATGATCTCGCCCAGAAACATGCTGGTGAGCTCAAAGGGACTCTCGTGTTCGACGGCGAGGCTCATGAGGAACTCCGGGCCGGGTGAAAGGCCGAGCGTCTCTTCAAGCTCTTCGCTGGCTTCGGAATACCGCGCGAGCGTGTCGGGCGGCAGGTCGATGACGACCGGTTGTCTGTCTGTATCTGTGGTTTGCATAGGATTGAGGTTGAGAAGTCGCGCGCGGCTACCACTTGTCCTCAGCGCGAGGTTGCGGGCGATCCGCGGCAGCGGGTTTGCGTTCGCGAAGTTGGGTATCAAACGAATCCATGCGCTCACGGAGAGCGGCCATGTCGCGCTTCAATGCCAGTCCTTGAGTCGCAAGTTCTTGCGTCTGAGCGGCAGCTTTAGACATTTCGCCAAGTCGCTGATTGAGCGTTGTCGCCTGCTCTGTGACGGCACGCGTTACCGCGCGTTGCTTGTTCACTTCAGCAACGACCGCATCGGTGGCCGAAACGCTCGGCGCCGCCAAGCTCGCGGGGGCGGCGGACTGGCTGGTATTGCCCGGACGGAGATTCCATCCGGCGCTCGTCTCCACACGATAGACCGGGTGGCCGTCGTGCATGACCATTGGATCGCCTGGGTCCACGTAGCGACCGAAACGGTATTCGCGAAGTTGTTCGCCCGTGCGGACCACGGCGGCTTTGACAGGCCGGCTGGGTGCGACTGCAACGGTAGTGATTTTCCGCGGCGTGTGCGAAGCACACGCGCTGAGCATGAGGATCGGGATGAGGACGAGTGGTTTCATAGATTAGCGACGGGGTTGAGGAGTGGACGAAGCCGGGCTGCGCAGAGGCAGCGTGGTTCCGCGGAAGGTTGGAGATTGCGCTTCGGCGGGCGCGGTCTGAGCGGCTCCTCGCTCACTCTGCGCAACGACTTGCTGTGCGAGCGTTCCGCCAATTTTGGCGTCGTCCTGGTCAAGCGTCTGAGTGACGTAGAGGTAAAACTGCTTCCCCGCCGGAACTCGCACGTAGAAGCCGTCCCGCTCAATGCTCGTGAGGATCTGCTGCGCATAGCGGTCGAGCACACTCTGCGCACCCTTGAGCGGCGCATTTTGCAAACTCGGCAGCGTGAAAGAGCCGAAGGCCGACGTGTTCTTTTCCGTGAAGACATCTGCTGCTCCGCTGAGCAGCGCCGCCACATAGAGCTTCACCTCGGTTAGGTTGTCGCTCTTGATGAGCCGCCCGCGCAGTCCGGCGCTGCCATCGGTAATGGCCCAAGTGCCGGTGTCGGCCTCTCGCTCGTGATCGAGGGCCAGCCCCGACACGTTCAACTCCTCGCCATTCTGCCAGACAAGCGTCCAGCGTCCGTCACTGGCGATGCGCTCACGCGCCCGGTCCACCTGCGCCGTGCCATGCACCTCCGTCCCTGCGGGAATGATGAGTTGCCCGTGATGGAAGATGTCCTCGGTTACCAATCCGACAATCGGCGTGTTAATCGACGACGAGTCCACGGTGATGACCAACTCGCATGGGATGAGCCTGCCGAATGGCGCGAAGTTCGCGCTGAACGTCTTGGCCTGGTTCTCCGCCGCGGGCGTTTCCGTGACCAAGCTGATAGGCGGCAGCGCGGGCGTGCTTGCGGCCTGCTTTGTCGGCGCGGATGCTGTCGCGCGAGGGGGCGTTCCGCTGGGTCGCGGCGGATTGAACGGCGAGATATTGCGCTCGACCGTCTGCGTCAATTGCTGGCCGTTCGCCGGCTTCGGCGTCACGGCGGTTGTGTCGTCGGACCGACTATTGGAGCCGCGCCGGCTATTCACCAGGATGAGCACTATCGCCAATCCAGGGATGAAGAGTGTGAGCGCGCCGGAGGGCGAGCGAAGGAGATTGATAAAGCGACGTGGATTCATTTGGAAAGTCCGGTGATTGGCAGTTCATCGAAGCCGCTAGTAGCCGCCTCAACTGCGACGTCGCGCCGCGAGAGCACGAAGGTGAAGTCGTTCTTGAGCGAGAGCCCATTCCGACCGCCGCTTGGGTCGCCAGTGATGGTGACGTATCCCGTCGCCCCTCCATGCGGCGCAATGATACTGGCGAGATCGGCCACTGACGGCGTGAAGACGTTTTCGCCTACTCGCACCTCAAGCCGCTCCGGCACATGCTCCAGAGGTTTGTCGCCTTTGTTCGAGACGCTCAGTTGGAAGACGAGCGTGTCCTGCGCCGGGAAGCGGAAGACTTCCGCAAGCCGCACTTCATAGTCGCCGCAATCGCTCACCATCGGCTTCGCGCGCAAGTCGCGATACTCCACGTCTCGCACCACTTCCGGCTGATAGTGCTGGAGCAACGGGAAAGCTTTGGTTTTATCCAGAATGCCAAGCAGTCGATTCGGCGTGAGCGGGCGGGACGCACCGCTGCTCTTCTCGCTACCACTTCGCAGTATCAGTGAGTAACAGGGCTCGGCACTTTCGCGTAGGTCGAAGACATACGTTCGATTGTTCCAACGAACGTTGAGATTGGTCGTCGCGCCTTTCGTCAACGCTCGCGCGGAGAAATAGGCGGTGCCTTTAGTGTGAGCGATCTGGAATACACCTGGCGTTTTGCCGTCAGCGGTAGTGAGCGCGCCGTCAATAGCGGCGATGGGCGACGGGAACGAGATCGTCGTCACGCGCAACCCGGAAACCGGCACGGTATAGACCGTGTGATCATCCAGGACCAAGTCCTGCACCCGCTGCTCGGCGGCTTGCATGCTGCCGAGACACAGCGTCTCCACGATGAGGATAAGACTAGCGAGACGGTTCATACTTGAAGTCCTCGATTGCGGTCGGGAAGCGCCCGTTCTCGACCATGTTGGGGTTGCGCCGCATCTTGAGCTTCAGCACGAAGGGCACTGATTCGGTGAAAGCTCGCTCTTGGAAGATGCCGGTGCGGATGAGTTGCCCGCTCACTTGCGTGAGCACCGCATCGGTGCGCGTCTCGATGAATTCGATCCGCGCGATCTCTGCCTTCTGGTGGAGCTGCTTCGCCTTGAACTCCGGCTCCTCCCCATTCCACTGCTTGCAAGCCTTCTCGTGCGCGCTTTTCAGGAACATCTGTCTAAGCAGTTCCGGGTGGTCGAAGTCCTTCGGGTTGCGCTCCAGAAAGGCCACCGCGGCAAGTGTGCTCTGCTGCGCGTGAAGTTCCCGCGCTTCCTGAAACTGAAGCAGCGGTGAGACAAAGAACGTGCCCGCCGGATCAACGATCACGACGCGCTCACGCTCCTTCAGCGTGCGTGCCAGGTGAATGCGCTCAGCGGCGGCTCCGATAATCACCGCGACTGCCGTAAGGAGCCAAAAGCGCGCAAGGCGATCCTTGTCGATAAAGACGCGCGTCGGGTCGGTGGTTCGTCTCTTGATGGGTGGGCTGTGAAGCGGCGGCGCGGTCTCGCGCAGCTCGGTGGATGTAGTCGTGGTCATAAAGTTAGTTGCGCTGCTTTTGCAGGACCTCCCGGACAGCGTTGTCGCCCGTGGGGTCGTCCTTCTTTGGCTTGGGCGGACGGCGAGAGCCCGGCCGCTGGCTGGCCAGCGAGCCGGCGAGATTCCCGAGCGGTGAATACGAGCTGCCACTCATGGAGGCTTCCGCCGCGCCGACGGTGCCCGCGGCCGCTCCGCCCGCGAGCCCAGCGGCGGCAGCAAGGGCGCCGCCTCGCCCGCCGATGGCTGCTGCGGCTCCTGCTCCCGCGACCGCGCCCGCGGTCCCGGCCGTCATGGCTCCGCCTGCGAGTGCTTGGCCGATCTGCGTTCCCGTCGCGATGGCCTTCTGAATGATGATCGGCGCGGCGATCGTGCTGAAGATGAGCCAGATGCCGAGCACCGCGACGCCGATGAGATTTTGCAACGCGTAGCCCGCTCCGCCCGGCGCGGCGCCAAGGGCGAAGAAGCTTTGATCAGTCATGAAGTCGAGCAGACCCTTGGTCATGATCGACGCCGCGCCCCATCCCAGCGGCCAGCACAGCACTCCTACGAAGCCGAGCAGATATGAGGCGCCGATGGAATGAAGCGTCCGCACCGCGAGGAAGCCGATGAACAGCGGCGCGAATCCATAGGCGACGTAGAGGATGAACTTCTGCGCGAGGTAGGCGTAGAAAACGATGACGCTCGCGAGCCATCCGACGAACCACATGATGCACGAGAGCCCGCTTTCAAAGATTGCCTGCGCATCGAGCAAATCCCACCAAGACTTACTCTTGCCCGTGGTGCCCTTCTGCATGGTGAGCGCCTTTTGATACTGGGCCTGAACGGCGGCCGGATCGGCCTGCAATGTGGTCTTCACGGTGGAGTCGATCGCCGTGGCGACCTGGTTTCCCCATGTGAGTAACGATGCGAGCACGGCGACGTAAGCGGCGGTGCGAGCAATGGCGCGCACATAGGCGCTCGCGCTACGTTGTCCGCTCACGGTCGATGAGATTATGCCGACCACGAAGAGCACGATGGCAACCGGCGTCAGGACGCGGTTAAGCTCCGCACACTGATTTAGGAAGTTGGGAAAGAGTGTGTTGAAGTCGTTCATGGCTTTAGGTTTCGTGACTTACCGGCGAGCAGGGAACGCCGGCGCAGAGGCGTCGATTTGGAAGGTCTCGCTGTAGCGCCGAAAGCCCTCTTCCATCTGCGCCTGTCGCTCCTCGCGGCGCGCCTGTTCCTGTCGTTCACGGTCCGCGCGATTCTCAATGTCCTGTGTCGCTACCTGCGCCGCGGCTTGATCGATCTCGCGATCGACCGCGGCGAGTTCCGCAGATTGACCAACGAGCACGCCGGTCAGTTTCTGAGTCTCCGCGTCCGTGGTCGCGGATTGGAGCTGCTCCGTCGTGGTCGCGATGTTCTGCCGCAACGATTCGCGGCGGGTGAGCACATCGTCGGTGACTGCTTGGAAGTTCTGTGATCCTTGCTGGATCGCGCCAAATTTCCGGTATAGCTCCTCCGCGCGTGGCAACTGCGCGCCGCTCGGGGTTTGAAAGGTCGAACCCAAGCTTTGGTAAAGGCCCTGTGCGTTGTAGCTCAGTGCCTGCACCCCATTGGCGACCTGCTGAATCTCGCCGATGGTCTGCCCTATTCCACTCTGCTGAAGGCTGCCGATGAGCTGATCCGCGCCGACGATGCTCAGGAGCTTCTCAGGATCACCGAACGCCTTCACGTACGCCTGCACCTGCTGGAGCTGCTGGGTCAGCGTATTGATTTGCTGAACTTGATTTTCGATGGACTGCACCCACTTGGCGATGTCTTCCAAATGCATCTCTTCCGCGAGCACGTCGGAGATAGGATCGGTGACGACATACTGAGCGGAAAGCAGCGGCGCAGTGGTGATAAGTGCAATGAGGGAAAGAATGAGTTTCATAGTAAAAGCTGGGTTATTCCTGAATGCGGAGAGTGGCGGTGGCGGGGGCGAAGGTGACGCCATTGACCTGCCGTTCCGGCAACGGGACCTCGAACAGCCGAAGATGTGCGGCCTCGTCGGATTGCGGCGCGATACGCTGCCGGTCGTTTAGCGCCTGAAACTGCCGCTTGGCCGTGTCGCTCTGCCCTTTCTCGTATCCGGCGACATAAGATTTTTGCTGCGCGGCGCTGCTCCCCGCCTGGAGCGCTTCGCTGACGAGCACTCCAGCACCCGCTCCGAGCGTCGTTGCCAGAGGATTACCTTTGCCGAACGTGTGGCCAATCAACGCGCCGCCGGCCGCTCCAGCGGTGTTGCCGATAATGCGGGTGGGACTGACGCCCGCGCAGCCGCTGAGGAGCGCGCAGGCGAAGATGGAAGCGAGGAAAGTTGGTCGTGATTGCATGCACCCGTTCTACCCCGCCTTTCCTCGCCCCCTGCGCCCGAGCGAGCGCAACCGGGCCAATGCGCGGTTGTTCCTTTGGGCCACACCGTGCGTCGGCATCTCTGACCAAGGACTCGATTGAGAACGACGCCACGTGGTCAGTCATCGCCACCACGGACTTCTTGCTGGCTCAACCTCCACAGCCTGAGAGAATTGATCTCCAACAACACCAGCCATGACGGACCAGTTTATCGCGCAGGCACAAAACCACATCGCCGAAATCCGCCGCGAACAGCGTGGGCACGATGGCGCTGCACAACGTCCTCGTGGTCGAAAAGAACGGGCGCTGCAGGGGGCGTTGCGGAAGCTAGCCGATGAGCTTAACGCCAAGCGCCCCCACTTCCTCCTCGAACTCATCCAGAATGCGGAGGACAATGAATACCCTTCAGGCGTTGAGGCGGTGCTGGAGTTTCATCTTGTAGGTGATGACCCGACCGAGTCCGGCGGTGACGGCTGCCTTTGCGTGTTGAACAATGAAACCGGCTTCGGGGTGCCTAATGTCGAGAGCATTTGCAGCGTTGGCGAATCGACGAAGACCAAGCGCGAAGGTTATATAGGCGAGAAAGGTATCGGATTTAAATCGGTGTTTCTAGCGAGCGACCGCCCGCACATTTTCTCGCCACCGTACCGCTTTCGATTCAGCAGGCATGAGGATGATGAGGTCGGATTCGGTTTTATAGTGCCAACGTGGATCGCGGACGTGCCTTCGATGGTCGCAGATAGCGGTAAGCAGACCGCGATTTTGCTCCCGCTCCAGACTGGCGTGCGCGAAGAGATCGCAAACGGACTTCGTCAGATTGCGCCAGAAACGATCCTTTTTCTTCGGCGGCTGCGCGCGCTGACGGTGTGGGATGTCAGTAGCAATTGGCGTGTCGAGATTGCCCGCGAGCAGGCAGGTGGGCGTCTCGTCAGACTGCGGTCGAACGAATCTGAACGGCTGTATTTGGTCTCAGCGCTCTCTTTCCACCGGCCACCCGATCTTCGTGAGGAAAAGCGCGAGGGGATTGAGGACCGCGATGTCGTGGTCGCCTTCCCTCTCATCTCCCCGGATCACTCTGAGAGCCGCGTCTTCGCTTATTTACCGACTGAGGCTGCGACCGGACTACCATTCATCGTCAATGGGGACTTTCTGCTAACCGCAAGCCGCGAAGCAATTTTCCCGGATCGAAAGTGGAATCTCTGGTTACGCGACTGCGTAGCTAACGTATTCCTCGACGGGTACGGGGAATTACTGCGGGATGCGAGGTGGAAACGCGACGCCTGCCGATTCATCCCGGTAGTCAGAGATCTCAAAGAATTGCAGGAGTTTTTTTCTGTCGTCGTCGCTTCGATCCAAGCAAAACTGCGCATATCAAAGAGTGTCGCGGTAATTACGACTGAGGAACTTGTGCTTCCTGAGTCAGCTCGCCTTGCTTCGCAAACCGAGCGCTCTCTGCTGCCCGTCGATGACATTCCAGTCACCTTCCGAGATATTCATCTCGTTTTACCGGAATGGGAAAAGGAGCCTGAACGATTGAAGAGCATAGGCGTGTCAGACCTTTCTATTCGGGAGTTGATCCGGGTGTTCAATGATGCGGAATGGACGCTGAGGCGCGACGACAAGTGGTTCGAAACCATTTTTGGTTTTCTCGGAAAACGCTCCATCAAGTCCGGCACCATGGAGGCGGTGCCGTGTATTCCAACCCAGGACGGACGGTGTCTGGCTCCGCAATCCGGCCCCGTGTTTCTTCCGCCGGCGGACTCGCAAGATGCGGAATTAGCAGACCTGTCGCATCTAGAAAATGAAGCTCGGCCTGTGTTTCTGCGCGCTAGCTTGGCGGATCTATTATCCGCTGACGAGGCGACTTTCACATGGGTGAGCCGGACTCTGAACGTGCGGAAGTTCTCGGTGGCCGAATTCATTGTGGATGCGCTTCTTCCCAACTTAATACGAGAGCGCGAGCGACTAACGGCGGATCGGATTGTAGTGGCCACAAACATTATTCGCGCACATGCAACCGCGTTGACGAAGGACCAGCTAGGGAAAGCCAAAGCGCGGTTGCCGCTGTTACTTGACGACGGCGCAATCGTCCTGTGGGGTGAACTTGATGGGAAAACGCTCGTTGTGCCGCGCACTGTTGATCCTCGCACGGGCTGGAGCGCGGTTTTCCGAGAGCCCGAAGATATTCCTCACCTTGCAGTTCTTTCCAACGCGTATCTCACCGGTGCGGATCGCGCCGCACGAGAGTCGTGGAGCGAATTGTTTGAATTGCTCGCAGTCACCACAACCCCTCCGCCGTATCGCCGGAAAGTGTATTCAAATGACCGCTCTTCCGCAAGCGACTTTGAGCGGCAGTCGTTCATAAAACACGTTGAATATTCAAATTACGTCAGCCACCTCACCAATGTGGTGCCGCCTCGTTGGCTTGCGCGGCTCCGGCGCGGGCAGAGTGAAGCCGGAGACCACGGTTCTGCAAATGCGTTGCTTAAATGGCTCTCTGGGCAATCTAAATTTTCTCTCCGGAGTTCCCTAGGTGGGTTGTATTCTTGGACTCATTACAGTTTGAAGCACAAGGCAGTAGTTTCGGAGTTTGAGGATTGTCTCCAGAACGCCGCTTGGTTCCCAAGCACAAAAGGTTTGGTTTCACCGGGAGAGGTCTTCGTGGATCGTCCCGAGACGCGAGAACTGTTCGGCAACAGAGTGCCATACACCACAAAGAAGCTCGGAGACGAACACGCTCGCTTACTAGGTGTTCATTCCCAAGTGACGAGCGAGCAGCTTCTCGACTATCTTGAGAAGCTGAGCGCCTCCGACCGAGCATCTCAGAGTGTCACTGTGCTCGTGAAGATCTACCGGCGTCTAAGAGACTCCGCGACGCCCGCACAACTCCACGACAAGAGGATTATTTTCCTTCCAGGCGATTCGAAACCTTGGCGGATACCAAGTGAGGTCATCTGGGAAGACGCCGTTGCGGTGTGTGGGGGGCTCTTCGGCTATCTTGAACCGACCTACGGACGGCACGACTTACGGACCTTTTTCGTCACTAAACTGGGTGTTGCCCCTTTCGCGGCCACTCGCGAATACGCGAACGCTTGGGTCCGGCTGAGCGCAGCGGAGCCCGGCGAGCCTCTCGCTATCGAAGCCGCGCTTGAAAAGATCTACGCGACGATGCTCGGAGAAATCGCCTCGCCTAATGAGTGGCCCGATTGGTGGCACGAGTTCCGCGGGCAAGCGCGACTGTGGACGCAGAGTGATTGCTTTCACCCGCCGAACGACGTGTTCGTGCCTGATGATGGCGAACTCAAGGCGCTGTTCCGGTACGCAATCGAGTTTGCGTGGATTCCTGCGAAACGCAGCTTTGGCGAATTCGACCGGTTCTTTCGTGAGTTTGATTCGCCGCGGTTGAGCGAGTCAGTCGAGGTTTCGCTGGAGGACGCCGACCTGGCGGAACCTGTGGAATCCGCGGTCATGCTGACACCGGGCAGCAAGCGACTGATCTTCACGTGGCTCTGGAATCAACTTCCCGACGACCTGAAGGAACTCGTCGAAAGCGGTCGCATGGAACGGCTCATCGCGAGCGTTGAGAAAGGTAGCGCTGCGATTCTACTCAAGTATCGACTCAAGGCGCGGGCCTTTGTGCCTGCTGCCCGTGAACATCGGCTGGCCTTCTGGGATGAAGAGAACCGCGTGCTATACCTCGCCCATGAAGCCGATCCCGAAGCCCTTCGGCAGGAAGTTGCCGAGGCTCTCGTTCGCGCATTGTGGGGCGGACGGAATTTGAAGGACCTCGTTCCTAAAGTGTTCGAGCTCTTGTGCGCGTCGCAAGAGCGCGCAGAACGCCTCTGCACCAAGCGGGACTGGACGCTCCCGGCTGAACGCGGAGCGTGGTTTCGTGCGCGGTTGGAACAAGGTTGCGAGCCGGTGATTGAAGAACCGCCAGTCGAGTCTCTCCCCCCACCCATCACGCCCACGACCACGAAGTCCAAAAGCTCCGGCACGCGAACCGGCGGCAACGGGCCGAGTGAGCCGCCCAGTCCGCCGCACACGCCGACAAAGCCAAGCACCCAACGTCCGCCGACGCATTCAGCTGCTCAAACACGGCGTATCAGTTACATCGCGCCCATCGCTCCCGAGCCCCGCGACGCGGCAAGCGATGAGACTACCGAAGAACAGCGGGCGCTCGGCCGTGCTGCCGAAGAATTCGTTGTTCGTTACGAGAAGGACCCAGACAAAACAAAACCGCCTCGGAACGCCGAGCGCATGCCGACTAATCATCCAGGGTATGACGTGGAGTCGCGCGGCACGACAGAGGAGGATATTCGTTACATTGAGGTTAAGGGCCTCGCCGGGGCATGGGGCGCAGCGGGCGTCAGCATGACTTCTCGGCAAATGCGTGAGGCGCGTGATCGTCGCGAAGCGTATTGGCTCTACGTCGTCGAGTATGCGGGTGGCCCCTCGCCCAAACTGCATCGCTTTCGGAATCCCGCAGCTCTAATTGACAGCTATCACCTCGACGAGAAATGGCGCGAGGTCCGCGCCGCTGATTCATCCACCGGGGCAGATGGAACCTTTGTCGAAGGTGCGCGCGTCCTTGTCGATGGCCGTCCCGCAACATTCGTGGCGATCGTCGGAGGGACAACAAGCGCATTCCGGGTCCGCTACGACGACGGTGAGGAGGCGATCATCCTTAGCCGTGCGCGTCTCGCAGTGGCGAGCGATGAACCGAGTTCCACATGAGCAACTCCACCGGCGGCGCGCGGATCATCCCGCATTTGTCTGAGGAGCAATTGCAACAGCTTTCTTCGGCGGCGGAAGCCGCATTCTACCGTGCGTGTCGCGATGGATTGGACGGACGCTGGACGGTTTTACATTCCGTTTCCTGGATTGCCCGTCAGCCGCGTCGCCACGCGCAGGATGGCGAGGCGGACTTTCTCCTCTTCCATCCCGGCAGCGGGATGCTTGTCGTGGAAGTCAAAGGCGGCGGTATCCGGCGGGATGCGTCAAGCGGCGAATGGTTCTCGATCGATCGCGGAATGCGCGAGCACCACATCAAAGACCCATTCGCCCAAGCTCGCCGGGCGCAGCATGTGATTCTCGACAAGTTGCGCGAGCATCCCGAGTGGTCGCGAGCTGCGCCCCGGCGCGTGCTCGCAGGCTACGGCGTTGCCTTTCCTGACCTCCAACGCGCTGAACAACTCTCTGGCCCCGAGCGGCCGAGCGCCATAATTGCCACGGCAGTCGAGCTGAGCAACATCGCTCACTGGATCGAGTCGGCGTTCGAGTGGTGGCGCAACGAAGACACCTCAGTAGCGGCCCTCGGCAGAGGGGCTGCGGCCCTGATCGAGCGGGTTTTTGCACGCGACATCCGCGTCGCTCCATTAGTCAGCCAACGGCTGGCGGAGGAAGATCAACAGCGGATCGAGCTTACCGCGCAGCAAGCGCGGCTGCTGCGGGCACTTGGCGCACGCCGACGCGTGGCAATCAAGGGCGGAGCCGGCACCGGCAAGACTGTGCTGGCCCTGGAAAAAGCGCGGCAGCTAGCGCGCGAAGGTTTTCGTACCCTGCTCTTGTGCTTCAATCGCCCGCTCGCCGAGCATTTGCGCCGCGTCGAAGCGTCGTCGCTTCCAATCGAGGTCCGCAGTTTCCACGAACTCTGCGGTGACCGGGTCCAACGGGTGCTCGGCACCACCGGACGCGACCTCCTCCGCGTCTCACAACAAGAGTATTCGCGTGGCGACAAATTTCGCGTACAATTGCCTTACGCGCTCGCGCTCGCCGTGGAAGAGACTGGCGAGCGATTCGACGCAATCGTCGTGGACGAAGCGCAGGACTTTCATGCCGAGTTCTGGTTGCCAGTCGAAATGCTGTTGGCAGATACGCGGCACAGTCCCCTCTACGTCTTCTACGACAACAACCAAGCGGTCTATCGCCGCCCGGATGCACTCCCGATTCCCCCGGAGGAGGAATTCGAACTCACGGTGAATTGCCGCAGCACGCGCGCTATCCACGAGGCGGCTTATCGTTACTACCTTGGCTCCCACACCGATCCGCCGCCAATCGCCGGAGTGCCAGTGGCACTTCACTCCGAAACGGGCATGACCGGACAAGTGCAGACGATCGCGCGACTGGTGCGCGAGTTCATTCAAGCTGGCCGCGTCGCGCCGGAAGACATCGCAGTGATAATTGGCGACGCCACGCTGAAAGCACCTTTCCAAGACTTGCTGTCCCGCCACTCTCTGCCTCGTGGCGTTGCGTGGACCTTCGACGCAACCCCGCAGCCGTCAGGCGTCCGCGCAGAGAGTTGCCTTCGCTTTAAGGGTCTCGAAGCCGCCATCCTACTGCTGTGCGGTGTCGATGCGCTCTCGGCGGAAGAACATCGTGAAACACTTTACGTAGCCCTGTCGCGGGCAAAATCCGAATTGCATATTCTTGGCGCAGCTTCGGCACTCAGTCGGATAACGGGATAGTTTAAGATCTTTTGCCGAGCCATCTGTCCTTCGCTCAAGACGCACGCACTATGGCGCCTGTTGAACGAGCCGTTTCGGGCGTAACGCTGTCGGGCTCGGCCAGCCGAGATCGCCAGTCACGCGTTTGCGATGATCGCATCGACAACATCCGCAGCTCCGCGGAGTTGCCTCGCACGCTCGTCAAACTGTGCGCCGCTGCTACCGCTCACGTAGAGCATTTCGGCTGAAGAGACATTGTGCGCGGTGCCGCAGATGGGGTTCTGCGCGTCGGAGTGGAGGTAAGTGAAGGCGGCGAACTTGTCTTCGCCGCTTTGTTGGTCGGGGAGCGGATAGGATAGGATGGCATGCTTGGTCAGCTCGGTGAGGCCGATGTCGTGGCCCATGTCGTCCAGGTCGGCGCGGTCGTTTTGGCGCATGAGGAAGAACTGGCGCGAGTTGCCGAAGACGGCGGAGCGGATGCGGCTCTCTTTGAAGCGGGCGTATTGCTGGACGATGGAAATGTTCCAGCAATTGAACTTCCGCATTTGGGCGTAGCTCTCCTTCACGATCTGCTCGCCGCCGGGGATGTCCAGCAGCCGGGCGACTTCTTCATAGACGTTCCGCTTCCGCAGTCCGCGCGGCATCGTGATGATGTGCTGGCGCGTGTAGTTGGTGATAAGAAATCCCGCGACGGCGCGCAGAAGTTTCGCGGCTTCGGGGATGTAGCCCAACTCGAAGTGCGCGATCCTTCCGGTGAGCGAGATGTTGCTCTCGCCATCGAGGAGACACCCGTAGTTGCCCCCGGCGCACCACGGGAGAAGTCGTGTCGCCAGATCTTCCGCGGTCGGATCGGAAGACTCGAGCTGGAGCAGCTCTTGCAGCATCCGATGAGTCGGATACTCGCTCGGAGAGAAGTAGGCGAAAGCAAGGTTGCGGACTTCGCGTTGCGTCGCGGGCTCCTTGAGGAAACGCATGACCTCCTCCTCGTCCAATGCCGTGAGCGAAGCAGCGGCAGCGTCGGGCTCGGCGCGCCGCCAGTCGCGCAAATCTACGAAGGCATCGAGCAGCGTCATTCCCGGCCGGGCTTTGCGAAAGCGCGACAATGCACATGCATGACGCGCCACTTCCAGCACACGCACTTCGTTGCGCTTGCTCCACTCTGCGAATACGTCGTCGTAGAGAAGCGTGACGTATTTGGCGAGTTGCGCCTCGCGGGCGAGCTGCTTGTCCTCGTCGCTACTCACGCCGACGATCTTCGCTACCAAAGCCATCGCGGAGGATAGGTGCTCGGCACTGAGCGGCAGCCCGTGCGTGTCGAGGTAGTTGATCGTCAGATCGCCGTCAGGCTGGATGATGATCGGGCGCGCATCCGGCGCAACCGTGCGCGTGTAGATCTCATAAGAGAGCCCTTCCTCGATAATGACCGTGTAGTCGTAAAATGCTTCGGTCTGACTGAGCAGGTCGCAGACGGTGACGCTCTTGCCTGCGCCACTCATCCCGAGCAGCACGGCGTGCTGCGGCGTCTCGTTGCCGCCGCTCCCTGCGAACGTCTTTACGCCGACAAGGTTGCGCGAACTGCCATCGTAGAGCGCTTCCGCGTTCGCCAGATGTCCGGTGAAGGTGGCACTGAACGGCAGCACATCGGCCAGGTAGCGAGTCTCGCCGTAGAGCTTGCGATGCGGGTAGCGGCCCCACGGATGCCCCGGCCAGCTTTGAAAGAAGAGCTTCTTCGCGGTCGTCGGGAGCGGGCATTCGAGATACTGCGCGCCGTTCATGCTGTTGATCGCGTTCTTGATTGCCGCGGTCTTGGCCGCGAGCCCCTCTCTCGTCTTATCCCAAGTTCGGACGATGTATTCGACGTTGAACGGGGAGGTATGCCCTTGCATGAGCGCAGCGATTTTCTTCTGCTTCTTCTCCATCGCCGTGACGAGAGACAAGCGCTTCTCGCTGGCATAGTCCCCAGCGAGGCGATCGTGAGCTTTCTCCTCCTTGTTGATCTCGGCCCGAGGCGAGAGCGATTCGACATTGGCGCTGATGCAGTAGTCGAGGAGCGGCAAATCGGTCAGCCTGCGGACCATGCCTGGGTGCGTCACTTTCGGCCAACGACGAAGGACGAGGACGGAGTGATAGTAGCCATCCATCCAGAAGCCTGATCCTTCAGGCTGCCCGTTGGCCTCGCTGTGCCAGCAGTTTTCGTGAATCGAAAGTTCGGGCACGAACGTATCAATCGGGTCGAAGTCGAAGCGGTCGCCGAGGGAAGGATTGAGAAAGCGCGACGTGTGGCGATAGTGGTCCGCATCGGACATCGGCTCAATGCGCGAACCGTGGAAGATTTGGCCGAGCATCTCGTGAAGCTGCGCAAACTCGGAGCCGAGTTGTTGAAGCACGACTTCATAGTGTTTGCGCAGACCGCCGGAGGTGGTGGTCGCGGGCGGCGCAATGTCGATCTGACGTGAGAAATAGAGGACAAGCCGCTGGCGGCGTAGCTGTCGCTTTTGCATCGCCTGCCAATAGCGCGTGAAGCGCTCATTGCGCGTGCGGCGCGTCCAAACGTTGGACGCTTTCTCCGTCTGCTCGTGATAGCGCAACAACTCGGCGCGATAGTCGGAGTCGCAAAACCACTGCACTTGCAGCCGCAGCTTGTCGTGCAAGCACGCCAGCACCAACGCAATTTGGTCCTGGAAGGCGTTGAGGTGCTCAGGAGCTGCTGCGCTGAGTTCGGGTGGCTCGATGACAAAACCTTTGGAGACGTAGCAGCCTTTGCCAAGGCCGTGAAAGACGATGAGGTCGTTGAGAAAGTAACCGTTAGGTGCGGATTCAAACATAGTCGGGAGATTGGCTGGTTTCGGAAATGGATGGGATGGGCTCGGTCGGACCGAAGCCCGGACCTTTGAGCCACAGCTCGAAGAGGTCGGAGTCGTAGCCAGGCGGCCTGCCTTGGCGGAACGCGAGGATGTAGAGCAGCGTGATCGTGATCGGCACCGCTGCCGGGACGAGGGCGGAGACAAGGCTCCACCGCCACATGCTGAACAGGAGAAGGAGCGTCAGCACCGAGCTGAACGCTCCGCCGACAAGATACCAAAAGAGGTTACCCTCCAATCCCCACGTCTTGCCGGCGGAGTCGTCCGAGCTGTTGGTCTCAGTAAAGCGCAGCTCGTGTTTCGAGTTGGCGTTCATTTATTGGAATGCGCCGATGTCCACGGTCGAACCGCCAAGGCCGAAGGCAGTAAAGAGCGCCTTCACGATCACGGGCGCACCGGCAATGATGAGTCCGCCCACAATGGAGAGCTTGCCTGCATCGGTATCGCCGCGCCGGATGGCGAAGCCGCCGCCGACTACGGCGATGGTGCCGAAGATGAAGCCGAAGAGCATGACGATGCCCATCGCCTTGCTGGCGCCCTCGGCGAGACCGCCAGCGGCAGCTTGAGCGAGGATTGGGTTGAATGCGGATGTGAGGAGTGAGGTTTTCATTGATGCGCACTTTGTAGCGGCCATGAGCGGGCAGGCTGCGCTCGCCCGGGAGCAGCTTGCGGGTCGTCGCGTGGGACGCTCGGAAGCTATGAATCTCTCCGACCTCTCCCCCGCTCTCATCGACAAACTCAACGCCCTCGAACCGCATCTGCGCGAAGTCATCCGCGGCCAGGATCACGTTATTCCCCGCGTGGCTTCGGTCGTGCACCGCGGCGAACTTGGATTCACCAAAGCAAACCGCCCGAAAGGAAGTTTCCTCTTCCTTGGTCCCACTGGGGTAGGGAAGACAGAGCTAACTCTCGCCTTTACTCGTTACCTTTTCGGCGAAGAGAAGCTACTTCGCTTCGATATGTCCGAGTATCAGACTCAAGAGAGCCTCGCCGTGCTACTCGGTGGATCGCTCGGAGAGGAAGGCACGCTCGGCCTCGCCGTGAAGCGCGCGGGATTCGGCACCATCCTTTTCGATGAAAGCGAAAAGGCGCACCCGCGCGTGCTCGACATTCTTCTGCAAATCCTCGACGCAGCCCGCATCACCCTCGCCACTGGCGAAACGCTGGATCTGAGCGCCTTCTATGTAGTTCTAACGTCGAACCTAGGTGCTGCCGACGTGATGCAACTGCAACACGCCCCGCTCGCCACGATGGAACGGCACGTCCTCGCCAAAGCGCAGCGATCATTCCGACCGGAGCTGTTCGCGCGCATCACCGAAAAACTTGTCTTCAGTCGGCTAAGCTACGAGGTGCAGTTGGAAATCGCGCGGCAACTTCTCGCGGGTGAAGTGGACTTTCTTGCGGAGAAAGGGCTGGCAGTCTCGTGCGGCCCCGCGGTGCTGCCGTTCCTGGTCCAGCGTGGCTTCCACCCGCGCCTCGGCGCGAGGCCGATGCGAGACGCCGTGGAAAAGCACGTCCGCGACGCGGCGAGCACAGCATGCCTTGATAAATGCCTCGCCGGTGCGGCCGAGCTTGTCGTGCATCAAGCGGCGCTTTGCCTTCGTGCGAAGTCGGCGGAATGATTCCTCCGCCAGCCGTCGCAGCTTGCGCAGCGGCTTAACCTCACCTCGCGAGTCTGAGCGCGTCGGTGAGCGAGAGCCGGAGCGGCAGGCTGTAGGCGGGCAAGCGCGCGGAAGCCGGTAGCGGAAAGCGACGCGAAGCCGGTGCGCTCAGTCTTGCATTAATGGGGCGGCCGGGATGATCTGCCGATGCCGGACTCTGAGGAGGAAGCGGCAGATGATCCCGGCCGGAGGGCTACACATTCTGCTTTACGGATATGCTCGTTGGCGTATGTCTTACTTCTTGAAGTTAATCGAAGTTTACAAATGCCTCTGCGACGAGACGCGTCTGCGCATTCTGCATCTGCTTTCGCATCGGCCGCTCTGCGTCTGTCACTTCCAGGAAATCCTGAGCGCGCCGCAGGTGAAGATCTCCAAGCACCTCGCGTATCTGCGCGAGCACGCGCTCGTGGAGACGCAGCGGGAGGGTGCGTGGATAGTCTATTCGCTGCCGGCGAAGCCTTCGCCAGAACTGACGGCGAACATGAAGTGTTTGCAGGACTGCTGCCGCGAGAACGCGGTCTTCACTGCCGATCTGCGTAGGATGATAAAGGCCTTGGCGAGCTGCGCCGGGCCGCTCGCGGACTGTTGCACACCAACCCCGGAATCCAATCCTGCCTCACGAACCCGCAAAGCCGTCAAAGGATGAGAAAGCTGCTCTCCGAATTCCTTGGGACGTTTGCGCTCGTCTTTGCCGGCACCGGTGCGGTCGTCATCAACCAAGTTAGCGGTGGAGCGATCACGCATCCGGGCATTGCTTTGACTTTCGGGCTGATCGTCCTCGCGATGATTTACACCTTCGGCGACGTGAGTGGCGCGCACTTCAACCCGGCCGTCACGACGGCCTTCGCCGTTGCACGCCGTTTCCCGTGGCGCGCCCTGCCCGGTTTCGTCGGCGCCCAACTTTTAGGGGCGTTCTCCGCCAGCGGTCTGCTGCGCTTCCTTTTTCCCGCCAACGATACCCTCGGGGCAACGCTGCCGGCCGGCGCGGCGATGCAAAGCTTCATTCTCGAGGTCGTCCTCACTTTCCTCCTCATGCTGGTGATACTCAGCGTCTCGACGGGGGCGAAAGAGAAGGGGATTACCGCGGGCATTGCCATCGGAGCGGTCATTGCGCTGGAGGCGATGTTTGCCGGACCGATCTGCGGCGCTTCGATGAATCCTGCGCGCTCCCTTTCGCCGGCGATCGTGAGTGGTCACCTCGAACACCTCTGGCTCTATCTCGCCGGCCCGGTGCTCGGCGCGCTCCTCGCCGTGCCGGTGGTCTGCATCGTGCGCTCGGCTGACTGCTGCCCTGTCGAATCTGAGCAACCGATTGTCGCTGACGACTGCTGCTAACGCTTCCGCAAATGGAAAAGCCCCTCGTCCTCATCCTCTGCACCGGCAATTCGTGCCGTAGCCACCTAGCGGAAGGCATCCTCCGCGAGGCGGCGGGCGATGCGGTCCGCGTCGCAAGCGCTGGCTCCAAACCCGCCGGCTACGTGCATCCGCTGGCAATCAGAGCAATGCAGGATATCGGTATCGACATTTCTGACCACCACTCGAAACACCTCAGCGACTTTCTGCATGAGCCGGTGGAGACAGTCATCACCGTCTGCGGCAATGCCGACCAAGCCTGTCCAATGTTTCCCGGCCAGGTGAACCGGCACCATTGGGGCTTTGACGATCCTGCGCACGCCACGGGCACCGAAGAAGAACAGCTCACCGCCTTCCGCCGCGTCCGTGATGAAATCCGCCGCGTCTTTGGAGCCTACGGAGCTGGGCGCTGCGATGGTGTGAAACGGATGGTCGAGGTCTGACGCTTACACGTTACTCCACGTAGCGCTCCAGCACGGTCAGGAGTTCCCGCAATTTGCGCTGGCCTTCCTTGGGGTCGGCGGCGTGCTCGATACACTCCTTCGTGTGCTGGTGAATGACGACTTCGGCGAAGGACTTCAGCGCCTTGCGCGCGGAGACGACTTGGGTGAGCACATCGGGGCAGTCGCGATCCTCCTCGACCATGCGCTCGATTGCAGCGATTTGGCCGGCGACCTTGCGCAGGCGGATCTGAAGCGCCCGCTTTTCGTCAGGCGGGTGGATGTGCGTATGCTTGGGCATCGGCAGAATGTAGGCGTGCGGCGTGCAACAAACATGTAAAATCCCAGCTTGGCAATATGGGACATGGGGGCATAGTCCTAAATCATGTTTCTCGCATTGACCGACTTCTCCCAAGCGCTCGCCAAAGGCACTTCGCACGCCTGGCTATTCATCCCCTCCGCGATCCTTCTTGGCGCATTGCACGGTTTGGAGCCGGGGCATTCCAAGACTATGATGGCGGCGTTCATCGTCGCGATCCGGGGGACGGTCTGGCAGGCGGTGTTGCTCGGGCTGTCCGCGGCGTTCTCGCATTCGCTCATCATCTGGGCACTGGCGGCGGTGGCGCTCAAATACGGCAGCCAGTGGAATGCGGAGACGACCGAGCCCTATTTCCAACTCGCCTCGGCGGTGATCATCGCCGGTTTGGCGATCTGGATGTTTTGGCGGACGCGGCGCGACACGAAGGCTGCGGCGGCCCATGAGCATCATGACCACGAGCATGGTCACGTGCATGACGACACGAAAATCATCAAGACCGGCCACGGCATGGTGAATCTCTCGGTCTTTGAAACGGGTGTCCCACCCGTCTTCCGGCTCATGTTCATGGAGCATGGCAAGGCATTCGTGCCGGAGCCCTCCAGCGTGAGTATCGAGACTGTGCGACCTGGCGATGTGCGGCAGACTTTTGCGTTCGTGAAGAAGGAAGGTTTTCTCGAATCGACGACAGACATCCCGGAACCGCACGAGTTCGACATGACCCTGACGCTTTCCCACGATGGCCACGCGCACACGTATCCGGCGGAGTTCCGTGAGCATGACCACGGGCACACCCATGATCACGACCACGGCGATCTTCCGGGAGGTGCCGAGTTCCAGGACGCGCACGAAGCCGCCCACGCTCTCGACATTCAAAAGCGGTTTATGAACCGCGAAGTCACGACGCCGCAGATCGTCCTCTTCGGGCTGACCGGCGGGCTGCTGCCGTGTCCCGCCGCGTTCAGCGTGCTCATCATCTGCATGCAGTTGAAGCAATTCACGCTCGGGATTGCGCTGGTGGCCGCCTTCAGCTTCGGGCTCGCGATTACGATGGTGACCGTGGGGGCGGTGGCGGCATGGACGGTGGGCCATGCGGAGAAGAAATTCACCGGCTTCAGCAATGCGATGCGCAAGGCTCCATATATCTCCTGCGCGCTGCTGCTTACCCTTGCCAGCTACATGGCGTGGCAGGGCTGGCACGGGCTAGGCGGGCTTCATCAATAAGTCTCACGCGAAGCCATGACACTTTCCGATGCCCTGGCCGATCTCGAAGCAACTCTCGGGGAGCTTACTCCCGGAGAGACGACGCGGCTGCGGCCCGGTCTTAGCCGGGAAGACATTCAGGCGCTCTGCGCGGGCTTTGAGTGGAGTTTGCCACAGGATGTCATCGACCTTTACCAATGGCACGATGGCCTGACTCGCGTGCGGACTCGCTTATCCCTGATCGAGCGGGTGTTGCGCCAAAAGGACAAGTGGCACGGCGAGTTGTCCGGCCGGGACAATGAGGTTCATTTTACCTACGACGATCACCAAGCCGCGGCAAAGTTCATGCCGCTTGAATACGCCTTGGCGGGCCATCGGCACTTGAAGCTTGGGCGGTGTCCGCTCGATCTCCTTCCGGTCTTTGTCCTGAAGACGGATTCGGCCAAGTGGTATTGCATGTTCCGGTTAGCGCAGGACTCCTCGACCGTATATTGCGTGAACGGAACCAAAGTTCCGCCCAAAGGCATCGGCGAAGAGGTGCTGGCTGCGCATCCGCAGTTTGAAAGCCTGACTGCTTTCATCTCTTTCCTGGTGCGCTGTGGTCGGGAAGTGGTGCGCGTCGGCCGGCTTTCTTCCGAGCAGCTCCCGGCGATGGCACTGGCTCAGCCGAGCCGAATCGCCACGGACCGCGCATGAGCATCCAGCCCTTCCAGCCCGCTCAGCGTTTGGATGATCGCCGCCGACTTTCGCAGCGCTCGATCATCAAACCGCACGATGCTGGTGCGGCGCTGAAATTGATCCACGGTGAGGCCGCCGAACGAATGGCCCGCGCCGCCCGTGGGCAGCTCGTGGCTCGGTCCCGCGAGGAAATCGCCCGCGGCGACCGGCGAATGTGCGCCGAGAAAAATCGCGCCGCTGGTGCGGATGCCCGCCGCGAGTTTCTCCTCGTCTTTGGCGACGATGGAAATGTGCTCGGGCGCGAAGTCGTTCGCGATGGCGACGGCGTCCTTGAGCGTTTTCACAAGGACAAGCGCGCAGTCGTTTTCGAGCACGCCGGTGACGTGCGCCTGGCGGTTGAGCACCTTGGTTTGCTCGCTGAGTTGGGTCGCCACGCTGTTGAGCAGCGCGGCGGAGTTGGTGAGAAACACGATCGAGCTCCCTTTGCCGTGCTCGGCTTGCGCGAGCAAGTCGGCGGCGATCCAAGCGGCATTGCCACTGCGATCGGCGGCGAAGAGGATCTCGCTCGGCCCCGGCAGCAAATCCACCGCAACCGCGCCGAAGACTTGTCGTTTCGCTTCGACCACGTAGGCGTTGCCCGGCCCGAACACCTTCAACACCGGACGAATCGTTTCGGTGCCGTAAGCCAGCGCGGCGATGGCTTGGGCGCCGCCCGCCTTGTAAATCTCCGTCGCACCAGCGAAGTGCAGCGCGTAAAGCAGCGCGTCGTTCACCTTCCCCGCCGCATCGGCCGGCGTCGTGACGACAATCTCCGGCACGCCATCGGCAGCGGCGAGCGTGACCGTCATGATCGCGGTGGAAACCAGCGGCGCCGTTCCTCCCGGCACGTAGATGCCGACTCGTTGAAACGGGTCGAAGCGCTCGCCGACCCGCGCGCCCTGCGCGTTTTTCGACTGCCAGTTCTTGCGCAAACTGCGCATGGCAAAATCGCGCACATTGGCGTGCGCCGCGCTAATCGCTTCCGCGGTGACGGCATCCACCCTGGCACGGCGAGTCTCGCGAAGGTCGCGGGCGGCCAGCCGTGGGCCGCCAAACTTCTCGGTCAGCTCGAGCAAGGCCGCGTCGCCGCGCTCACGCACCGCAGCGATGATGTTGCGCACGGTCTGCTCGACTTCCGGCTGCGGAGTCGTGCGGCGTTTCAGCAAAGCGAGTGCGCGGGGAAAATCAGAGTCGCTGTAGCGGAGAATTTGCATGGCAAAGAGTTATCGGAAGGGGGCGCAGAGCGCGCACGGAAAGGATGCTCGCGGCAGAGATTTCCAATGAAAGCCGGCGGATCGCGTCGAAACTGGAAGACGATATGACTTTGAATTGCTCTCTCTTCCCGGTGTGCAGACTGGCCTTCCTCCTCGCTCCGCAACGGTCGGCTCCGCGCACGCGCAAATGTCCTCGCGCGGCAACCCGTCAACCTCTGCCGGACCATTCCGGACCGTGGTCATCGATGCCGGCCACGGCGGGCACGATCTCGGTGGAATCCGGGGACAGAAAGTAAAGGAAAAGGTCGTTGCGCTCGACGTGGCGAAGCGGCTGCAAAGGCAACTGAACCGCGCTGGTTTTCGCACGGTGATGACCCGCACGAGCGATGTCTTTGTTTCGCTCGGCCAGCGCGTGGCGATTGCGAATGCACATCCCGACGCCATCTTCGTAAGCGTTCATTTCAATGCCGCTCCGCGCGTCGGTGCGCGGGGCGTCGAGACCTTTTACGCGACGCGCAACAGCCAGCCGATCGCCGCGCAGATCCAGCAGGCGCTGACCTCTATTCCCCGTACGGAGAGCCGCGGGGTGAAGCACGCCGAATTCTTCGTGCTGCGCAAAAACGGCGTCCGCGCGGCGCTGACGGAGTGCGGCTTTCTGACGAACCCGGAGGACACCGCTCTCGCCGTCAAAGGAAGTTACCGGCAGCGGCTCGCGGAGGGCATGGCCACAGCGATCCAGCGTTACCGGGCGTCGCTGTGAGTTACCTGCCAACACTTTCGCCCCGGCTACAGTGAGGTCAATGTCGCACGGGGAGATAACTTCGATGGTTGCACGACTCGATGCTGGAAGCGGCAGCAAGCCCTTTTCGTGGCAGCCGCAAAATAGTTTGAGGTCTTTTACATCCAGCGCTGTCTCAAACCTGATATACGAACCGCAGCCCTGTCTTGCAAAAGGCGGGCATAAGGTTATGCAGCCAGTACCGCTTTGAATTTCATCCGCATCAATCGCCCCCTGCGTATCGCTGTCGTGATGATGGCGCTTTGCGGGTGGTTCGTGCTCTCGAATCACTGTGCTCTGGGCCGTGCGGCGCAGCAGGTGAAGGTGAAGAAGGAACACGCGTGTTGCCACAATGGTGCTTCAGAGCCAGTGAAAGGACCGATGGACGGCAAACAAGGCGTGCAGTGCTGCAAGTCGCTTCATGCCGTTGTGCCTGGCGACGCCAAGCTGCCGGCCGCGTCCTCGCTCGAAATGCTCGCGCTGCCGGTTGCGTGGCCGCTCATCGCCGTCGCGATGCCGAAGCTGTGCCCCGCGGCACCTGCCACCGGCCCACCGCCGGACGTTCCCGCTTTCGCTGAATTGGTTTTGCATCGGAGCCTGCGTTCGCACGCTCCGCCCCTCCTCGCGTAGCGACGCGGCTCCCGCCTACCGGCGGGTCTTAGCCGTATCGCCGCGCAGCCCTGCGCCCGTGCGGGCGCGGTGTGTCCGCGTGTCATCCAGCAATCCGCACCGTCGCGGCCTGCGCTCGCCTGCCCGCATGACTCGACGAACCAACAAACCAACGGCAGGCAAAAATCAGACATCACATCAAAAACATGAAAACCAAATCCACCATCGCCATCCTCACCGCTGTCCTTCTCGGCAGCACGTTCGCCTTCGCCGACTCCGCCACGCCCAAGGGTGTGCCGAAAGACTACCCGCTGAAAAAGTGCGTCGTCTCTAACGAACCGCTCGGCGAACACGGCAAAGTCGTGAAGGTCTCCAACGGCGGCACCGACGTGTATCTGTGCTGCAAAGACTGCGTGAAGGACTTCAATAAGGAGCCCGAGAAATTCACGAAGATGGTCAAAGACGCGGGCGGGAAGAAGTAGCCGTCACCTTGCTCGATCACGCCGCCCGGTGCTTCAGGCATCGGGCGGCCACGATCATTCACCGCCATGACTCGACCACTCATCCTCCTGGCCGCCGCCGCGCTGCTCGCCGGCTGCGCGACTGCACCGCCGCCGCCGCTGACCGCCACGAATCCCGCCAGTCCGGATGCGCCGGAGGGCGCTCGGCTCGCTCGGCAAACCTCGCTGCGCCCGGACGAGACGACGCGCAAATCCCGCGCGCTTCTTTCCGCGGCGGTGAAGGAGCAGGAGAAGTGGGATGAATTCGGCCCGGTGTCGGGCACGCCGGAAGACGCTCCGAAGACCGAGGGGAAAATGGACATGAAGAACATGAAACATGAAGGCCACTAACCCACTCACGCTTTTCATCATCGCCGCACTGGCGTTGCCGGCGCTCGCCGCACCGAAGGAACCGCCCTCGCGCCCCGTCGAGAAAGCCGTGCGCGAACGCACCGGTCTCGCGGTGCGCTGGCAGCAGGATGCCGCCGCGCGGGAAGCCGCGCTGGCGGAGGTGCGGACGCTTTTGAAAAAGCCGCTGACCGTGAACCGCGCGGTGCAAATCGCGCTGCTCAACAACCGCGAGTTGCTCGCGACCTTCGAGGACGTGGGAGTGTCCGCCGCGGATCTGCGCGAGGCGGGACTGTGGAAAAATCCGAGCTTTGATTTGAGCGTGCGCTTTCCCGACCGCGCGCCCTCCGGCGCGAATTGGGAAGAGGCCGTCGCGTTTGATCTGCTCGACCTCTTGATGCTGCCGCTGCGCAAGCGCGTGGCGGCCGATCATCTCGCCGCTGCGCAGCTCCGCGTGGCTAATGAGACGCTGCGGCTCGTATCCGAGGTGAAAATGGCCGTGTATGACCTTCTCGGCGACGAGGCCATGCTCACGCACCGGCGCACCATCGTGGACATTCAAAACACGGCGCTCGATCTCACGCAGCGGCAGCATGAGGCCGGCAACGTCACCGACCTTGCGCTCGGGCAGCAGCAAGCGGCTTACAATGCCGCGCGGCTGGAGCTGGCGATGGCCGAGAATGCACAGCGCGAGCACCGGGAGAAGATCAACCGACTGCTCAGCCTGTGGGGCGACGACACCGCATGGAAGATCCGCGAGGGGCTGCCGCCGGTGCCGGAAAACGACGTGCCCTTGCGCGGCCTCGAATCGCTCGCCGTGGCGCAGCGGCTCGACCTCGCCGCCGCGCAGTTGGAACTCGCGGGCGTCGTGCGCGCGCTCGGCCTCACCAAGACTTACCGCTACATCGGCGCGTTGGAATTCGGCGTGGACACCGAGCGCGACACCGACCGAACCAACGTGACCGGCCCGACGCTGCGGCTGGAACTACCGATCTTCAATCAAGGCCAGGGGCGCGTCGCCAAAGGCCAGGCCGAACTTCGCCGCGCGGAGCGCAAGCTGGAAGCCCTCGCCATCGGTCTGCGTGCGGACGTGCGCGCCCTGCACGACAAGCTCGCCGCACTGCGCGAGACGGCGCGCTTTTACCAAACCGAAGTCGTGCCGACGCGCCGCGCCATCACCGCCGGAATGCTGCTGCACTACAACGGAATGCTCGTCGGCAACTTCGAGCTTTTCACTACCCGCGCGGAGCAGATCGAGGCCGAGCACAAAGCCATCGAAACGCAGCGCGACTACTGGACGACGCGCGCCGAACTGGAGCGCGCGGTCGGCGGAAATCTCCGCGCCCGGAAAAACGGCTCCGCCGGCAAGTAACTTAACCAACTCACTACCATGATGACTCGACGTGAAATGATCACCGGCGCGGCCGCTCTTGCCGGAGCCGCTGCCCTGCCGCGCGCCGCGAGCGCGCAAGACCCGCACTCGGCGCATCCGAGCGCGAAGCCGAAACCCGCGGATGGCAAAATCGAACCGCCCGCGTGGACACGCGCACCGCACGCGGAGCCCGGTGAACCCGGCAAGCACTACACGCCGACCGTCACGCTCAATGGCTCGACGATGCCGTGGAAGCTCGTCGATGGCGTGAAGGTCTTTCACATGATCGCCGAAGAAGTGCGCAACCACGAGTTCGCGCCGGGCCTCAAAGCGCACTGCTGGGGCTACAACGGGCAGGTCCACGGGCCGACCATCGAGGTCGTCGAAGGCGACCGCGTGCGCATTTACGTCACGAATAAACTGCCTGCCGCGACCGCCGTGCATTGGCACGGAATCCTGCTGCCATGCGGCATGGACGGCGTCGGCGGACTAACCCAGCGCGCCATCCCGCCGGGCGAGACTTTCAAATACGAGTTCACGCTCTGGCAGCACGGCACCTTCATGTATCACGCGCACCACGACGAGATGACGCAGATGGCGCTCGGCCTCCTCGGCGTCATCGTCATTCACCCGCGCGAGCCCAAGGGTCCACGGCCTGACCGCGACTACGTTTACATGCTCAGCGAGTGGAAAATCGTCCCCGGCACGATGCGGCCCGATCCGAACGAGATGACCGACTTTAATGTGCTCACCCTCAACGCGAAGGTCTACCCCGGCACCGCGCCGCTCCTCGCGAAGACCGGCGACCGCGTGCGCATCCGCATCGGCAATCTCTCCGCGATGGATCATCACCCGATCCACTTCCACGGGCACTACTGGTGGATCATCGCGACCGATGGCGGCGATATTCCCGAGAGCGCGCGCTGGCCGGAGACGACCGTGCTCGTGCCGGTCGGTAGCACGCGGACCGTTGAGTTCATCGCAGACAATCCCGGCGATTGGGCGATGCACTGCCACATGACGCATCACGTGATGAATCAAATGGGCCACGGCTTGCCAAATCTCATCGGCGTGAACACGGATGGTTACGACAGAAAGGCCGGCAAAGCCGTCCCCGGCTACATGACAATGGG
>JANPHH010000538.1:0-1916 GCA_031424375.1 Chthoniobacter sp. | reverse complement strand
CTCTGGTGCAGTCGCGCGAACGGGATGCGGTTCGCGCGGTGGCACCGCGGGCAGGAAATCAGGATGCCGCGGTCGTCGGCGTTGAGATGGGCGGTGGTGCTCATGGCTTGATCGTGATGGGTTGCCCGTCGCGCAATTGCTCCGCGCCTTCGATGACGACGCGCTCGCCAGGGTTGATACCGGAGAGCAGTTCGATTTCGCCTTCGGTGCTTTTGCCCGTACGGACGATGCGGAGTTGGGCGTGGTCCTTTGCGGCGACGAAGACGGTTTCCATCTGCCCGCGGGCAACGATGGCCGCGGCAGGACCGCGGATCGTCTGGCTCTCACCAGTCGCGACCCACACGCGGCCGAACTGCCCACTGCGTGCGGCGTCGGTCGGCGGCAGGTCGAGTTTCACCACGAAGGTCCGGCTCGCGGCGTCGGCGACGGGTGCCATTTCCACGACCGTGCCTTCGATCGGCGTGGGCACGGCGCCGACCCGCACGGGGAGTTTCGCGCCGAGCTTCACGTTTCCGATGAGCGCCTCGGGCACGTCGGCCTCGAAGCGCAGCGCGCTCGGATCTTCCATCTCGATGATCGGTTTGCCGGGCGTGGCGAGGTCGCCGACGTCGGCGAGTTTGCGCGTCACGATGCCGTTGAAGGGCGCGATGAGTTTGGTGTAGCCGAGCATGGTTTCGGTTTCCCTCACCGATCCGACGGCGACGCGCTCACGTGCTTGCACGGAGTCGAACTCCGCCTGCGTGGTGATCTTCTTTTCCATCAAGTCACGGGCACGGGCGAGGTCCTTCGTCGCCTGTTCTCGCATCGCCAACGCCTGGTCGAGCTTCGCCTGAATCTCGCGCGCATCGAGCTGTGCGATGAGTTCGCCGGCCTTCACCGTCTGCCCCGGTGCGACGAGCAGCGCCTCGATGCGCCCGCTTACTTTCGCCTCCATGGCCGCACGCAATTTCGCCCGCACGGTGCCGACGACCTCCTCGCTGGCCGGCCGCGCCTTCTGCTCCACCACGGCGACGCGCACGGCGACCGCGGGCAGCGAGTCCGCAGTCGCGGCTTCCTTTTTCGGATGACAGGCCGCGAGCGCGATGGCGGCGGCGAGCGTGAGGAGTGGGCGAAAGAACTTCATCGGCGTTCAGCGTGTCGCGGCGCCGCACGACTCGCCAGCCTGGCCGACGCCGAGCTTGATCAGGATACGCTCGAGCGGGCAGAAGCCGGTGAAGGCGGTCTGGAAGAGATTGAGGCCGACAAACGCGGCGAGCAGCAGCCAGCGTTCGTCCACGAAGTGTCCGAGGGCGAGTCCGGTGAGCACGAGGGTGCCGGCGACGAGATAGATGATGCTTTGGATTTTCATAGTGGTGGAGTGCGCGGCTCAGACCCAGCCACTGGGGACGATGTGGAAGTAGGCTTTGTTGAAGGCCATTTTGAGGTAGTGCATGAGCGCGTTCGGCGTCTTCGGCTGCGGCGGGCCGCTGTAGTCGAAGTCGAGGATCGTCGCCTTGCTGTGGCCGACTTCGAGGAAGCACATGACGTGGCCTTCGTAGGCCGCCTTCTTCGCATCGGGCTCGCGGTGCTCGACGGCGGCGGCGATCTGCTCGGCGATCGCGGGGGCCTGGAAATGTGCGGTGCTGCCGGCTTTGCTGATCGGCAAATCGGTGGTGTCGCCCATTGCCCAGATATGCTCGTGGCCGGCGACGCGCAGCGTGGCGCGATCGGTCTTCACCCAGCCGCGGGCATCGGCGAGCGCGTGGCCTTGCAGGAACTTCGCGCCACGATGCGGTGGGATCATCACGCACAGGTCGTAGGGAAGCTCGGTGCCTTCCATGCTGATGGCGAGGCGCTCGGCGGGCTTGATGGTTTCGAGGTTGAAGAACGTCTCCACTTTGATCCCGCGCTCATCGAGAAAACGCTGTGCGACTTCC
>JANPHH010000537.1:0-6088 GCA_031424375.1 Chthoniobacter sp. | reverse complement strand
CTCAATCTCCTGCGCAAGGACACCACCAAAAAGCGCGGCATCCGAACCAAACAGAAAATCGCCGCATGGGATCACCGCTACCTCGTCAAGCTGCTCGCAATTTGACGCGATTGCCCTGCCCTTTGCTCTTGTTTTGGCGTATTGTAATTGTCGATTCCATTTTTTGGGAACGTCGCGGGATCCGTCAGGTTGTAGGCGCGAGGAAGTAGATCGGCCGCAGCGGGAGGCGCTGGCGGGCGGTATCGGAGAGTTTGCCGTAGTGCTCGACCCAGAGGTCGAAAAGGCGTTCGAGATCGATCAGGGTGACTTTGCGGTTCTCCTGCGTGCGGGCGGCGGCTTCGGCGTCGCGGGTGAAGCCGCCGGTGCAGACGAAGAGCCCTACGTCATCATTTCCCAGGACGGAAAGGAAGGAACGGAGGCCATCGACGCTTACGGTGGAGATCTGTCGCTTCACCTGCACCTTAATCCGAGGCGGGCGGGTGCCCAAGGGATCGGTCCAGGCGAGGATGTCAATCCCGTCGTCTTTGCCGGGCAGGGCGACCCACGAGACGTGGTAGCCCATGGCGCGAAGGAGATCGGCGACAAGGTCCTGAAATTCGTAGGGCGGCATGCTGCGCAGATACCCGCCGATCTCCTCCCACGCCTGTTCCTCGGCTTTTTCGAAGGTGATGCTGGCGACTTCGGCTGAGGTGCCGCCTTCGGGATCAGGATTGCCGATTTCGTTCGCGGGAGTTTTCTCCGGGCGGCTGCGGTCCCACTCGGCGTAAAGGGCGCAACCGGTGCGGTAGAAGGCCTCGGGGTCGCCGTGGAGTGCGAGTGCGACGCGCCCCTCCTCGGTGATGCTCCAGATTCCCTTGGTTTTGGCCAACCAGCCAGCTTTGACCGCGACGATGCTGGTGAGGCGGACAATCTGCTCGAAGCGCTGCGGTCCGGACGGGAACTGACCCTTTTCATACTCGCTAAGGGTGACGGTGGCCGCGAGCCGGGAAAGGGCCTCCTGAGAGCGCAGGCCTTCCGGGGCGGCGGCGAGGACTTGGATGAGCTGGCGAAGGAAGAGGGCTTTCCGCGAGTCGGGGATCTCAGGCATACGCGGTGGTTTTATGGATCGGAAGGCGGGATGGGAAGCGCCGTCGAAGCCCACATGTTGGGTTTCCTTCAAATCTGCTCGCCGGTCGCCGGGCGGAGGCCGCGCGAAGTGGGCGACTACCGGAGTAGTTTCCTCATTTACAGAGGGAGGGCGATGTTTTTATCGCGGAGTGGGCGGTTTTTCCCGGAGGATTAAAGGCTGGGCAAGGGAGAGAAAGGTTTCCGCCGGGGGGAACAGAGGTTTCGCTGGCGGGAAATTGTTTCCGCAAGGGAGCGGAGGGTTTGTTCTCAGGAGCAAAATGTCTCCGCTGATGAGCGGCAAAGTTTTGCCGGCGGGGGTTGTCTTTCCGCTGGCGGGGGTTGGATTTTCTCTGGTGGGAGAAGACATTTTTCCAGCAGGAGGAGACTGTTTCCCGGCGGGGGAAGACTTTTTTCTGGCGGGGGGAGACATTTTCCCAGCAGGGAAAGAGGTTTTGTCCGGTTCGGGAGGGGCGGCGCGTGGGAAGCGGGGTGCGTCTGGGTTCGGGCGAGGTGGGCCTGCATTCGGTGCGAGATGGGCACCACGTCGCGCCCGGAGGAGTGCGACGGTCATAGACCGCCGATCCAGGAGCGGGTGGCCAGAGACGCCCTAAAGAGTTGAGCGAACTGCTGCGGCATGGGATGAACTCTCCTCCCGTATGCGCCGCCTGACTCTCCTCCCGCTATCCGCGCTGGTCGCCCTCGCCTTTGCCGCGCCAGGCGCCGAGCTCAGCTACAATCGCGACATCCGTCCGATCCTCTCGGATGCCTGCTTTTCCTGCCACGGGCCGGACAAGCGGGCGCGCAAGGCGGAGCGGCGGCTCGACACGAGCGAGGGCGCGCTCGCCGAGATCGAAGGGGTGCGCGCGGTGGTGCCGGGCGATCTCGCGAAGAGTGACCTCGTCGCCCGCATCGAATCGCATGAGCGCGATGAGGTGATGCCGCCGCCGAAGAGCGAAAAGAAGCTCACGCCGGAGCAGATCGCAAAGCTGCGGGCGTGGGTGGAGCAGGGCGCAAAATATGAGCCGCACTGGGCTTTCATCGCGCCGCGGCCGCCAGCGGTGCCAGCGTCGAAAGGCGCTGCGAGCGCGACGCGGAATCCGATCGACGCATTCATCCGCGACCGGATCGAGCGCGAAGGGCTGGCGCCGTCGCCGGAAGCGGATCGCACCACGCTGCTCCGTCGGGTGAGCTACGATCTGACCGGCCTGCCGCCCACCCTCGCGGAGATCGACACGTTTCTCGCCGATACCAGCCCGGATGCCTATGAACGCCTGGTGGACCGGCTGCTCGCGTCGCCGCGCTTCGGGGAACGCATGGCCGTGCCGTGGCTGGACCTTTCCCGCTATGCGGACACCCACGGCTATCACCTCGACGCCGGGCGCGAGATGTGGCGCTGGCGGGACTGGGTGATCGCCGCGTTCAATCGCAACCAGCGGTTCGATGAATTCGTGCTCTGGCAGCTCGCTGGTGATTTGTTGCCCGAGGCGACGATCGAGCAGCGCGTCGCCACCGGATTTCTGCGCAATAACATGATCAACTTCGAAGGTGGCGCGATCGCGGAGGAATATCTCGCTGCCTACGTGAAGGATCGCGTGAATACCGTGGGCACGGCATTCCTGGGGCTGACGGTGGCGTGCAGCGAGTGCCACGATCACAAGTTCGACCCGTTCACGCAGCGCGAATACTACCAACTCTTTTCCTACTTCAATGCGGTGCCCGAAAACGGGCTCGATGGCCGGACGGGCAACGCGGCTCCGCTGGTTACCTTTCCCACCGCGGATCAGACGGCGGCGATGACGGCGCTGCGCGCCAAGATTCCGCAGGTCGAAAAGGACCTCGCGGCAGTGACCGCGGAGAGTGCCGACGCGCAGCGCACTTGGGAGGAGCAGGTCGCTGGCGAGGGATCCGCCGCGAAACTGCCCAAGCCCGTCGCAGCCGCAATCGCGGTTTCGCCAAATCAGCGTTCGGCAACGCAGCGCGACCTCGTGCAGAAACACTTTCGCGAGAAGATCTCCGCGCCATTTCGCGAAGCCACTGCCGCGCTTGCCAAGGCGCGCGGGGAACTGACGGGGATCGAGTCAAAGGTGGGAAGCGTGATGGTGATGGAGCAGATGACGGCGCCGAGACCGACCCACATGCTGATCCGCGGCCAGTACGACAAACCGGGCGACCCGGTGCAGCCCGGCACCCCCGCGAGCCTGCCACCGCTTCCTCCGGATGCGCCGGCGAACCGGCTCGGGCTCGCGCGCTGGCTCGTCGATCCGCAACACCCGCTGATGGCGCGGGTGACGGTGAATCGCTTTTGGAAACAGTTCATGGGCACCGGCATCGTGAAAACGTTGAACGACTTCGGCGCGCAGGGCGAATGGCCGAGCCACCCGGAATTGCTCGACTGGCTCGCCACGGAATTCACCGGCAGCGGCTGGGATGTCAAACGGCTCGTGCGGCAGATCGTCACCTCGGCGACCTACCGGCAGAACGTGAAACTCTCGCCGCAACTCAAGGAGCGCGATCCGGAAAATCGACTCTATGCGCGCGGTCCCCGCTTCCGGCTCGGGGCGGAGGAAATCCGCGATACGGCGCTGGCGGTGAGCGGCCTCCTGACCCCGCAAATCGGCGGACCGAGCGTCTCGCCCTATCAGCCCGAAGGCTTGTGGGAAGAGCTTTCGTCCCGCAGCGATTCGAAGAAGTGGACGGCGCAATTCTACGAACAAAGCCACGGCCCCGAACTCTACCGGCGCTCGCTCTACACCTTCTGGAAACGCACCTGCCCGCCACCGCAGTTGCAGACCTTCGACGCGCCAGATCGCGAGACCTGCACGGTGAACCGCGAGCGCACGAACACGCCGCTGCAAGCCCTCGTCCTCCTCAACGACCCGACCTACATCGAAGCCGCACGCACGCTCGCCGAGCGCGTAATGACGCAGACCGGAGTAAGCATCCCGGAGCGCGTTCGCTTCGCCTTCCGCCTCGCCACCGCCCGCCGCGCCACGGACGCGGAGGTAGGGCTGCTCGTCGATCTCTTTGAGAAACAGAAAGCCCGCTACGCCACGCAGCGCGACGAAGCGATCAAGCTGCTCGCGAACGGCGAGCACCCGCGCAATGCGGCGCTCGATCCCGCGGAACTCGCGGCCTGGACCCATGTGGCGAGCACGATTCTGAATCTCGACGAAACCGTCACGCGCGGGTGAACTCGCGGATCGCATCCCCCGCAGAAATGTCACAAAACGCACGTTGACGAAAAAACCGCACCCGAGATGCTCTGACACTCTCCCGTGAAAGCCGAGCCGAAGTCAAAAACTGCCTCCGCCCTGCCGCTGAAACCCGTGGCGGAAGAACTCGCGTTTCTCCGCAAGAGCTTCAAGGAACTGCTCTCCAACTACGCCACGCAGATCGAGGCGGACATCGCGCAGTTGCAGATCGTCGTGGCGGCCGAGGCAGATTCGCGGAAGAAAGCACCGGCGAGCCGCGTGGCTGATCTGCGCGACATGCTGATGCTGCTCCGGAACTTCGACATCAAGCCCGCGCGCGGCCGGCGGCGGGATCTGAAAAAGGTCGAGACGATGGTCGCGGACCTGCGCGAGATCGTGGATCGCTGGAGCTGAGCGGCGGTCACAAGGCGTAGTTTCCGCTTCCCACGCGGCGCGGATTTTCTACCCTCGGCGCCCCTCATGAAACATTTCAAAATCGCAGTCCTGCCGGGAGACGGAATCGGCCCCGAAGTGATGTCCGAAGCCCGGCGCGTGCTCGCGGTCGTGGAAAAGAAATTCGGTTTCCAGTGCGCGCTCACGGAGGCCCGAGTCGGCGGTGCGGCGATCGACGTCGATGGCCACGCGCTGCCGCCGGAGACCCTGCGCATCTGCGGGGAAAGCGATGCGATCCTGTTCGGGTCCGTCGGTGGACCGAAATGGGAATCCCTCCCGCCGAACCAGCAACCCGAGCGCGCCGCTCTGCTCCCGTTGCGCAAACACTTCTCCCTCTTTGCCAATCTCCGACCGGCGGTCTGTTTCCCGAAACTCACCCACGCCTCGCCGGTGAAGGAGGAATTGATCGCGGGCGGCTTCAACGTCCTCTGCGTGCGTGAACTCACGGGTGGCCTCTACTTTGGGCAGCCGAAAGGGCAGCACGAGGAGAATGGCGAGACCGTCGCGGTGGACACGATGATCTACCGGCGCAGCGAGATCGAACGGATCGCGCACGTGGCCTTCAAGGCCGCGCAGGGCCGGGCCAAACGGCTCACCTCGATCGACAAGGCAAACGTGCTCGAAAACGGCGTGCTGTGGCGCAAGACCGTGAACGAAATCGCCGCGCAGTATCCCGACGTGCAACTCAGCCACCTCTACGTCGACAACGCCGCGATGCAGCTCATCAAGTATCCCCGCGGGTTCGACGTGGGGCTCGCGGAGAATCTCTTCGGCGACATCCTCAGCGACGAGATGGCCATGATCGCCGGTTCGCTCGGGATGCTGCCGAGCGCCTCGCTCGGGGTGAAAGAGACGCCCACCGGGCGCTTCGGTCTCTTCGAACCGAGCGGCGGAACCGCCCCGGACATCGCGGGCAAGGGCATCGCCAATCCGATCGCGCAAATTCTCTCCGCCGCGATGATGCTGCGCTACAGCTTCAGCGAACATTCCGCGGCAGATGCGATCGAAGCTGCGGTGCGCCAGGTCATCGACGATGGCCTCCGGACCGGCGACATCTGGAGCGAGGGCACACGCCGCGTCGGCACCGCCGAGATGGGCGAAGCAATCGCCGCGGTGGTGTAGTCGAGGGGCGGTTGTAGGGCGTCTGGGTCAGACGCCGGTGGGTTGGCCGCCTGCGGCGGGAGGGGGGAAGGCGTTTCACAGAAACGCCCTACAGCCCTCGCCCCCTCATTCCATCTCTCAGAAATAATCGGGCCGTGCTCGTACACGTCCTCCTACTCGTCCGCGGAGTGTTTCGAGGTGGAGGACGAGGGCGAGAGTCCGGGTTATTCCGCGGG
>JANPHH010000536.1:0-21224 GCA_031424375.1 Chthoniobacter sp. | reverse complement strand
CCGGCATTCCCCAGCTCGTGTCCGTCATCGGGTCCGGGCTGCTCTGCACGGCATAGGCATCGGCGTTTGCATCCGCCTTCCAGTCCAGATCCGAGTATCCCGGGCGGTCGCTCAGCGCCACCATCAGATGCTCCACCTGGGTCACCGGCGCGGGCGGCACCGGGATCGCGCGCACGTCGAAGCCCGCGCTGAGGATCTTCGACTCCACGCCACCCGTCGCCGTCTGGGTGAAGCCGGCGAGGTTTTGCAGGGCCAGCAGCCACAGCGCCAGCGAAGCGTCGCGCGCTGCCGTCGCTTCCGCAGCCGCCTTGCGCGCTTCATCCGCCGCCATTTGTTTTGCCGCCAGGTCCGTCTGCGCCGCCCCGAAGGCGGTCAGCAGCGTCGCATTGCCGGGCACATTGGCATTGTCTGTACTCATGCCGATGATTTGCTGCCCCTTCCCCAGTTTTTGGGGAACGGGGAGCTTGCCTGTATTCAGGGCGATTTTTGACATAGGTCTTGTTATCATTGGTTCCGGCGCCACTGGGGCCCAGCGCAAACCGGAGTCCCACCGACTCGTCGGAAAGTCCCAGTGTGCCTCTGTACCTGCAGCGGTGTCGGACGTATTATTGGATGTATCTATTAACTGAATTAATGTTACAGACACCGGGTTATTCCGATGCCTTGTCGAGTCGCATAGCCAAACCCGTGCCAAGTCGCCGCCGCCACGCATTTTTTCCTTTCTATGTCTGTCTCTAATTCCCGATTTCCGAATCACTTACGCCGCTCTCCTTTCGTCTCATTTTTTTCCGCCCTGCTCTGGGAGGACCCATCCCTCCACCTGGCAACTCCATGGTCGCCGGCCACTTTTTTTCCCGTCATCCTTTGCCGGGGCGGCAAATTTTTCCCGGTTCCACAGGCATCGCTCGATGGGTTGCCCGACAGTCTTGCCTTGCGGGGCGCCGAGCAGTTCAATGCGTTGTCATGTTCCCCCCCGGTTCGACACGTTCTTGCCCTGATCTGCATTTCGCTGTGCAGGATCTCACTCGCTGGCGCGGGCGATGCCGCCGCGATCGCCGCCGTCGCCGCGCAGACCGACCCAGCCCGGCTGGCCACCCTCAAGGGCGAACGCGCAGCCAATGATCGCCTGCACAAGATTCTCGCCTGGCTGGAGGAAGCCCGGCGCGGGGGGCATGGTGCCGAGCAAGACGCTCGATGAAGCGCAGGAGTTCACCGGCGACTCCCCGGCGCACGCCGCCGCGGTGAAGGAAACCATCCTGCGCAACTTCGAGATCTGCGAGCGGGGCGCGGTCTTCACCCCGGCGAATCTCGCCCGCATGAAGGGCGGCCACGCCCCGCTCGTCCCAAGCGGCACCTGCGCCGGGCAGAACTACGATGTGGACCACATCATCCCGGTGCATGAGTTCCCCGCCTTCGGCAAGGAACTGGCGAATCTCATCTACCTCCCCGCGCACCTGAACCGCAGCAAGGGCGCGGACATCGAGCAACGTTCGCTGGATCTCGCCTCCAAGCTGGCCGCGGCCGGGATTCTCACCCCCGAGGATGTTCAGCGCCTGCGCGGCATCCGCCAGCGGGGCGAAAGCCGGAGCCCGGTCTCGCAGGGCAGCGTCCCGGCCACCTCCGCCATGAGCGCCAGCTCCACCACAGGGAAAGTGAATCTCAACACCGCTACCACCAGCGCCATCGAAGCCCTCCCCGGCATCGGTCCCAAGACCGCCGCCGCCATCATCGCCGCCCGCCCACTGAAAAGCCTCACCGACCTCGACCAGGTCCCCGGCATCGGCCCGAAGACGCTGGAGGGGGTGAAGGAGGCGGTGAGCTTTTGATCGTTCCTACTCGGTCGACTCGCTGCACGATTCAAAGACCGCCTCCGTGCACCGCTCCGCGTTCGTGACACCCGGCAGAGGTCCCGGTAGCATCCGCCCCTAATCGTGAAACCGGCTGAACTCCTCTCCCTCCTTCGAACCTTCACCGAGCGCGAAAAGATACCCGTCAACCCAGGGGTAATCCAAGTTCCCGAAATCGAGGGCTACCCACCCTTTGGGAAATACCTGCTGGAGCTCTCCCACGACAGTAAACCGGAGCGTGTCGCTGAGGACCTGTTTGTCGGATTGGCGCGCGACATCGCGCGGCTCAAGTCCATCCCGCAGGTGAATGTCGGCGATGGATTCGTGGATTTCCTCGTGGGTGGCGAAGAGCAGGGCGCGGGCGGGGTCGTCATTGAACTCAAACCCCTCTTCACCAAGCTCAATCTCTTTGAGCTCCGCCGGACCCCCCTCAAGCCCGCCAACCATCGCCAGCAGGTCAAAAAATACCTCCGGAAACACGAATACGTCGTCCTCACCGACCTTCGCACGGCCTGCCTCTACAGCGCGCGGGACTTCTTCGTCACCGACAGCTTTTTCGCTGAGCTTCCCTTTGCCGATCTGCTGGAGCGGGTCGGAGATCAGCTCGACCTGCTGGACGTCTTGCGGCAGGCAGAGGACGCGCAGGAGAAACCGGATCTCGACCGCCAATTCTTCGAGGATCTCAAGGAGTGGTTCGCTGCCTTCCAGAACGTCCAGTGGAAGAAGCCCGAGGACTCTGCCGAGCTCGTCATCCTGCTGCTGAATAAGCTGATCTTTGCCAAAACTCTCGAAGATCACGGCCTCGTCCCCTACCGCTTCCTCCAGGACGAATACGACCAGCAGGAAGATCGCTGGGAAACCAAGGGGCCGCACCGCGTGGTGCAGGCATTCCTGGAAGCCCTCGAACCCTTCTTCGACGAGTATTACGACACCGAGCTTTTTGAGCGGCGTATCTGGGATGAAATCGACCGCAGCCCGGAGAATCTAAGCCGCTTCTGCAATGCGCTGAGACTCGTCCTCGGCATCACCAAGTGGGACCGCGTCCTCGCCCAGCGCGGTGTGGTGAATTACAACTACCGCACGATCAACGAGGACATCTTCGGCAAGAGCTACGAGATGTTCCTCGCCGCCAATCGCAAGGACGAGGGCATCTATTACACCCCAGCGACGATCACCACGCCCATGGCGCAGAGCATGGTGGAGAGCCTCTTCGGCCCGCTAGTGGAGGAAATCTGCGCCGCCTGCCATCCCGACGTGTGCGACTTCGCCACCGCCCGTGCGGCCTTCGCGCGGCTGACCTTGCTCCACGTTACCGACACCGCTTCCGGCTCCGGCGGCTTCCTCATCAAGGTCCTCCGCGCCGTGTGGGCGCAATACCTCCGCATCGAGAAATCCCTCGAATGGCTGGGCAAGATGAACCTCGGAGCCGACCTCTTCGAGCTGCCCAAAAACATCCGCGAGGCCGCGGAGTTTCGCGATGAGACCAAACTCGCCCCGCAGTTTCGCCGCCTGCTCGTAGCCGAGGTGCTCCTCCGCCACATTTACGCCCTCGACAAGGATGCCGGAGCACTGGAAGTCGCCAAGACCAACGTCTGGAAGGAGGCGGTCAAGCTCACGCCGGGTGATTACAACTTTCGCCGCCTGCCCGGCGATGCGCAGCGCATCCTGCCAAATCTCGAACTGAACTTCATCTGCGCGGATTCACTGGTCGATCTCCCGCTCGCGACGCAGACCGCCTGGCTCGCCGAATACCACGCGCACGAACTGCGGAAACTGGCCGCCTTGCGCGCTGCCTATCTCGCCGATCCCAGCGACCACGCACCACTGGAGGAGGCACTCGCTCTCCGGCAGGAAATGCGCGGCGGCATGCGCAGCCACTTTCAGATGGAGGTGTTTCCCGAGCCTCCTTCCTGTCTCGCCCTGATGTTCTTCCCGTGCTGGTTTGAGGATGATGGCACGGTCCGGGAAAACGGCGGTTTTGACGGAATCATCGGCAATCCGCCATGGGAGGCAGTTCAGCCCGTGCGAAAGGAATTTGCCCAACGGACCGCCCCAACGGCTCTGATCCTCAAGAACGCAATGAGCGGACTCGACTTCGAGGAGTGGTTCGCCAAACGCCTAAACACGGACGCGGCTTTCGCTGAAGGGTGGCGCGCCTACGAAGCGGGCTACGGGACCTACAAGGAATACCTCAGTCGTGCTTTTCACTACCAGGGCAGCGGCGACTGGAATCTCTTCAAGCTCTTCATTGAGCGCGACCTCGATCTCCTCCGCACTCGCGGGCGCCTCTCGCTTCTGGTGCCATCGGCGATCCAGACGGACGAAGGCTGCGGACTGCTTCGACGGGAGTTCTTCACCACCCATACCCTTGAAGAGCTAAACTCGTGGGAGAACCGCGGCTTTCAGCGTCTCAACACGAAGAGTGGGCAGACCGAATCAGCTCACTTTTTTCCGGACGTGGACAACCGCTTCAAGTTTGGATTCTTCAAAGTCATCAAAGGCGTCCCCACACCGGCGGACCATGAGTTTTCCGCGCGCTTCTACCTGCAAAGTCCGGGTGACCTCACGCAGCCCGCTATCCGCTACCGCGTGGCCATGGCGCAGCAGTTCTCCCCGGAGAATCTGGCGCTGGTCGAGTTTCGCAGCATGCGCGACTACGAACTCTTCGAACGACTGCGCAATGGGCATCCCTTTTTCTCGGAGCGCGGCTACCGTTTCCGGCGTGAGTTGCATTCCACTGGTGACGGCGAATTCATTGTGAAACGAGGAACTGGCAAAATCCCAGCGGATCGGGCAACGCTCTACGAAGGCCGGATGGTTCATCAGTTTAATGCGACCTACGCGCCGGTCCGCTTTCTGGTCCGGACTCCGGAAGCCCGCGAGGAATTGCTGAGGAAGGAGATTGGCCGGGTGGCCGATTTCGTCCGCGATAGCAAGGTGGATCAAATGGAAGGCCAGCCCATGCCCGCGAAGCGCTCTCAACTGGAAAGCCGGCTGCGGGAGATCTTCACCACCAAGGGATTCACGCTGGACTGCGACCACGACCGGCTCGCGTTTCGCGAAATCGCGCGCTCGACCGACGAGCGCACCCTGATCGCCGCGCTGGTGCCCGCCGGGGTCTTCATGAACCACAAGCTCATGTATCTCATCCCCGTGCGCTACTCGCTCTCCGCAGATGGCGTGCTGAGGCAGGACGCCGTACCCGCAGACGAAGTGGGGGCCACGCTCGCGCTGCTGAACTCACTGGTCTGCAACTACTACATTCGCAGCCGCGTTTCCTCGACCGTGAGCGTGCATTTTGTGCAGGAATTGCCGGTTCCCGCGCTCACTGCGAAACAACGCGAACGGCTGGCGACGAGCGCGGCGAACCTTTCTGAGAAGCCCGACGACGTACAGGAACGAGCCGAACTCGAGGTCTTCATCGCCCGCGAACTCTACGGGCTGGATGCGGCGGATTGGGAACACCTCACTGGCACCTTCACCTTCGGTGGCGAAAGCGACTCGAAGGCGGAACTCGACGAAATCATCCGGCTTTCTAAGTTAGTCTGGAAAGGCCCCGCTGCGAAGGAAAAGCGCACGCGCAAAAGGAAGTCTAGCGACACCTGACTCGACGAACTGCGAGGGAAGAATAGATATTCGAAGATATGGATAAACCAGAGGACCCGGCCGCGCCACCTCCCCATGAGCAAGCCTCTAAAGCGTGCCCGTGCGATGCAGAAAATGGACGGATCGGCAAACGGAAGCAGATGGAGATCGCCCTACAAATGCGCAACATGGAAATTGAGCTGTTTTGGAAGCGGTTCAATCAGTTTTGGCTCATCAGCGCCGCCGCCCTCGCCGGCTACGTCGCCGTGCGGGACCGCGGGAACAACATCCTGCTGTTGATTGCGTGCTTCGGGATGGTCAGTTCCTTCGCTTGGACACTTCTAAACGTGGGTGCCAAGTGGTGGTGTGACGCATGGGAAATCAGGCTCGCCTCCTTTGAAGACAAATCCGGCCCGCAAAAGGTCGAGGGCATTCTTCCTGAAGGATTTATTCATCCCATGGTCGTAAACCGCAAACGGATCTTCCTGACGCCTATGTGGCGCTTCTCGGTCACGGAGATCGCGATAGCAATCTCCACCTTTTGCACGCTGATGTGGGCTGGACTGGCGGTGATTCATTTCGCCAAGTCGATTGGGTTGAGCTCCATACCATGGCAAGCCGTTGTGGATTCCCGCGCCGCTGTGTTGTTCGGCGGATCGGTATTTTTCTGCGTCCTCCTCTTGTTTCTTACCTACCGCTCGGCAGACGAGTGATGCGATCAGCAAGGCGTTTCCTTCAGGCCGTCGGGGCGAGGAAATAGATCGGCCGCAGCGGGAGGCGCTGGCGGGCGGTGTCGGAGAGTTTGCCGTAGTGCTCGACCCAGAGGTCGAAGAGGCGTTCGAGGTCGATGAGGGTGATCTTGCGGCTCTCCTGCTGGCGGGCTTCGTTTTGGGCGTCCTTGGTAAAACCGCCGGTGGTGACGAAGAGGCCGACGTCGTCATTGCCGAGGACGGACATGAAGGAGCGCAGGCCTTCGACGGAGACGGTGGAGTTGAGCCGCTTGACCTGCACCTTGATCCGCGGCGGGCGGGAGCCGAGGGGGTCGGTCCAGGCGAGGATGTCGATGCCGCCGTCTTTCCCCGGTGGGGCGACGTAGGAAACGTGGTAGCCCATGGCGCGGAGGAGGTCGGCGACGAGCTCCTGAAACTCGTAGGGCGGCATGCTGCGGAGGTAGGTTTCGATTTCCTCCCACGCCTGCTCCTCGGCGCGCTCGAACGTGATACTGGGACCGTCGCCGGGATTGGGGTCTTCGATTTCCGGTTCGGTGCCACCCGTGCTCACAGCTTGGCTCTTGCGCCACGCGTAGTAGATCTGACGGGAGGCGCGGAGGAATGCCTCGGGATCGGGATACTGCGCGAGGGCGCGGCGACCATCATCCGTAATGGTCCACGTGCCCTTGGTCCGGACCATCCACCCGGCCTTGACGGCGGGGATGCTGGAGAAGCGGACGGCGACCTCGAAACGCTGGGCGCCGGTTTCGAGCGTGCCCCGTTCGTGGTCGGTGAGTGCGAAGCTGGCTTCGAGCTTCGCGAGAGCTTCGCGGGCGGGAATCCCGTCGGGATGTGCCGCGAGGATTTCGAAGAGCTTGCGAAGGAAGAGGGCTTTTCGCGCCGTGGAGGTCTCAGGCATACCCGCTTGGTCTTACGTGGAGGGAGGCTGGATGGGAAGCGGGTTCCGTGGGTGGGCGGCTGGGGCGTCTTCGCAGGTGCCGCAACGCATGAGGAGCTCCCACATTTCGTGGCCGCCGCGGAAGCCGAGGGAGCAGGCGCGGGCGTAGCTCATTTGAAGCTCGGTTTCGGTGCGTCTGCCGCTCTTGCTGTGGTCGTGCCCGCTGGTGCGGCGGTAGCTGGCGCGGGAGGCAAAGATGTGGACGCCCAGCGGGTCGCGCCCCGCTTCGGCGCGGGCGAGCTGGGTCCGCAGTTCGGCGGCGAGTTCGTCGGCCTGGCCGGCGAGCTGCCGGAGTTTGTCGAGGTTCATGCGGGATATGTTCGGGCGAACACTGCCCGCTCAGCAAGCGAGGAATCGCGGATGGCGCACCAACTCCCGCGGTGCTCCGGGTCTGCTGGCCGGGTGGGACGAGTGCAACCGTGCCCGCCCGGCCGGGCTCGGGATGGGGAGATCAACGCGGGCGGAAAGTGAAGACGGCGGACGGTTTCTTTCGGTCGTTTCGGTTTGTTTCCGAGCGGGATTGGCCATTCCCCGAGGCATTTTGGCTCTTCCCAAAGGCGCTTCGGCTCTTCCCCATGGTGCATGGGGTCTTCCCATGATCGTTTCGGGTCTTCCCAAAGCCGCCTCGGCTGTTCCCAAAGCCACGTCGGGTCTTCCCAAAATGGAGTCGGCTCTCCCCAAAAGCGCGTGGGGTCTTCCCAAAGCCGCGGCGGGTGATCCCTCTGCGACGTGGGGTGTCCCCAACGAGGCTTTGGCTCGACCCAAAATGGTTTTGGGGAGACCCAAAAGGGGTTTGGGGACACCCAAAATGACTTTGGGAAGACCCGAAGGGGCGTGGGGAAGACCCAAAATGGCGTGGTGAAGAGGAAAAGTGGCGCGGGGTGGAGCCGAAACGACGTGGGGTTCGCCGGAAACGGTGCGGGTTTGGCCCGCCAAGGTGCTGTTTGCGCCCGCCGGGGCGTTGTTTGGGCACGCCAGAGCGTTGTTTGGGCACGCCTCCGCGCGGTGTGGCTCGACATTCGGGCGGGGCCGCCGGAGATTCGCGGACCCTTAAGGAACCGCTGATTAAATCGAGAATGGCCCGCGAAATACGCGAAAGGACGCGAAAAACAAAATGCGGTCAGAGGAACGGGATCACTTTCGCGATCTTTCGCGTATTTCGCGGGCATTGATCAGCGGCTCCCTAAGTTTGCACGCTACGCAGCCTTGAGGTGATTTCGCTCGGCGGATGTGGCCTTGGAATCGGTCCGCGCACGCCGCACCCCATACGTCCACGGAGAAGTGCGACGGTCATAGACCGCCGCACCAGAGGGGGCAAATCTCCGCCCGCAACTCCGGGGCTGATCCGGTGAACAAGCGGTTGTCAGTGGGTTCCGGTCGGCGGTACTGTCGGGGGTTTCGCTGCCGATCCATTTCTTTCCATATGCGCATCCTTTGTCACACCGACGCCGACTTCGCCCGTAGTCTCTCCAGCCTTCAGCGGAAATCCGACCCGCATCCGCAGGTCGAGTCCACCGTGCGTGAGATCATCGCCGACGTCCGTGCCCGCGGTGACCGCGCCTTGCTGGCGCTGACCGAAAAATTCGGCGGTCCGAAGCTCACGGCGAAACAACTGCGGGTCACGGGGCGGGCGAAGGTCGACGCCGCCACGCGCGCGGCGATCGAGACTTCGCATGCGAATGTGCGCGCCTTTGCCGAGCGCAGCCTGCGCAAAAACTGGAGCGCGAAAAACGCCCAGGGCGGCAGCGTCGGCGAACGATTCGATCCCTTCCAACGCGTGGGCATCTACGTCCCGGGCGGCACCGCACCGCTCGTCTCCACCGCGGTCATGACCGTCACGCTCGCGGCCGCCGCGGGCGTGCCTGAGATCGTGGTCACCACGCCCGCCGATCGCTCCGGGAAAGTGAACGAAGCCTTGCTCTTCGCCCTCAGCTATTGCGGCGCCACGGAGATCTACCCGGTCGGCGGCGCTCAGGCCATCGCCGCGCTGGCTTACGGCACGGAGACGATCCGTCCCGTGTTGAAGATCGCCGGCCCCGGCAACGCCTACGTTGTCGAAGCGAAGCGCCAGGTCTTCGGTCGCGTCTCCATCGATCTCCTCCCCGGCCCGAGCGAAATCCTCGTCCTCGCCGACGCGAGCGCCAACGCGGCCTGGATCGCGTCCGACCTGCTCGCGCAAGCCGAGCATGGACACAACAGCTCCATCCTCTTCGTCACCGATTCCGCGAAACTCCTCAAAGCGGTGGAAGCGGAAATCACCCGCCAACTCGAAAGCTTGAGTCGCAAAACAGCCCTCGCCGATGTCCTCGCGCACGACGCCGTGCTCATCCTGGTGAAGCGTCTCGCCGATGCCGTGGAGATCGCGAACGAGTTTGCCCCCGAGCACATTTCACTCGTCACCCGGCGCGACGAGGAAATCGCCGCGCAGCTTCGCACCTCCGGCGCGATATTCCTTGGTGGCTATTCCCCGGTCGCGGCAGGTGATTTCCTCGCGGGCCCGAGCCACACGCTCCCCACGGGTGGCGCCGGTCGGAGCTTCCCGGGCCTCATGGTCGACATGTTCCAACGCCGGACGAGCCTGGTCCGCCTCGATGCCAAGTCGCTGAAAAAATCCGTGCCTACCATCTCCCAATTCAGTGCCATCGAAGGCCTCGACGCCCACGGTCGCTCGGCGACGATCCGCTTCGACACCTGAAGTGGGAAGAGCCGCGCGGGGCGCGGCACTGACGGCAGTCATCGCGGAGCTTTCGGATGCGAGCACGTTAGCGATGGTAAGATATGCACCCGCTCGAGGTGCGAAAGGATCTTATGCCTGAGTTTCGTTCCCAAGCCAAAGTCGCCGTGCTGCTCGGAGCAGCGTTTCAGATCGGGGGCGACCGCCCGATCAAGAAGTCCAGCGAATCTCCGGAGGCTCGCCGCTCATCGACGTTGCGCCCACGGCTTTGAATGTCTCGCGGGTCATGCTCCGGGCTGCGGTTTTGCGGCCACGCGGGCGAGGGCTTCCTTGAGGCGCTCGGCGGAGACTGGTTTGATCAGGTGTTCGGCGAAGCCGGCGTGGCGGGACATTTCGAGGTCGGCTTCCATGCCGAAGCCGGACATCGCAATTGCGTGCAGCGGGTGGTCGTGGCGGATCTTGCCGAGGAGGTCGATGCCGGTGCCGTCGGGGAGGCCGATGTCGCTGAGCAGGAGGTCGGGTTGGAAATTGGCGGCTTCCTCCACGCCTTGCGCGACGGTGGCGGCGGTGCGGACTTCGTGGCCCCAGCGGGTGAGCAGTCGCTCGATCGCCTGGCGCGTGTCGGCGTGATCTTCGACGAGCAGGACTTTCCAGGAAGGCTGTCGCGGTGCGGGCTGGGTGATGCCGCTGTCTTTCGGCGCGGTGGGCGGCGTGGTCGTGGCGAGGTCGATGACGAAGGTGGTGCCTTTGCCTTTGCCCTCGCTGTGCGCGGCGATGCGACCGGCGTGGGCGGTGACGAGCCCCTGCGCGATGCTCAGGCCGAGGCCGAGACCGCCGTAGCGGCGGGTCGTGGATTCGTCGCCTTGATTGAAGGGCTCGAAGATCCGCGGGAGCATGTCGGGATCGATGCCGATGCCGCTGTCCACGACTTCAATGCGCACCGATTTTGGCTCGGGGTTGGAAGTGCGGACGCGGATCTCACCTTTCGCGGGCGTGAATTTTACAGCGTTGAGCAGGAGGTTCCAAATGACCTGCGCGAGCCGTGCTCCGTCGCCGCTCACGTGGTGGTCGTGTGCTTCCAGCGAGACTTGGAGGTCATTTCCTTTTCGGTGCGCCTCGGAGCGGCACATCTCGGCGGCGTGCTGGACGGTTTCGTGGAGATTGATGGTCGAGGTGTGAATCTCGATCTTGCCTTTGCTGATGCGTGTGAGGTCGAGCAGGTCGTCCACGAGCCGGGCCTCGAGTTCGATATTGCGGCGGATGCTGCCGAGTGCTTGGCGCAACTCCGCGGGATCGATGTGCTCGGCGGTTTCGAGATTCGACGCCGCCGCGAGCGCCGGCGTGAGCGGCGTGCGTAGCTCGTGGCTGAGCACGGCGAGGAACTGATCCTTCGCGCGATTCGCGGCCTCGGCAGTCTCCTTCGCCTGCTCGAGCACCCGCGCGTGGAGTGAGACTTCCTTCGCCATTTGCGCGAGGTCGTGCCGGTCGCCGCTACTCGGCGGTGCGCGGCGCACGGCGGTGGCGCCCGCAGCCTTGCGATACAGATCATCCAGCGCGGCGTAAGCTTCTTCCAATTCATTCTTCCGCTCCGTCGAGCGACGCGCGGACTCGAGCAGCGCGCGCACTTTCGGCACGAGCGGGATGAGGAAGATCGCGGTGAGCACCGACGCGGCGGCGGTGACCAGCTTCACCCATCCAGAGACCCAGTATGCAGGGTTCGCGGCCCGCAGCGTCCAGACCTCCATGAAGTGCGTGGCGCCGCACGCGACGATGAAGACGGCGAAGGCCAGCATCATCCAGTGGAACGGCAATTCGCGCCGTGAGCGCACCACGAGGTAGGTGATGGTCGCGGAAATCGCGAGATAGGAGATCCCGATGAGCAGGTCCGAGCCGCCGTGCAGCAGCATCAGCTTTTCATTGAAAAGGTAGCAATGCGCGTGCGGCATAAACATGTCGCTGGCAGTGCCGCGGAAGATGAGCGCGGCGCCAGCGAACAACACGAACACCACGAGAAGCGTGACGCCAAAGGGACCGGATCGGGATGAAGTCATGGGTCTAAAGCGAGCACCCCCTGGACACAAAGGTCAAGCGGTGCGCCGCAGGAGCACGAGCGAGCGATCCGCCAGCGGAAATGTGGAGCCGCCGGGAATCGTGCGGCCGTCTTCGACGAAACCGGCTTCCTCCTTTGTGTCGATCACCACGCTCCATGAAGTGCGATCGAGCGCGGGCAGGGTGAAGTCAACGCCTTCGCGCGCGGCGTTGAGGAGGAGGAGAAATGTGTCGTCATGCACCGGCTTTCCGTACCAGTCGCGCACATCGCCACCCTCGCCGCTGAGCAGGAAGCCGAGCGTTTTGACAAAGTGTGTGCCCCACTCGTCGTCGTTCATTTCGCTGCCGCCCGGATTCAGCCACATGATGTCCTTCACGCCGGAGCCGCGGATATCGCGACCATGGAAAAACTTCGGCCGGCGGAACACCGGATGGTCGTGGCGCAGCTTCGCCAGCCGCGCGACGAACTCCGTCTGCCGCTGCTGCTCGGGCGTGCGCTGCCACGAGAACCATGAGATCTCATTGTCCTGGCAATACGCGTTGTTGTTGCCCTGCTGGGTGCGTCCGTATTCATCGCCGCCGCAGAGCATCGGCACACCCTGGCTGAGGAAAAGCGTCGCGAGCAGGTTGCGCATTTGGCGGCGGCGCAGCGCATTCACGGCCGCATCGTCGGTCGGGCCCTCGGCGCCGCAGTTCCACGAGTGGTTGTTGTTGTCGCCGTCCTTGTTGTCCTCGCCATTCGCCTCGTTGTGCTTGTCGTTGTAGCTCACGAGGTCGTGCAGGCAGAAGCCATCGTGGGCGATGATGAAATTGATGCTCGCGTAGGGCCGGCGGCCATCGTCCTGATAGAGATCGCTCGATCCGGTGAGCCGCCCCGCGAGTTCCGCGATCTGCGAGTCGTCGCCTTTCCAGTAGCTGCGGATGCGGTCGCGATACTTCCCATTCCACTCCGCCCAGCCGATGGGAAAGTTGCCGACCTGATAGCCGCCCTCACCCACATCCCACGGCTCGGCGATGAGCTTCACCCGCGAGAGCACCGGGTCCTGCTGGATGATGTCGAAGAAGCCGCCAAGCTTATCCACGTCGTGCAGTTCCCGCGCGAGCGTGGAGGCGAGGTCGAAGCGGAAGCCATCGACGTGGCATTCATTCACGAAGTAACGCAGCGAATCCATGACGAGCTGGAGCACGCGCGGATGCTGCATGTTCAGCGTGTTGCCGGTGCCGGTGTAATCCATGTAGTGGCGCCGTGAATCCGCGACGAGGCGGTAGTAACTCGCGTTGTCGATGCCCGAAAAGCAGAGCATCGGCCCGAGGTGATTGCCCTCCGCCGTGTGGTTATAGACGACGTCCATGATGACCTCGAGGCCGGCGGCGTGCAGGTTTTTCACCATCTGTTTGAACTCCGCGACCTGCTCGCCGCGGCATCCGCTCGACGAGTAGCGGCAGTCCGGCGCGAAGTAACCGATCGTGCTGTAACCCCAGTAGTTCGTCAGCCCGCGTCCCGCGAGGAAGCTGTCATCGACAAAGTGATGCACCGGCAGCAGCTCCACCGCGGTCATGCCGAGCTTTTTGAAATACTCGATGGCCTGCGGCGACCCGAGCCCCGCATAGGTGCCGCGGAGATTCTCCGGCAGTTCCTCCCAGAGCTTCGAGAAACCTTTCACGTGTACCTCATAGATCACGGACTCCGCGGGCGGACGCCGCAGCAGCTTGTCCGCACCCCAGTCGAAGCGGTCATCCACTACGACGCTCTTCGGCATCAGCGCCGAGTTATCGCGTTCATCGCGCTCGAGATCCTCGTTGCCGCCAATTTTGTAACCAAACATTTCCTCGCCCCACTGGAAGCCGCCGCTGATCGCCTTTGCGTATGGATCGAGCAGCACCTTCGCGGGATTGAAGCGGTGCCCATTCTCCGGCTCGTAAGGCCCATGCACGCGGTAGCCGTAGAGCTGGCCCGGCTTGATCTCGGGCAGGTAGGCATGGAAGACGAAGTCGGTCTTCTCCGTGATCGTGATGCGCCCCGTCTCGCGCGCCGGATCCTGCGCATCGTAGAAGCAGAGTTCGACTTTCGTACCGTGCTCGCTGAAGAGCGCGAAGTTCGTGCCCTGACCATCGAAAGTGGCGCCGAGCGGGTAGGGGTGACCTTGGTGAGTGGTGAGGGAATTCATGCGCAAAGTCATCGCGCGAGCCACACTGAAAGGATGGATCAAAGAGCACAGGACACTCTTCCGCTCGCATGGAGGAGGAGGTGTCTCCCCGAAGTCGGTCTATAGTCGCGCGACCGCCAGCGCCAGGCGGTGGTAGTCAGCCGTGCGATTGTAAGCGTGGGCGGAAAGGCGGATCCACCGCCGGAGCGGCGTGCCCCAGCGCATCACCGGCACTTCCACCCGCGAGGATTCATAGATCGCCGTCTGCGCCGCATCGAAACGCTCCGCCCCGGCCGGCCGCTCCTGCAACGGCTCCGGCAGCGGCAGCGTGGCCATGCTCGCGAGCATCTGATTTGGACACGGCAGCGCCACTCCGATGCGACTCGCCACCAGCGCTCGCGCCGAGATCGCCAGATGCCGGTTGTGTTCCCGCAGTTCATCCCAGCCGCCGGGAAAAAGCGCGGCGCAAAACCGCAGCGCCGCCGGCACGCTCAACCAAGCGGTGGGATCAAACGTCCCCGGCCAGTCGAAACGATCGTGAAATGCGCTGCGTCCGGGCCGGCGGATATTTTCCCCATGGCTCACGACCGGCGGTCGCAGCGACTCCTGCCGGTCCGGTCGCACCCACAGAAACGCGGCGCCTTTCGGCGCGCAGACCCACTTGTGCAGATTGCCCGTGTAGTAGTGCGGTCGCAGCGCTTCCAGATCCAGCGGCACCGCACCCGGCGCGTGTGCGCCATCGACGAGTACATCCACTCCGCGCAGTTCCAGTTCATGGACGATTTTGTCGATCGGGAAGACCAGCGCCGTCGGGCTCGTCACGTGATCGATCATCGCCAGTCGCGTCCGCGGCGTCACCTTCGCCAAGATCGCCTCCAGCACCTGCGCCGGGCCTTTGAGCGGGAAGGGGACGGCTGCCGTGACCACGACGGCTCCGCTGCGCCGGGCCGCTTCCACGAGCACATTGCGGCAGGCGTTGTAGGCGTGATCCGTCGTTAGCAGTTCATCGCCCGGCTTGAGGTCCAGCGAGCGCACGACCGCATTCACGCCCGTCGTCGCATTCGGCACAATGACGAGATCGTCCGCACGCGCTTTCAGAAACGCCGCCAACTCCCCGCGCGCCGCATCGAGCAGCGGCTCCAACTCCCGCTGGAGAAACCGCACCGGCTGCGCCTCCATCTGTGCCCGCAGCCGCGCTTGTTCCTCCAGCACGACGCGCGGACACGCCCCGAACGATCCGTGATTGAGGAACGTGACTTCCTCGTCCAGCGACCACTGCGCTCGCCGGGCCTTGTCCATCGCGGGCTACTGGAGCTTCTTGATTTTCAGCGCGCGGAATTGCACCGGATCATTGTGCCCCGCGAGGCCGAAAAACCCGCTCGTGCGATCCTTCCCCGGATGGGCGCTCTTTGCCATCACCGTCGCCATGTCCACCGTGCTCAGGTCCGTATCGAGGATCACGGTCCCATTCAACTCCACCCGGATCGTGGAGCCCTTCACCGTCACCTCTTCGAAATTCCACTCCCCGAGCGGGTGCTGATACCCGCGCGCCGCCGCCGCCATCCCATACGCCGACCCATGGGCTTGCCGCGGATCGATCTTTCCCTTGGTCGCCTCGTAATTGTCATCCAGCACCTGCAACTCAGTCATTCCCTCGTAAGCCGTATTCCCCTTGCCCGGATAGCGAATCGCCAGCCCGTTGTTTCCGCCCGGCGGCACTTTGAATTCCAACCGTGCCGCAAAATCCGTCAGCTCCTCCTTATAGTAAGGCGTACCGCCCTTGCCCGCCTGCCAGACCATGGCGCCATCCACCACTTTGATCGCATCCACCGGGCCTTCCCAGCCGCTCATGTCCGAACCATTGAAGATCGAGTCAAAACCTCCGGCATTCTTTTCTGCGAGCATCTTATTCGCCTCCTCGCTCGCGATCTCCCGGATGAAAACATTGCGCCAGCGGATCTCGCCGCCATGGGTTTGCAGTTCGATCGGTCCCTTCGGCGGAATCGGGAGCCGCTCCGCCGCGGGCAGCTTTTTGTCGTAATAGTTTTCGAGGATCGCGTGGTCCGCCACCATCTGATCGTTGAGCCACACGCTCACGCGCGAGCCCACCATCACGATCCGGAATTTGTTCCACTCTCCGAATGGTTTGTCCGCCTTCACAAGCGGATCCTTCCCCGGCGCTCCGGGCGAGTTATTCCACAGACCTCCCGATCCTTTGTCCTGCCCGAGCTTGCGCGGGTCGCCCTGCGTTGCGTCCCAGATCTGCACCTGCGGCACTCCGCGCAGATAGATCCCCGAATCCGCCGCCGCCACCGTCTTGTATTCCACCAGCAGCTCAAAGTTGCCGTAGTCCCGCTCCGTCGTCGCGTAGTCGCCGAAGCCATCATTGACCAGCTCCTCATTCTCCACCCACCAGTGCGGCTTGCCCGTCTTGTCGCTCACCACGGTCATTGTCCCCGTCCACTTGGCGATCTGCGCCGCGCGTTCGGTGTCCGGCATGGCGAGCAGCTTGCGGTGATCAAAGGTGCTTCCGCCCCGCCAGCCGGTCAGGTCCTTGCCATTGAAGAGCGGGGTGAAGCCCGCGGGCGGCTCCACGGCGAATGCCACGGTGGAAAAGGCGAGCGAGAGCAGGAGGAGGGCGGGGGATTTCATGCGAGTGAGAGAGCGCGTCGTAGCGGGATTTGTTAGGCGGGTCAATGCGCGGCCCGATGTCGCACGGACGCTGACGACAGCATTTTTTCTGACTCGCAGGTGGTCATCCTGTTTCCGCTCGTCCACCATTTCCCGCATGCCATGCCTCCCCCGCATCCGCCCGCTTCTCCAGCTCGTCATCCTGCTTTTGACTGCGTCCGTGGTGCGGGCCGACGATTGGCCGCAATGGCTCGGGCCCGAGCGCGACGCCGTGTGGCGCGAGACCGGGATCATCGACACCTTCCCGCCCGCAGGCCCGCGTATCCGCTGGCGCACGACGATCGGCGCTGGTTACACCGGTCCCGCCGTCGCGGATGGCTTCGTCTATGTCATGGATCGCCAGCTCGCGGCTGGTTCGCAGAATCCTGGCAATGCCTTTCAGCGCGGCCAGATTCCCGGCACCGAGCGCGTGCTTTGCCTCGCGGAGGCGGATGGAAAGATCATCTGGCAGCACGAATATGATTGCCCGTACTCCGTCAGCTACGCGTCCGGTCCGCGCGCCACGCCGCTGATCAGTGGTGGAAAAGTCTACACGCTCGGCGCGGAAGGAAACCTGCACTGCCTCGACGCCAAAACCGGTGCGGTCCACTGGTCGCGGGATTTCAAAAAAGATTTCGACGTGCGCACGCCCACGTGGGGCTTTGCCGGTCACCCGCTGCTCGAGGGCAACAAGCTCATCTGCCTCGTCGGAGGCCCGGGGAGCGTCGCCGTGGCCTTCGACAAAGACACCGGCAAGGAACTCTGGCGGGCGCTCAGCGCGCGGGAGCCGGGCTATGCTCCGCCGACGATGATCACGGCCGGCGGCACCCGGCAGCTGATCCTTTGGCATCCCGAGTCCGTGAACTCGCTCAATCCAGAAACCGGCGCAGTTTATTGGTCGCACCGGTGGGCGATCCGATCCGGATTGAGTGTGGCCACCCCGCGGCTCTCCGGCGACTTGCTCCTGTTGAGTTCATTCTACACCAGCTCCCACTGCTTCCGCCTCGATGCGGGCAAGCCGGCCGCGGAACTCGTGTGGGAAGGGAAACGCAACAGCGAGAAGAATACAGACACCCTGCATAGCCTCATGAGCACGCCGTTTATCGAAGGCGGATATATCTATGGGGTATGCAGCTATGGCCAGCTCCGCTGCCTGAAGCTCGCCACCGGCGAACGCCTCTGGGAAACCCTCGCCGCCACCACGCCCGATGGCAAGGAAATGCGCTGGGCCAATGCCTTCCTCATTAGGAATGGCGACCGCTTCTTCCTCGCGAACGAGAAAGGCGACCTCATCATCGCCCGACTCACGCCCGATGGTTATCAGGAGATCAGCCGCACCCACTTGCTCGACCCGACCAATACCGATCCGCGGCGCGAAGTGGTCTGGTCCCACCCCGCATTCGCAAACCGCAGCGTCTACGCTCGCAATGATCGCGAGATCATCTGCGCCTCGCTCGCGAGCGATTGAATGCTGCGATGATCCGCACCTTCACGCCTCCGCCCGGCTACCCGCGCATCCGGGTGGTGTCCAGCTTCCACTCCCTCGTCACCACGCCATTTGCCGATGGCATCAATGCGCTCTGCTGGCCCCGTGCTCTCGCGGGTGATTTCGCCGAAGTGGCCGGGAAGCTCGGCGCGGTTGAGGGGATCACGACGATCGACGTGGACGAACTGATCCGCCTGCCCGTCAGTGCCGCGGGCCGCACTGCGATTGAGACACTCCTCGGGGACTACCGACTCCTCCGCGAACAGGAGCGCGATCCGGTGCTTAACTGTATTCATGCCTACCCACGCGACGAAGCGCCCGGACCTGTCTCGACGGATGTCTTTTCCTTCCATGCGGACAGCGCACCGGTGGAAGCCGATACTTGGCTCTGCACCTACCACGGCCCGCCGAGCGAAGGCCTGCGCAATGACGAAGCCCGGCGCCGCGTCGACATCCCCGAGACCCGCGCCGCGCTCCTCGAGCAGTTCGGCGGAGAAGACGATGCCGACTTCCGCGAGTATCTCAGTGAGCAGAGCTACGACCTGCATTACGCTCCGCTCGCCCACGCGCGACCCTTTTCCTTTGGCGTGGGCCATCTCTGGCGCATCGCCGTGGATTGGCCGGGCAGCGCAGTCCCGCCGTGCCTGCACCGCGCGCCCGAGACGCAGCCGGGAGATCCGCCGCGCGTCTTGCTGATCTGCTGAGGAGAAATCCTGCGTCCGAAAGCGTGATACCATCTGTATTTTTGGCCGGCCGGGGGAGATGCGAGAGGTCCCTCGACTTCGCGCCGCCCGGCCCACCCCATGAAGACCCAGCTCCCGCCGCGCGGCGCTTCGCTCGGGATGACAGATTTTTTCGACGGCGGCCTGCTTCCGCGGGAGGGGTTGGAGGTCGGGAGCGTGTAGTGGGAACGGCGCCCTTCCTGATTCAGGCTCCTCGACCCGAATGACGCGGGGAAAGCTGCGTCAGCAGCCGCTCCGCACACGCGGTGGCGAAGGCGGGATCGTTGATCGCGGCGTCCACTTCGACGACTGGAATGTCGGCGCGAAGGTGCGATTTGATCGCGCCGAAAAGCGCGGCGTCTGCGGTGGCGTCGTGGAAAGGCTGACCCTCGGCGCTGATTACGCTGATCGCGCGGAGCGGCAGGAGGACCGTCACCGGGCTAGTCGAAAGATTTACTTTCTCCGCGAGGATGCGGCCGAGTTCCGCGCATTCGGCGGCGTCGGTGCGCATCAGCGTGACCTGCGGATTATGGTGGTAGAAGGTGCGGCCCGCGAACCGGGCGGGGACGGTTTCCGGCCCGTGGAAGTTTACCATGTCGAGGCATCCGGGCGTGACGATCGCGGGGACGCCGTGGCGCGCGGCGGCTTCGAGTCGCGTAGGACCGGCGCCGAGGAATCCGCCGACGAATTCGTCCGCCCATTCGGTGGTGGTGATGTCGAGCACGCCGGCGGCGAGGCCGCTTTCGATCAGCGACTCCATGGTGCGTCCACCGATGCCGGTGGCGTGAAAGACCAGGACTTCGTAACCCGCGGCTTCGAGCAGCTTCTTCGCGTGCTGCACGCAGTCCGTGGTGTTGCCGAACATCGAGGCCACGATGATCGGGCGATCAGGAGGCTCTTCGTCTTTTTCCTCATCTTCATCTCCTTCTCCACCGCGGATTCGAGATGACGATGACGATGAAGAAGAAGAGGGAGAGGCGGATTCCACCATGCCGCAGATCGCGCCGGCTGCGCGGGTGAGGATCGTGCGCGAGAGGCGATTGAGCCCGGCGACGTCGACGATGCTGGGGAACATCACGATATCCTTCACGCCGACGTAGTGCGCGGTGTTGCCGCTCGCGAGCGTGGAGACCATCAACTTCGGGAACCCGAGCGGCAGCGCACGCATCCCGGCGGTGGCGATCGCCGTGCCGCCGCCGCCGCCGAGCGAGATCACTCCGTCGATGCGCCCCTCGGCGTGCAGCTTGGCGAGAATGAGCGGCGCGGCTTTTGCCATGGCGGCCACGGCTTCTCCACGATCGTGTCGCGCGACGAGCGCGGCGAGGTCGACACCGGCGAGCGCGGCGACTTCATTCCGCGAAACGTCCGGCGCGAGCTGCGGCGGACCGTCGGTCCCGAGGTCGATGACCAGCGTGCGGTGGCCGCGGGCACGGATCTGTTCGGCGACGAAGCCGTGCTCCGCGCCCTTGGTGTCCATGGTTCCGAGGAGGGCGATAGTCATGAGGAGGGGTAATCGGGGGGCAGTGGTTAGTGATCAGTGATCAGTGATCAGAGCCGCGATGCTGCCACTGATTCCTGATTACTGACCACTGATTACTGACTCCAGGTGGATCGCCGTCAGGCAAAAGTGGAACGGCGATAGCCAAAGCCCTTCGCCTCGCGCGGCGAGTTCGCTATAAGCGTTGCATGTCCGAAGTTCCCGCCTCCCACCGCCGTTTCGTCGCCGCCTCCGAGACCGAGCCGCAGCATCTCGAGAAGCAAGTCAACCAGTGGTATTTCAAGGACGGTCTCGGCGACTCCGAGTCGCTCGTGTTTGTCCGGGCGAAGTTTACCGCGGGCGGCGGGCATCCCTTTCACACCCACCCGGAGATGGACGAGATCATCTACATGCTCAGCGGCGAAATGGAACAATGGGTCGAGAAGGAAAAGCGGACGCTCCGCTCGGGCGACTCTGCCTACATCCCGCGCGGGGTGGTGCATGGCTGCTACAATGAGAGCGGTGCGGACTGCGAATTCCTCGCGATCCTCACCCCGTCAAAGATCGCCGGTCCCTTCAGCGTGGATCATTCGCTGGAGGAACCCTGGCGCTCGCTGCGGTGACCGCGGATTTCCGTGGTGAGATCGACCACGGATTTCTCGGATTTAACGGATTTCACGGATCTCCGAACGAGCCGTCCATGCACGAGTGCATCCGTGAAATCCGTGAAATCCGTGTCATCCGTGGTTCATACCATCTCGTGAGATCCCCCTGACGCTCGTCCTCGTCCCCCTACCCGAACCCCTTCGAGTAGGAGGACGAGGACGAGGACGAGGACGAATTGAGCCCGTTGGTATCACTCCTCCGCGACATCCGAGGTCAGTGGTGGTGGTGTCGCG
>JANPHH010000535.1:0-17762 GCA_031424375.1 Chthoniobacter sp. | reverse complement strand
GGGGGTCGAGTTCCATGCGTTTCATGGTCCGGGAGAGTCGGGGTTTGTGCAAATCGGTTCACTCGATCGTCCGTTTCTGTTTCTTCATCTTCATCTTCGTCTTCATCTCGGTTGTGGGTCGGGGTGCGGAGGGAGAGGGAGATGAAGATGAAGAAAAAGACGAAGAGCGGGGGGAGCTCGCGTCCGGTTTCCCCTTCGCGCCGTACGCTTTTGTGCTATGGACACGCCACCCATGTCCGCCAAGGCCCCCGCATTGAAAGATACCCAGAACGAACCCGACGATCGCCAGATCGCGATCGATCGCGTGGGCGTGAAGGCGCTCCGCTTCCCCATGCAACTGCGCGATCAGGCTCGCGAGGTGCAGCACACGGTGGCCACGGCGGCGCTGACCGTGGACCTGCCGCATCATTTCAAAGGGACGCACATGAGCCGTTTCGTGGAGGTGCTGAACGAGTTCGGGCCGGAGCTGCACGTCGAGAAGATCGAGGCGCTCCTGCTGGCGCTCACCCAGCGGCTGGATTCGCAGTGCGCGCACTTCGATGTGGAGTTCCCGTTCTTCCTCGAAAAGGCGGCGCCGGTGACAAAGGCGGTGGGGCTCATGGATTACACGGCGCGTTTCGCCGCAACGCTGGAACATGGGCGCCCGGACTTCATCGTCACGGTCGCGGTGCCAGTGACGACGCTCTGCCCGTGCTCGAAGGCGATCAGCATTCACGGCGCGCATAACCAGCGCGGCCAGGTCACGTTTTCGATCCGGAGCCATCCGCCGCTCTGGCTCGAGGAAATGATCCGGATCGTGGAAGACAGCGCGTCGAGCGAGCTCTACAGCCTGCTGAAACGCCCGGACGAAAAGGCGGTGACGGAGCGCGCTTATGAAAACCCGGTCTTCGTGGAAGACCTCGTGCGCAATGTGGCCACGCGCGCCGAGGCGGATTCGCGGATCACCTGGTGTCGCGTGGAAGCGGAGAACTTCGAAAGCATTCACAATCACAACGCCTACGCGATGCTGGAACGCGATCGCCGCGGGGAAACCGCAGGCTGACTGGCACCGGTCGCTGCATGGTCTATCGCCTCTTCGCCGCCGCGGTCGTGATCTTCTGGATCACGATGACGGGAATGCTCGTGCGCAAGGAATTCGGCTTCGGCGGATCGTCGCTGCGCGAGGTGCCCGTGGCCCATGTCGTGCGCATGATGCTGCAGCGGGAGCAGTCGAGCGACCTGCAGATTTTCAGCGACAGGACGCTCGCGGGGCACCTGCGCATCCAGCCGCAGGTGCGGCGCGAGGATGGGCAGCGGCAGTTTGCGAGCGCCGGTTGGATTCAGGTCGGTCTCCCCGGCGGCGCGCATCAGCGGGTCGCGTGGTCCGGCGATCTCGAACTCGATCCGGCACTCCAACCGCTGCGCGCGAAGGTGGCCGTGAATCTGCGCGAACCGGCCGGCATCATGGTGGACCTGACGATGGATTTTCCGACGAATCGGCTGACCTACGAAACGCGGGAAGCGGGACGGCTGACGCGGAGATCGTCATTCACCATCGACGAAGAGGGCGCGCGGAAATGGCTGCGCAGCGAGGGGCTGGATCCCGCGCTGCTCGGGTCGCTCCCGGCCGCGGACGCGACACCCATGGAGGTCCGCGCGCAGCAGTCGTCGCTGGCGCTGCGCGGGGAGAAGATCGAGACCTACCTCGTCACCGGCGAGAAGTCGGGACAGACGCTCTTCGAGGCGCACATCAGCCAGCTCGGGCAAGTCCTGCGGCTGCGGACGATGCTGGGATATTCGGCCGCACCGGAGGATCTCACGCCGTGATTTCCGCGCGCGGGCTGGTCAAACACTTCGGCGATCTGCGGGCGGTGGATGGGATCGATCTCGAAATCGGGCGGGGGGAATTTTTTGCCTTCCTCGGTCCGAACGCGGCGGGAAAGACGACGACCATCCGGATGCTGACTGGCCTGCTTCGCCCCACCGGCGGCGCGGTGAAAATCGGCGGCTTCGACATGCACCACGAACCGCAGAAAGCGAAGGCGCTCCTCGCTTACGTGCCGGATTTCCCTTTCCTCTACGACAAGCTCACCGCGACGGAATTCATGCAATTCGTCGGCGACATCTTCCGTCTCGAACGCGCCGTGATCGCGCAGCGGACGGGCGCGCTATTCGAGCGCTTCCACCTCGGGGAATACCGGCACGAACTCACGGAAAACCTGTCGCACGGCACCAAACAACGGCTGGTCATCGCCAGCGCGCTGTTGCACGAGCCGCAGGTCTTCGTGATCGATGAGCCGATGGTGGGGCTCGACCCGATGCATGCGCGGATCGTGAAGCAGGAGTTCCGCGAGCGGACGCGCGCGGGGATGACGATGTTTCTCTCCACGCACCAGCTCAGTGTGGCCGAGGAAGTGGCGGACCGGATCGGGATCATCCATCACGGGCGGCTGATCGCGCTCGGCACCGTGGAGGATCTCCGGCGGCAGAGCGGGGAAGGCGGGGCGTTGGAGAAAGTCTTCCTGACCCTCGTGGATGCAGAGGAAGCGCAGCGTGAGCAGCGCGCCGCCGCGGAGCGCGAAGTTATTCCGCGTTGACCGTGAAGTCGTAGAACACCGTATCGCGGAGCGTCCGATCCGGGCGGGCGTACATCATCCGCACTTTGACCGTTCCCGGTCCCACCGCTTTGAAGACCCACTTCTCGTCCTGCGGCGAAGACGGCCCGACCGGAGCGAGGGCGATGGGCGGGAGAACGGTGGGAGAAGAGACGAGCTTCAGGACTCGCTCGTCGACCGGCTCGACGAGTTTCCACTGGTAACCGGCCGCCGTGTTCGACTGGAGATTGACGGTCAGCGTGCCCCGCGGCTGGAGTGCCACGAAGGCCCCCTTGCGGCCCGCGACGAGCGTGGCGTCTTTCTGTGGAACATCGGAACCGGGACCCAGCGCCACTGCATTGGGACGAGTAGTGGAACAAGCGGCCAGGCCGACCGCGACGACTGAAAGAAGGAGTATCTTCATATCTTTTTGGAAACCGTGGGGGTTTTAGTTATCGAAGGGGCGCAGGGTCAAACTTATTCACAGGGTATTCACAGGGAGGAAGCGCCCTGCAACGCCTCGGGTATGGTGGGCGTCCCGCCCGCCGGTTCAGGCGTCTCGCCCGAACGAATCTCCCAAGCAGCACGAAAGGCCGCGACGCAAGATGCGTCGCTCGGCGGGCAGGATGCCCACCCTACCCGGGAATTGCTTCCGCCCTGCGGCTCGCTACCGTCCGCGCCGATGTTCACCCTGCTCGGCACCGACCCCGCTTCCAAGGCCCGCCGCGGCCGACTCGTGACCCGACACGGCACGATCGAGACGCCCATCTTCATGCCGGTAGGCACCCAAGGCACCGTGAAAAGCGTGTCGCCCGCGGAACTCACCGACCTCGGCGCGCAGATCATCCTCGGCAATACCTACCACCTCTTCGTCCGGCCCGGCATGGATGTGATGCGGCACTTCGGCGGGTTGCACGAGTTTATGCAGTGGAAGGGGCCGATCCTCACGGACTCCGGCGGCTTCCAGGTCTTCTCGCTGGCGAAGCTGCGCAAGATCACCGAGGAAGGCGTCCATTTTCAAAACCACCTCGACGGATCGCCCATGTTCCTCGGCCCGCGCGAGGCGATGGAGACCCAGGCGACGCTGGGAAGCGACATTTGCATGCTCTTTGACGAGTGCCCCCCCTACCCCTGCGAGCGGGACTACGCCGCAAACAGCCTCGCCCGCACGCTGCGCTGGGCGGAGATTTGCAAGCAGGTGCCCACACCGGGGCTGAAGTTCGGCATCGTCCAAGGCGGCACCTACGACGACCTGCGCCGCGCAAGCGCCGAGGCGCTGGTCGCGATCGGCTTCGATGGTTACGCCGTGGGCGGCGTGAGTGTCGGCGAACCGGAATCGGAGATGATGCGCGCCGTGGAAGCCGCCGAACCGTGGCTGCCGGCCGACCGGCCACGCTACGCCATGGGCCTCGGCACGCCGCCGCAAATGGTCGAGATGGTGGCCCGCGGGATCGATCTGTTCGACTGCGTCCTGCCGACCCGCATCGCCCGCAACGGCACCGCCTTCACCGCCACCGGCACGCTGAATCTAAAAAACGCTCCGTTCACCTTCGACAAAGGCCCGATCGAAGACGGCTGCACCTGCCCCGCCTGCCGCACCTTCAGCCGCGGCTACCTGCGGCATCTCGTGAAATCGGAGGAAATTCTCGGGCTGCGGCTGATCTCACTGCACAACCTGCACTTTTACCTCCACCTCATGGCGCAGATCCGCGCCCACCTCGAGGCTGGCACCTTCGCCGGCTTCCGGCGCGAGTTTGTCGCCCATTACAAACCGAACCGCGAAGCCGACGCGTGAACGAGCGGCCTGCCCCAAGCCGCGGCTGGTGAGCAGGGCTGTGCCGATGTGGATCAGCACGGCCCAGGTCGGCCTTGCCAAAGCGCTGCACCTCACGCGAAGATTCGAACGCGAATCCCCCCGTCGAACTCGATGAAATCCAAAACGATTCCCGTGGTTGCATCCATGGTCGCGATCACGCTTGCGTTCGCTGGCTGGAGACTTTCGCTGTCTCCCCATGGGCGCGAGACCGCCGCAGAAACGCCCACACCAATCGCACTCTCGCCGCGGCCGCTGGCGCCGATCGCACCGGAGCCGCCCCTCGTCTCCCAGCCATCGATTGCAGAGGTTCCTCCGCTTCCTGAAACTTCGCCAGCGCCTTCAGCGTCGGCGATTCCGCCGGTTCCCGCACCACCAGCCGCTACGCCGCCCGCCACGGGAAACAAATCAAACCCCAGGTCCAAGCCGGCGATGAAGTCGAAGCGGCAGCTTGAAGATCCCACCGCGCGCCTCGCGATGAGCCTCGTCGGTGCTGATCCGGACGCCGAAGCCTATTGGCTCGACGCGATCTTCGATTCGACGCTCCCCGATCGCGAACGCGAAGACCTCATCGAAGACTTGAACGAGGAAGGTTTGTCCGATCACAAGCGACCCGGCCCGGATGACCTTCCTGTGATCCTGAATCGGCTCGCCATCATCGAATTCATCGCGCCCGAGGCCGATGCCTTCATGCTGCGGCACCTTCAGGAGGCATACAAGGATCTCGTGAACCTCGCGAATATCACCCAAGGATCGGGCGAGCCAGTCCAGTAAACTGCGGCGCGCCGGCTTTCATCCGGCATCGCCGCGTGATCAATACGGCGTCCCGGACCGAGTAGCGTGTGCTTCGTGCTGCGCACAAAGCCGAGGCTGCCCGGCTGCGACCAGTGAACGAAATCCCGTGAACCACTGATGCAATTGCTGGGAAGGGCTACCGGCTGGCCGCATTCACCCGCAGACCGCTGAGCGGATGCTTCGTCACCGCGTCCCATGCGAGTTCCTGGAGCAGGCGGTTGAACCGGTCATCCCAGGCCGGATTTTTCGCGAATACGGTCGGCAACGGCAGGCCGACGGGGCTGCGCCGGTAGATCACGGCAAAGTGGCAATACGCGGCGAGCACTTGCACGGGGACGGTCGGGTGGCCCCAGTTGTCGCGGAAAAGCTCGGTCTGCGTTTTCAGCGCGGGCACCTCGCCGGCGATGATCTTCTCGCGCAGTGCGAGCACCGCCTGACCTGCGGGAACGATGAACACGACGTCCTTGCCGAGCTTTCTGTTCACGGCGCGCACGGCCTCGTCCATGTCTTGAAAGTAGGCGTCATGCGCCTTGCGTAGCGCCGGCATCGTCGCAGCGTCGTGATCCACTTTCTTCCGGGTATCGAGCGGATACACCGGGTTGTATTCGTCGTTCGGCAGCCAGTATTCCTGCACGGTCACGCGGACGTCCTTGTTGTGCTCGAATGCGAGCGCGGCGAATTTTTCGATCCCCTCTTCCGGCAGCCAGATGGGTGACAGCGTGAGCACGTCCACGGTGCCCGCCCGCAGCGCCTGCTTGGCCAGGTTCTTTTCCTCCGGCACGTCCCAATGCTTCATCACCGTCGAGCCCCCGATGCTCGATTTGCCCGCGACCACATGATCGGTGATACCCGCGGACTGGGCCATCTCACTGAGCATCGGCACGACCCAGACGTGAAAGCTGTGCCCGCAGGTAAAGACCCGCAGCCCCTTGGAACTCGGCGCTGCCAGTCCTCCGATTGCGAACAGAGACAGCAGGAGGAGAGATTTCAGGAATGATTTCATGGGGGGCAACGATTCAATTGCGGCGGAACGGCTTCATTGGAGAAAAACTTCATGGGAGATGAACATCGGTGACCCGCGCGCTGATCGATCCGGCAGAGCCGAACGGCGCCGATTCGGGCGTAACTCGAAGCCAGGACGGTCGCCGCATGTCGGGGGATTTTGGGGGCAATTGCAAGGCGGGTCGCGCAGGGGAGCCGTCGGGCGGGCAGCGCGCCACCCTTGCACGCTTCGCCGGGACGGGGTATGCCGGGCTCCCCGTGAAGACCGTCCGTACCATCGTCCAAGTCCGCCGGCTCAGCCGCGCGGCGCGGGGCAAAGTCGTGCTCGTGCCCACCATGGGTGCGCTGCACGCCGGGCACACCGCCCTGATCGATCGTGCCCGCCGCCTCGCCGGGGAGTCGGGTCTCGTGGTGGTCAGCATTTTCGTCAACCCGACGCAGTTTGGCCCGCAGGAAGACCTCGCCCGTTACCCCCGGCCATTCGCGTCGGATCGGCGGCTCTGCGCGGCGCACGGGGCCGATGTGATTTTTCATCCCGAGGTCGCGGAGATGTATCCCCACGGCTTCTCCACGTTCGTCGACGAGTCGTTGGTCTCTCTGCCTTTGTGCGGGTCGAGCCGCCCCGGCCACTTTCGCGGCGTCTGCACCGTCGTGCTGAAGCTGTTCGCCGCAGTCGAGCCGGATGCCGCCGTGTTTGGCCTCAAGGACTATCAGCAATGCGCGGTCATTCGCCGGATGGTGCGGGATCTGAATCTGCCTGTGGCGCCCGACTTTTTACCCACCGTTCGGGAGAAAGACGGCCTCGCGCTGAGTTCCAGAAATGCCTACCTCAACCCCGCGCAAAGGGCGCACGCTCCGGCGATTCGGCGCGGCCTGCTGGCGGCGAAAAAGGCTCGTCGCTCCGGGGAACGGGACGCCGCGCGGCTGCGTCGAATTGTCGCACGGGAGATCGGTGAATATCCCGGCGCCACGGTCGATTATATCGAGGTCGTCGACGCGAATTCACTGCAACCCATCGGCTCCGTGGACCGTAGCTCCGTCATTGCCGTCGCCGTGTTCTATGGAAAAACACGACTCATCGATAACATCCTGATCTGAAACAGTTTAAGAATCATTTAACTAACTTCACTGGAATAACCATTCGGCCGCACTGCCACCCGCACGAAGGCGCTCCCCTACCCTTTTTTACGCATCATTGAAAAGATATTCTTACGTCGTCATCGGCTCCGGGATCGCCGGCCTCAGCTTCGCCCTCCAAGCGGCCCAACACGGTTCCGTGGCGATCATTACCAAAGCCGCCCGCAGTGACTCGAACACCGCTTGGGCGCAAGGTGGAATCGCGAGCGTGACGAGCAGCGAGGATTCTTTTGAATTGCACGTAAAAGATACCCTCGAAGCCGGCGCCGGTTTGTGCGACGAGCGAGTCGTCCGAACCATCGTGACGGACGGACCAGCCCGCATTCGGGACTTGATCGAACGCGGGGTGAACTTCGACGAACGGGAGCTGCCGGATGGTTCCCACGAGCTGGATCTCGGTCGGGAAGGCGGCCACTCGAAACGCCGTATCCTCCACGCCCGAGATGTGACCGGGCGGGAGATCGAGCGGGCGCTCCTGGCCGCCGTCGCCGACCATTCCCAGATCACGGTGCTGGAGAATCACATGGCCGTGGACCTCATCACGCTCGGCAAACTCGGCTATGTGTCCGAAGACCGCTGCCTCGGCGTCTACGTCCTCGACGAGGCAAGCGGCGAGGTGCTGACCGTCCGCACCGATCGCCTCGTGCTCGCGACCGGCGGTTGCGGCAAAGTCTACCTCTATACGACGAACCCATCGATCGCGACCGGCGACGGCGTCGCCATGGCCTGGCGGGCCGGGGCGCGCATCGCCAACATGGAATTCATTCAGTTCCATCCGACCTGCCTTTTCCATCCCGAGGCCCGCAGCTTCCTGATCTCCGAGGCCGTCCGGGGCGAAGGAGCCCGGCTGGTCGATGAAAAGGGACGGGAATTCATGGCGCGGTATCACCCGCAAAAGGAACTCGCTCCCCGAGACGTGGTCGCCCGCGCGATCGATGCCGAAATGAAGCGCACCGGCGCCCGCTGCGTGTATCTCGACATCACCCACAAACCCGCGGAATTCGTCCGCGAACGCTTCCCCAACATCTACGAAACCTGCCTTCGCTTCGGCATCGATATCAGCCGCCAGCCGATCCCGGTAGTCCCCGCCGCTCACTACCAGTGCGGCGGCGTGGTCACTTGTGAAAATGGCGCATCGAGCCTCCCGGGCCTTTACGCCATCGGCGAGGTCGCCTGCACCGGCCTGCATGGGGCCAATCGTCTGGCCAGCAACTCACTCCTCGAGGCCTGCGTCCTCGCCCACCGTTGCTGCGAGGCGACGGTCCGCGAGCCGCGCCGCGACGGCGACGCCTGGCTCGCCGACCTGACCCTGCCGGAATGGGTCAGCGGCGACGCCCACGATGTGGACGAACTCGTGGTCATTTACCACAACTGGGACGAAATCCGCCGCCTCATGTGGGATTACGTCGGCATCGTCCGGACGGACAAACGCCTGCAACGCGCGGCCACCCGGCTGCGCAACCTCGAACGCGAAATCCAGGAGTTCTACTGGAACTTCAAGATCACCACCGACCTCCTCGAACTGCGCAATCTCGCCACGGTCGCAGCTTTGATCGTCGACTGCGCCCTCCTCCGGAAGGAAAGTCGCGGTCTGCACTTCACGCTGGATTACCCGGAGCAACAAGTCGCCTTCTGCCGGAACACCGTGCTTCGCCGGAGCTGACCCGCGCGCGAAGAATCCGCTGGCAAATCTCAAGAAATGCGATAACGGTTTTATCATCCATTCTCCCCCCTGCCTCCGACTGGCACAGGCGGTGCTAAGACCCTCTCCACGTCGGACGCCGGCAAAAATTCCCTTTACCCTCGTGGACCCCGCGAATAAAACTCCCCGACTTTCCTGAAATGAAAATTTACCTGTTTCTATTGGGAATCCTCGGCGTCGTCAGCTCCACCGCTTTCGGCCAGGCACCGCCTTACGGGAGCAGTGCCGATTTTGAAAGATTCGCCCGGATGCTTCGGGAGAATGCCCTGCTCAAGGTGGAACCGAACGTCTTCATCCCGACGGCGAATCGCCCCCTGAATCGGCCGAGATACCCGTGGAAGAATAATATCGTCACCACCACCTTCTGGGTCGGAGAATCGGCCAGCACCAACAACCCGGTGCATAACTACTCGAGTTCGTGGGACTTGAACTGGTCGGCAAATTTCGGCGGTTTCGACAACCCGAACACGTCGGCCCGGCGCGGCTTCATCCCCATCGGCTTCGTCCCGAAGCTGAACCCATTCTACGTCGCCCTGCCCTACAATGACGTGACCCGGGGTGCGCACAAACCGGAAGCGAGGACCGTTATTCCCTGGTTCAACGAAGAGTTCGCGCGCGAGGGACAGTCGGTCTGCCGGGACCGTTGGATCCGCATCCGCAACCGGGCCGGTCGCGACTGCTACGGCCAGTGGAGCGATTGCGGGCCCTTCCGGACGGACCACTGGGCGTATGTCTTCGGCGACGAACGCCCGAAACCGAACCTCAACCAAGGCGCGGGTCTCGATATCTCCCCGGCCATCCGCGACTTCCTCGGCCTGAGCGGCACGGATGTAACCGACTGGCAATTCGTCGACTTCAAGGATGTCCCGCGCGGCCCATGGTCGATGTACGGGGAGAACAATAAGTTCGTCCAGCAGGGTCAGAAACGCGAATCGAACAGCGCCCACCTCGCGGTCCCCCAACCGGCTCTCCCCACGAAACAGGACGAGGACGGGCCGAAAGTGATCCTGCGCTGATTGGCGGGAGGTGCCGCGCTTCGGATCGGCACTTTTGTCATTCGCAATCGTTTCGCGCTGGATTCGATGCCCTCCTTCGCTGCACCTTTCCCGGCTCCATGGCTTACACCGCCGACGACGCCTTTACCCTCCTCCAGGCCGCCCACAGTCGGGACCGCTTGGCGCATGCCTACCTGATCACCGGACCGATCGGCAGCGGGAAGCGGCAGCTCGCGGGGCGCATCGCGAGCATGATCCTCGGTGACGAGGGTGATCCGTGGGGGAATCCGGACGTCCACGTCATCGAACCGGAATCGAAATCGCGCCGCATCCTCACCGAGCAGATTCGCGAACTCGAACACGCCCTGCAGCTCCGGTCGTTTTTTGGGAAAGCGAAGATCGGCATCATCTTCGATGCCGATCGCCTCCAGCCAAATGCGGCCAATGCCTTCCTCAAGACTCTCGAAGAACCGCCCGGCCGCACCCAGCTCCTGCTCCTCAGCCCGCAGCCGGACCAGCTCCTCGAAACCATCATTTCCCGGTGTCACGAGGTGCCGTTGCGCCCCACGGAGCCGCCCGTCCTGACCGACCTCCAGGAGCGCCTCATCGGCGTGCTGCGCAGTTTCGCCGGTCGTTCGGGCGCGGAAATCGTCGGCGCTTTCACCCTCGCCCGCGAATTCCAGCAGTGCCTCGGCGCAGCGCGAGCCACGATCCAGGAGCAGGCCGATGCCGACTTCAAACGCGAAGAACTCCACTACAAACAAACCTCGGATTCGCGGGCGTGGCTCGATGACCGCGAGGATTACTACAAGGCGCTCGTCGAGGCGCGCTATCAGGCGGAGCGGGCCGCGCTCGTCGAGACGCTCGAACAGTGGTGGGCGGATATCCTCCGCCAGCAGTTCGGTGCGACCGGCCTCGATTTTCCCCAGCACGGCGCCGACACCGCATCCCTCGCCGGGCAGCTCACCACTCCCCAACTCCTCCGCAAGAGCGCGGCGCTCGAGTCGCTCCGGGAAAACCTCAGCCGCTCCGGCGTGCAGGAGCAGCTTGCCATCGAGTGCGCATTCTTGAAGGCGTTCGCAGCCTGATCTTCGCTGAAACGCCGCCCCCCCTATGATTTCACTTCCGATCGGAACCGCCATCAGCGCGAACGGAGTCGCCTTTGCCGCCGAGGGAGTCCTCTTCCTCGTGATCGTCACGGGCCTCATCCTGAATGTCCGCGCCGCCCAGCGGCTCGGGACGAACCGGAATGCGGCGCTCGCCGCGATCTACGCGCTGATCGCGCCGCTCCCGCTTTTGATCGCGGCCGTGCTCGTGCAACTGAATCTCGTCTCCAAGCCATTTTACGTGGCCGGTCCGGTCGCCATCCTTTCGCTGGTCATCGCGGAATTCTTCGGCGTGATCGCCATCGGCGAGATCGCCAAATTCCGCATGCGCTGGTTGCGCGGCCGGCGGCGGGCGCTGGCCGTGCTTGTCGTCCCGGTCGTCCTTGCACTCGGGCTCGTCGCCGCGGTCGTCGCCCATTCCTCGGGCTATCCCATTTTCGGCGCATTCATCGGCGGCACGGCAGGTGAGACCTTGATCGACAAGGAGCGCAACTTCGTCATCAACACCCCGCCGCAGTGGGCGAAGACGGATGCCCACCGGCTCGATCCGGCCGCCTGTGCTGCGTTTGGCCGGCAGAGCCCGCAAATGTTTGCCACCATCGCCACGCAGCCCCTTCCGGCCGAGTCCGAATCGCCGTTTGAAACCGCCGTCTCCTCCCTCAAGAGCAAGATCCTGCGCAGTCAGGACGTCGAACTCATCAACGTCGAAAAACAGCCGGAGAATGGACTGCACGGCGTCCGGATCGAGTCCGCCTTCGGCCCCCCGCAGGACCGTCAGTTTCAAGTCCACTACGTCGTCCAGGATGGGCGCACCTTTTACCAGCTCCACACCCGGGGTGCGGAAAGTGCGAAGGACGCGATCCTCTTCGAAGCCCGAAAACTCTCCGCGGGATTCCGCCTCCTCGACCCGAACCCCGTCGTCCAGGCCCGGCCCGAGAAACTCGCCGTGAGCTACACGTCGCCAAAATTCGGTTACAGCGTGGACGTAACCAAAACGGGCTGGAACCGCGAGTGGACGAACCTCGCGAAGGAGGTGCCCTTTGCCGAATTCGGCATTCTCAATTCCCGCGGCTCCGCCGCCTTTTGCGTCATCCCGGTCTGGATCGGCGACGACGACGTGGACCTCGATATCCTGAGCAGCGCGTTGACCACACGGATCGGCGTCCCTTTTGCACGCGACTCGCTCATCGGCCTCCGCACTGTTCGGCAGGGCCCATTGCGTGGTCTCGCCTTCTCCGCCGAATCGACGCAGGGAAATCTCAAGCTCCTCTACCGGATGCGGGTCGTGCGCGGGCGCGGCTTCGCCTACCTGCTCTCGGCCTACATGAACAAGGCCATGGAAGCGTCGCCGGAGTTCCTCGATCTCGCCTTGAACTGTGTGAAGTTCGACGAAAAAGCGCCCGTACCACCACTCGTCGGCGAGCGTCAGCGCGGGACCCATTCGCTAGTCTGGAACGACCTCGGCACGGGCCTCTATCACGTCGAAAAATTCGACGCCGCGCTCGGCTGGTTCAAAAAATCTTTCGATCTCGAAAATTCCAACCTGGCCGCCCTCTTGAACTACTCGAACGCCTGTCTGCAACTCAAACGCCCGGCCGACGCCGTCGCCATCCTCGATGAATACATCGGTCGTTTCCCCGGGAACCAGATCCTCGTCTCCCGGCGCGCCACCGCCAAGTTCCAGTCGGGCGATTTCGCCGGCGCGATCAAGGGCTATGCCGCCGCCTTCGCCGGCGGTCTCCGCGACGATGGGGAATTCGCGCTCTACCTCAATACGCTCGTGAGCCTGAACCGCCATGCCGACGCACTCGCCGCGCTGGATCGCTACGCCGAGGGCCACGATTCGGCCGAGCTGAAAAAGATGCGCGCCCAGATCGTCGCGCTTTCCCGCGGCGGCCAGGCCCGCTGACCCGCGCGGCCCGGGGTGTGATTAAATGTGGTGCAAAGCGTGATGCGCGCGGTGTCCCGGAGGGACGATGGAAATTAGCCGGTGGCGTCAGCCACCGGAACCGCCCGCCTAGCGCACCCGCCCCGGAGGGGCGGTGGAGCAGCAGGCGCGGCGGTTGAATTCCAAGGCCCCTGCCGGGGCGGATTCATTTTTTCCGCGATCCGGTGGCTGACGCCACCGGCTAATTTCCGCTGTCCCTCCGGGACGACAGACTCCGCTGCACCACTTTTAATCACACCCCACGGCTCGCGCCCCCCGGTTTTTGCATTGCCCGCCGCGCCGCTTTGCACCTACATCTCCGGCCCACCCGGCTGCGGATTCGCACCGACATTTCCTCCATACCGAAACCCATCTCCCATCATCATCTCATGAGCAGAAAGATTCGTTACGCCATGATCGGCGGCGGCCGCGGAGCCTTCATCGGCGCGGTTCACCGCATCGCCGCCAACATCGACGGCCAGATCGAACTCGTCGCCGGCGCCTTCTCCGCCGACGCTGCGAAATCCAAAGCGTCTGGTGAGGATTTCTACCTCGATCCCGCCCGCGTCTACGGCAGCTACGACGAGCTCGTGCGAAAGGAAGCCGCGCTGCCCGCCGATCGGCGCATCGATTTCGTCTCCATCGTCACGCCAAACCACGTCCACTTCCCCGCCGCCAAGGCCGCGCTCGAAGGCGGCTTCCATGTCCTCAGCGACAAGCCGGCCACCTTCGATCTCGCCGAGGCGAAGCAGCTCGCAGCGATCGTGAAAAAGACCGGCCTGCTCTACGGCCTCACCCACAACTACACCGGCTACCCGTTGGTCAAGGAAGCCCGCGATCTCGTCGCCGCGGGCAAGCTCGGAAAGATCCGCAAAGTCGTGGTGGAATACCCGCAAGGCTGGCTCGCCACCAAGCTCGAAGCTTCCGGTCAAAAGCAGGCCGCCTGGCGCACCGATCCCAAACGCAGCGGCGCCGCGGGCTGCATCGGTGACATCGGCACGCATGCGGAGAATCTCGCGGAATACATCACCGGCCTGCAGATCAGCGAACTCGCCGCCGACCTCACCGCGTTCGTGAAGGGCCGCAAACTCGACGACGACGGCAACGTGCTCCTGCGCTTCAAGGGCGGCGCGAAAGGCGTGCTCCACAGTTCGCAGATCAGCGTGGGCGAGGAGAACAATCTCAACATCCGCGTCTACGGCGAAAAGGGCGGGCTCGAATGGCACCAGCGCGAACCGAACACGCTGCTCCTCAAGTGGCTCGACCAGCCGATGCAGGTCTATCGCACCGCGAATGGCTACCTGGGCAAAGCCGCGCTCGCCGCCGGTCGCACCCCGCCCGCTCATCCCGAGGGCTACCTCGAAGCCTTCGCGAACATTTACAAAAACTTCGCCAGCGCAGTCTGCGCCCGCGTCGAGAAAAAGAAGCTCGCCAAGGACGACCCCGCCCTCGACTTCCCGAAGATCGAAGACGGCGTCCGCGGCATGGCCTTCATCGAGGCCGTGGTGAAGTCCTCGAAGGCCAACGCCGCCTGGACGAAGCTCGACGCGTAGCCGCGCCCGCGTCGCCCTCGCAAAAAAAAGCGCGGCCGCACCGCCGCGCTTTTTTTTGTGCGAATGGATTCCGTCCCCGGTTGCGTTCGCACTTGCCGCGGCTCAGGTTCGGGAGATGCCGCAGTTTCCCGAAGAACAAACGCCCACCGGCGAATTTGAGAGGCAGGAAGACGCCTTCCGCGCGTGGATTGCGAGCGACGGCTCGACTCCCCATCCGCCTGCCGCCGGCCGCTACCATCTCTACGTCTCGCTCGCCTGCCCGTGGGCCAGCCGCACGGTCATCGTCCGCAAACTGAAAGGTCTCGAAAGCGTGGTCGGCATGACCGTCGTCGACCCGATTCGCGACGACCTCGGCTGGGCCTTCCGCGACGGCCCCGGTTACTCCGCCGACCCCGTGGAGGGCTTCAAATATCTCAGCGAAGCCTACGCGCTTTCCGACCCGGACTTTCACGGTCGTGTCACCGTGCCGGTGCTCTGGGATCGCGAGTTGCGCCGGGTCGTGAACAACTCCGAGGACGACATCTGCCGGATGTTCAATCGCGCCTTCGGTCGCCTGGCAAAGGATGACGTGGACCTCTTCCCCGCCGACCTCGAGCGAGCCCACCCCAAACTCGCGCAGACGATCTACGATGAGGTAAACAACGGCGTCTACCGCGCCGGCTTCGCCACCTCGCAACGCAGCTACGAAGAGGCCTGCCGCACGCTCTTTGCCACACTGGATGATCTGGAGACACGGCTCGAAATGCGCCGCTACCTTTTCGGCCACCGCATCGTCGAAGCAGACTGGCGGCTCTTCTGCACGCTGGTGCGCTTCGACGCCGTGTATCACGGGCACTTCAAGTGCAACCTGCGGCGCATCGTGGACTACCGGAATTTGCACGGCTATCTGCTCGACCTCTACCAGCAACCCGGCATCGCCGAGACCGTGAATCTCGACCACATCAAGCGGCACTACTACTTCACCCACGACGACATCAATCCCTCACGGATCGTCCCGATCGGGCCGCTGCTCGACTTCACCCGCACACACGACCGCGGAAGGCTGTAAGCGGGCGGAACGGAATCCTAGAAAGCCTGTCATCCCGAGCGGAATGGAGGGAGCCTGCGCGACCGAAATGATGTCGAGGAACCTCGAATGGCCGGGAATCGCGCGATCATCCAACGGCTGAGGTCCCTCGATTTCGTTACCCTCCGCTCGGGACGACAAGCGTTTTCGGGTTTCGCTTGAAGCTGTTGAGTTCCGTTCGCAGCCTTTCGGGCGGATGGGAAACCGCGGATTTCACGGATTGAAGCGGATTTTTCTAAAATCAATCCGCGTAGCCCGCGTAATCCGCGGTCTCCCGCCGCCACCGAACCAACCCGCGCCCCCACCCAGAGTGCTTTCCCTCTTGCCTCGCACCGACAGTCGCAACACAAAGAAGCCCATGCCTCCCGCCCTGCTCCGCCTCGGTCGCCTCGTGCTGATTGTCGCGCTGTTTTGCGCCGTCGGCGGGCACTGGGCGGTGCTGCGGACGGTGGCGTGGAGCGGGATGATCATCGACTATTCCCGCGGCGCCAGCCTCGCGGTGGCGGTCGAGAAAACCTTCAGCGGCAAGTATCCGTGCGGCATGTGTCACTCCATCGAGAAGAGTGCGCGCGACGAGAAGAAGTCCGGCCAAATCGTGGTGCTGAAGAAGATCGATTTCTTCCACGAGACGCCGCGCGCTTTTGTCGCTCCGATCGTTTCGGGAACTGTAAGCCCGCTGGTTGACGCCGCACCCACTGCGCGCTCGCTGGTTCCCGCGCTCCCGCCGCCCCGGCGAGCCTGATCCCCGCGCCACTCGGCGCGAAACACCCCACCTCCGCCGCGACGCGTTCCGCGTTCGCGCCAACCCGCCCGCCGCGATTCCGCGTCGGCACTTCCATTCCGCTTTCTCACCTCCTTTTCATGTCTCTCTCAAAATCCATCCTTGCACTTCTCCTCCTCACCACCGCCGCCCGCGCCTGCGATCTCTGCGGCTGCTACACACCCAGCCTCGAAGTCGTCCACGCCAAAATCTACGGATTCTACGCGGGCGTCGCCGAGCAGTTCACTCACTTCGGCACCACGCGCTTCAACGGCGACAAGGTCGATGATCCCGCCGGTCAGCACCTCGACAGCTCGATCACGCAGGCCTTCATCGGCGCCGCCTTCGCGGACAATCGCTTTTCCCTCCAGGTCAACATCCCCTACATCCACCGCGAGTATCAGCGCCCTGCGGGCTTCGACATCGAGCGCGGCGATGAATCCGGTCTCGGCGACGTCTCCCTGCTTGCGAATGTGCGCGTCTTCCGCATCGATCGCGGCTTTCACAATGAAGCCGGCAGCCTCTCCAAGGACGGCAAGTCTTCCATGCCTGCGACGCGCTCTGGCGAGCCGGATTTCAGCGCGACGCTGAACCTGCTGGCGGGCATCAAATTCCCCACCGGAGACGCGAGCCGCATCAAGGAAGAGTTCGTGGAAGAAGAAATCGAAGGCGCGCCCGAGAGCGGCATTCACGGCCACGACCTCGCGCTCGGCACGGGTTCCTACGACGCGATCCTCGGCGCGGAAGCACTCGTGCGCTACCGCTCCATTTTCTTCCAAGCCGAAGTGCAATACGCCATCCGCGGCCGCGGCCACTACTCCTATCGCTTCGCCAATGACCTCCTGTGGAGCGGCGGCCCTGGCGTCTACCTCTACCGGCGCGGCACCGACTCGGTCGCACTCCAGTGCGTCGTCGCCGGCGAGACCAAGGGTTATGATCGCTTTCGCGGCGAAGACGCGCTCGATACCGGCACCACCATGCTGAGCGTAGGCCCGCGCGTCTCCGCTTCCTTGGGAAAATGGAGCGGCGATCTCGGTCTCGACCTGCCCGTGATCTCGAACGCCACCAAATTCCAGACCACCGCCGACTACCGCATCCGCGCCGGGCTGACCTTCCACTTCTGACCGCGAATGCCGAAAGTGCCGGAAGTGTCATCCCGAGGAACGACGGATCTCTCAAGTAGGTTGAGGGATCAGGGCAATCGCGCCAAAATCGGCGCTGGATTATAGATATTATAAATGTACTCTTAATAGCGAGGTTGGCAGAAGCTTGGGATGCCCGACACCCACAGCCTGAGTCACTATTTCCGTCAACTCGAAGACCCGCGCATTGA
>JANPHH010000534.1:0-19657 GCA_031424375.1 Chthoniobacter sp. | reverse complement strand
AATGCGCGGGTCTTCGAGTTGACGGAAATAGTGACTCAGGCTGTGGGTGTCGGGCATCCCAAGCTTCTGCCAACCTCGCTATTAAGAGTACATTTATAATATCTATAATCCAGCGCCGATTTTGGCGCGATTGCCCTGGCGGACCTTGCCCCTTAAGCGACTTAACGTTCAGTGTTCCGTGAAGGACTTGAGTCCGTTGGCGGGGTGCATCGAGTTGGAGCGACTGGTGATTCCGAAGACCGACCAGGACATTTCATTCCTGCGAGCCTTGCCGAAATTGCAGAGACTCACATACGAAACGACGGGGGATCAAGAGGACGCGATGGACAAGATCAAAAGTGCCGAGCAATTCTGGAAGGAATACGACGCGAAGCAGTCCGCGGGGAAAAAATGAGCGGTGCAAGCCCAAGGAGCAAGCGGCGAACTCCAGTTCGCCGAACCCCACAACGCGCGAATCGCCACCTCGAAAAGATGGGCGCTTCCGGCGCGGCGGGTTCGTCGGCGAACTGGAGTTCGCCGCTCCTTGTGCGCTCCTTGACTTGCCGTGCGCTCGCGTACGTGCTACCGCTCCGCACATGAAAGCACGCATTCGTGAGCTGCTCCACGCGACACCATTTCAACCCTTTGTGATCCGCATGGCTGACGGCAAAGAATACCGCGTCGATCATCCCGATTTCGTTCTCGCAGCGTCCAGCGAAGTTCCGCAAATCGCGATCTTCGATCACGAGGGGGGCATGCATTATCTTTCTGTGTTGTTGGTGACGAGTGTCGAGCGCGTGTCATCCACGCATTCGCAAGCTGCCTGACAAGAATCCGACGCGCAGCAGGCGGCGGGGAAGAAGTGCGCGGGTATGACGGCCAGCTTCCAATTCAATGCGGACGCGCTCGATGGCACTTTCGCCGAGCGGACGAAGGCGGCCTTTCCCTCCAGGCTCATTGAGATCGTTGTCACCGGAGCCGATGAAACCGCTTCCCCTGCGCGTTGACCCAGCGCGGCGTGAACATCTGCTTCTTTTCAGATGGCTCAGAATAAATGGCCCGGTCTGAACAGGCACCGGTGTCGGCTTGCCGTTCCACGCGTGAATGAGTTGCACCGGGGTAGGCTCCGTTCGGTGAAACTTGGATTCGTGGGTGGGTCGCGGGCCGAGATCGGGGGAAGTCAAACCAGAGGCGGGGAAGATGACTTGCCCGCCGGGGCTGGCGAGGGCTCATTGCCGCGATGAAACACCTGCCTCTGGCTGCGGTGACGTCCGTGGCGCTCACCTTTTTCCCCTCCCTGGTGTCCGCCGCCGAGCTGGCGGCGGAACTGGAGGCGCTGCGCGCGAAGCATGCGCTGCCGGCATTGGCGGCGGCGGCGGTGCGGGGGGTGAAGGTGACGGAGAGTGCGGCGGTGGGGATGCGGAAGGCGGGCGGGACGGAGCGGGTGACGGTGGATGACCGCTGGCATGTGGGGTCGATCACGAAGTCGATGACGGCGACGCTGGCGGCGATGCTGGTGGAGCAGAAGAAGGTCGCGTGGACGACCACGGTGGGCGCGACGTTTCCCGAGCTGCACGATACGGCCGATCCGCAGTGGGCGGCGGTGACGCTGGAGCAACTGCTGACGCAGCGCAGCGGTCTGCCGACGGCGCCGCCGGCGAATGTCTGGAGCAATGCGTGGAGGGCGCGCGGGACGCCGGTGGAGCAGCGGGTGGAGTTTGTGAAAGGGGTGCTGTTGCGCCGTCCGGAGGTGCCGCCGGGGACGAAGTTTATCTACTCGAATCAAAACTACGTCCTGGCCGGGACGATGCTGGAACGGGTGATGGGCGAGCCGTGGGAGAAGATGCTGCGGGAGTCGGTGTTCGCAGCGACGGGGATGACGCAGGCGGGGTTTGGGGCGCCGGCTTCGCTGGGAAAGGTGGATCAGCCGTGGGGGCATCGGCTGGACGACGGGAAGCTGGTGCCGGTGCCGCCGGGACCGCAGGCGGATAATCCGGTGGCGATCGGGCCGGCGGGGACGGTGCACTGCACGATCGAGGAGCTGGCGCGCTATGCGGCGTGGCACGGACGCGGGCACACGGCGGGGACGGCGACGCTGCCGCGCGAGGCTTTCGTGAAGCTGCACACGGCGGTGGCAGGCGGCGAGTATGCGATGGGCTGGTTCGTGACAGAGCGGCCGTGGGCGGGCGGGCAGGCGCTGATGCACAATGGTTCGAACACGATGTTCTTCGCGGTGATGTGGGTGGCGCCTGAGAAAGGGACGGCGTTCGTGGCGGCGACGAATTGCGGCGAGGCCGCAGCGGCGAAAGCCTGCGATGAGGCGGTGGCGCTGCTGATCGAGCGAGCAGCAAAGTAAAACGCCCTTCGTCTTTTTCTTCATCTTCGTCTTCATCCCTCCGGTTGGCCCGGAAGCGGATGATCATGATGAAGATGAAGAAAAGGACGAAGGGCGGTCAGTAGCGCGGGACGGCGGGGTCGATCTCGAGCGACCAGGCGTCGATGCCACCGGCGACGTTGGTCACGTCGGTGTAGCCGCTGCGGAGTAGGAAATCCGTGGTGCGGGCGGAGCGGCCTCCGTGGTGGCAGAGGATGAGGAGCGGCGCGGCGGGATCGGTGAGCTGGGCCTGCACGATGGCGGGCCATTGCGAGAGCGGGAGCAGCTCGGCACCGGGGATACGGGCGAGTTCCCATTCATCGGCCTCGCGGACGTCGATGAGGCGCGGTGGTTTGTCCGCGGCGAGGCGCGCTTTCAACTCACCGACGCTGATCTCCGGCAGCGCCACGGTTTACGGCACGATCGACACAGGCGTGCCGACCTCGACGTTGGCAAAAAATTTCTCCGCCATGAACTCCGGCATACGAATGCAGCCGTGCGATGCGGGGTAGCCGGGCAGGAAGCCTTCGTGCATGCCGACGCCGCCGTGGATGCGCATGAAGTAAGGCATGCTCGCGCCGTCGTAGATGGCACCGGGCGGTCGCTTGTCCTTCGAGGTGTCGACGTCTTTCTTGATGATGTTGCCCTGGGCGTCCACGTAGTTGCCGTAGAGCGAGGATTTGTGGTCGCGTTCCTTTTGCTGCAAGCGCCAGCTCCCGGTGGGCGTGCCGAAGCCTTCGCGGCCGGTGGAGATGATCGAGACGCCGACGAGCTGGTCCCCTTTGTAGAAATAGGCGCGCTGCTCGCTGAGGCTGATTTTCACGGAGGGTGAGCCGCTCACGCCGTCGCCATCCCAATAGGAGACGTTGTCGAAGTTGGCGCGTTTTTGCCCGGGGTGTTGGAATCCGCCAGGGCCGCGCCGGCTGCCGCCAATGTAGATCGTGTCATCGCGGAAGCGGGCATCGCGGCCGGCACAGCCAGCGATGATGGCGGCGAGGAGGAGCAGGGCGAAGAGGCGAAAGTGTCTGGACATCGGTAGGTGGCGGCGCAAAGGCGCGAAATAGAATGGTGGTCGGCGGGAGCGTCAAGGCTTCTCCCTCGGTGGCGCAGCGGGAGGCCTCATCCTCGCTTCTGCCCGGAGCGAATGGGAGGATGATTGAGAGGGAGAGGATGAGGAAGATTCCGCAGCCGGGCGGCGGGAAGGTATCGTTTGCCGCGCTGCGGGCGCTCTGCTAAATGGTCGGCCTCTTTTTTCCCACGATGCCGACCTACGAGTACGAATGCGCGAAATGTAAGAAGGGCTTCGAGCTCTACCAATCCATGAAGGACCAGCCGCTGACCACGTGCCCGAAGGAGCAATGCCGCCAGAAGACGTGGGGCAAAGGCAAGGTGAAGCGCTCGATCGGCGCGGGCGCTGGACTGATCTTCAAGGGGTCCGGCTTCTACATCACCGACTATCGCAGCGAGGGCTACAAGGCCGGGGCGAAGAGCGAAACGGCGGCGGCTTCCCCCGCCAGCGAAAAGTCCGGCGGCTCCGAGAGCAAACCGGCCGAGAAAAAGACGGAAACGAAACCCGCCGCGACCGAGAAAAAGGCCGCGCCCAAGAAGAAATAAATGGCTGAGCAACTGACTTGCGGATCTTGCGGCTTCGGCAATGAGCCGGAACGCGTCTACTGCCACAACTGTGGCGCCAAGCTCGATCGCAGCCTGCTGCCGAAGGTGGAGCCGGAAAAGGGCGACTCCGTGGGTGCGGCGCGGAGGCGGATCAAGAAGATGACGAATCCCAGCGGCTACTCGGCGAAGGACGCCGTGAAGAGCCTCTTCAACGTGATCTTCTGGGCGGCGCTCATCGCGGCGATCTTTCTCATCTCCCAAAAGCCCGACGGCGTGCCCGTGCCGAGCAAGGATCTGCCGCAGCGGCTGCTGCAATCCGAGTTGATGGAGGCGACGCAATCGCCGGTGTCGCGCACGATCGTGCTGACCGAGGCGGAGGCGACGGGCGCGGTGAAGCAAACGCTGAAGCGTTCGACCTCTGGCGACGGCGGCATTCCGGGGGTGGAGTTCCAGGGGGCTTATGTGCTCTTCCAGCCTGGGGTGGTGCACATCGGCGCCGAGCAGTCGCTGATGGGTTTCCCGGTTTTTTCGGGGGTCGATTACAAGCTGATGATCGGCGACGGCAAGCTGCGTCCGTTCCTGCTCGGCGGCAATCTGGGCCGGCTCCAGATTCACCCCGCGGCGATGCAATACCTCGACGTGCTCTTTCAGAAACTCTGGGGCGCGCTTCAGCGCGAGCGCGGGCAGATGGACCGGATGCAGGCCATCGATGTGCGCGCCGGGCAGATCATCATGATCACCAAACCCGTCGGGGCAAAATGAACCTGCGCGCCCTGCTGCCCGTGGTCGCGCTGCTTGCGGTGGTGACGAGCAGCGGGGCGGCGGAACCGCGGCAGCGCACGGATTCCGGGCAGTTCACAATCTACTGCGAGAATGCCAGCCTGCGGCGCCAGGTGGCAGGCTTCGCCGCACAGACCCGCGCGGAGGTGATCGCGCTGCTCGGCGAAAGCGACACGTGGAAGCGGCCGATCGTGGTCACCCTGCGGCTGGACTCGCCGGTCGCGCGCACCCGCTCGCCAGTCACGGTGAGCATGGTGCAGAGCCCGGTGGGTCTGAAATACGAGATCATGGCCTACCTCGGCACCGAGCCCACGGACATCAATCTCCAGAAACACCTCATCCGCGCCGTGCTGCTCGAATACATGTACCGCCGGGGCGCGCCGGCCGATGGCACCTATGTCGAGCCGCCATGGTGGCTGGTGGAGGGGACGGTCGAGCTGTTGCGGCGGAAGGAGACCGGCGTGGAGCCGCGCTTTTTCCGCACGCTCATCGAGACAAACAAACTGCCGCCGATCACTTCCTTCCTCGCGCAAAAGCCCGACGAACTCGGACCGACCGCGCTCGCCGTCGATCGGTCGCTGGCGATGTGCCTCGTCCAGCTCCTCGTCGAACAACCCGGCGGGCGCGACCGGCTCGCCAGTCTCGTCCGCGCGTGGCCGGAGAGCCGTGACGACTCGCTCGCCGCGCTGGGGAAGGAGTTTCCCGCGCTCGCCGGCGCACCCGCACTGCAAAAATGGTGGACGCTGAATCTCGCGCGTTTCGCCGCCACCGATCGAGTGCTCGGCCTCGGCGCCGACGAAACGACCCGCCAGATCACCGGGCTCCTCACCCTCGAACTCACGCAGAAAGACGGGACGCGGCAGCGCTACGCCATCGCCGATTTCCCGACCTACCTGAAACTCCCTGGCGCGAAATCCGCGCTCGCCGCCCGCCAGGCCGCGCTCGTGGACCTGAGCATCCGCGCCAATGTGCTGCTTCGCCCGGTCCTTGCCGAATATCAGGAATGCCTCGGCCTCCTCGCCCGCGGCAAAACGCGCGGCCTCGAAAAGCGCCTCGCCCGCGCCGCCGGGCTCCAGCAACTGGTCACGAATCGCGCGACGGATATCGCGGATTATATGAACTGGTTCGAGGCCACGCAGATGGGTTCGCGCAGCAATACCTTCGACAGCTACCTCCGGGTCGCGGACGAAATCGCGGAGCAACTGAAGAAACGCAACGACCCCGTCTCCCGCTATCTCGACCAGCTCGAGGGCGAACTCTGAGCGGGAGCGATGCGCTGGAAAACACCGCCAGCGCTGCCGGACGGCTCTGGGAGGCGGCGGAATGCGGGCAAAGGCGGATTGAAAATCCGCCCTACGTTCTTCGCGCTCTCGCACCTTGGATCGTTCCGGGTCAGAGGGTGTGCGGGAATTCCCAAAAACCTGTCATCCCGAGCGGAATGAAGGGAGCCTGAGCGACAAGAATGAAGTCGAGGGACCTCGGATTGCAGTAGGATCCATGATCCTCCGGAGGCCGGGGTCCCTCGGCTTCGTTACACTCCGCTCGGGATGACAGGCTTTTTGGAGTTGCGGCCCGTCGGAGTTTCGTCGCCCCTGCCGAGCCGCCGCTACTTTCCGCGCCGCTTCGCCGACGGGGCCTGCGCCTTCAGGAGATCGGCCCGCGCGTCCCGCAATTCGGCCTGCGCCTTTTGCAACTCACTCTCCCGCAGCGCGAGCTTCCGCTCCAGCGCCACGACGCGGCGCGCCACCTTCAGCCGCGAGCGCAGTTCATCCGGCTCGAAAGGCTTGACCACATATTCATCCACACCCGCCTCCAGTGCCGACGCGATGCCCTCTTTGTGCGTCTTGGCCGTTAGCAGCAGCACATAGGTGAAAGGCTGCCCCACCCGCGCGCGGATGCGGCGACAGACCTCGAGGCCGTCCACCTTCGGCATCTGCCAGTCGATGAGCACGATCGCCGGCGGATTCTCGCCTTCGAGGATCACCAGCGCCGCCTCCCCATCGCCCACGCCCTGGACCTCGAAGCCCCAGTTGGTGAGGTTCCGCTCCAGCAGGTGGCGCGAGACATAGTGGTCTTCGGCGAGCAGGATGCGTTTCGGTTCGAGGTTCATCGGCAGAATGGGGGAAGCCGCTTTCTGGTATATCGATGTTTCGCAGCCGGTCGAGCTTCTGCGCGGGCCGAAACCTTTTTGCGCTTTGCTCGCGGCGCGAATTGTCATTTGTAGACCGCTCCAGATGAAAGTCTCCGACTTGCGCGGCATCCTGCAGTACGTCCCCCGATTCCGGGAAAAGATTTTCGTGCTCGCAGTCGACGGCGAAGTCATCGCCTCGCCCAACTTCGCCAACATCCTGCTCGACCTCGCAGTGCTGCGCTCGCTCAGCGTGAAGATCATCCTCGTGCACGGCGCCAGCCACCAGATCGCCGAACTCGCCGCCGCCCGCGGCATCGCGATCTCCACGGCCGATGGCACCGGGATCACGGACGACGTGACTTTGAAAGTGAGCCTCGACGCCGCGACCACCGTGACCACTGAGGTGATGCAGGGGCTCACGAACGTGGACCTGCGCGCGGCCTGCGGGAACGCGATCATCGCCCATCCCGCCGGCATCCTCGGCGGCGTTGATTATCTCCACACCGGCCGCGTCGAGCGTGTGGATACGAAGTCGCTCCACCTCTTTCTGAATGAAGGCATCGTCCCCGTCATCCCACCCATGGGTTACGACGGCGAAGGCCGCACCTTCCGCGTGAACTCCGACGCCATCGCCGTGGAAGTGGCCGAGGCGATGCAGGCGATGAAGATCCTCTTTCTCTCCGCGAGCACCGGCCTGCAGGTGAGCGGCGAACTGGTCCGGCAGCTCTCGATCGCGGAAGCCGAGGAGCTTTTGAAAAAGAAGCGCGCGCTGATCGACTCGCGCCTCGTCTCGAAGCTCGAATACGCTGCCCGCGCTTGCCGCCAGGGCGTCGCGCGCGTCCACCTCCTCGATGGCAATCACGACGACGCCCTGCTCAGCGAAGTCTTCAGCCATGAAGGCGTGGGCACGATGATCTACTCGAACGAATACCAGCAGATCCGGCGCATCTTCAAAAAAGACGTGCGAGCGGTGATGGCGCTCATCCGCCAATCCGTCGCCAGCGAAGAACTCGTCCGCCGCACCCGTGCTGACATCCTCGCGCATCTCGAAGATTACTGGGTGCTCGAAATCGATCGCAACCTGCTCGGCTGCGTGGCCATCCACGCCTACCCGGACGAAAAAAAAGCCGAACTCGCCTGCCTCTACGTGAACAAAAACCACGAAGGCCAGGGCTACGGACGCAAGCTCATGTCCTTCACCGAGCAACTCGCGGCCGAGCGCGGCTTCAAGCACCTCTTTGCCCTCTCCACCCAGGCGTTCAACTTCTTCCAGCAAAAGGGCGGCTTCGTCGAAGTCACCCCGGAAGAACTCCCCGCCGAGCGGCGGAAGAAATACGAATCCAGCGCGCGCAATTCCAAGATCATGATGAAAGCCCTCCTCCCACCCGGCGCCGGCGAGACCCCCCGCGCATGAACGGTTCCTTCTTTCTCGATGGGGTGGTGCTGCTCGCCTACTTCGGCGCGATCATCGGCGTGGGGCTCTCGCAGCGTTCGAAGAGCGACAGCGTCGAGGGCTTTTCACTCGGCGACCGGCAGACGCCGTGGTGGGCCGTGCTCGCCTCCATCCTTGCGGCGGAAATCAGCGCCGCCACCTTTCTCGGCGCGCCGGGCGAAGGCTTCGCCAACCGCAACTGGACCTACGCGCAACTCGCGATCGGCACCATCCTCGCGCGCATCTTTGTCAGCGTCATTTTCATCCCGATCTATTACCGGCACGGGGTCATCTCGATCTATGAATTCCTCGAGACTCGCTTCGGCGTCGTCACCCGCAAGGTCGCGTCGGCCACCTTCCTCGTCACCCGCGTCCTCGCCATGGGCACGCGGCTCTATGTCTCGGCGATCATCGTCGTGCTCCTCGTCGAGATGCTGCGCGGCGGCGCGCCGGTCTCTCCTCATGAAAAGTTCGCGCTCTACGCCGGCGCGGTCACCTTCGTGAGTCTGCTCACCGCGCTCTATACCACGATAGGCGGCATCCGCGCGGTGATCTGGACGGACTTCATCCAGGTCGGCGTGCTCGTCGCCTCGCTCGCTTTCACCATTCCCTTTCTCCTCGGCAAAATCCCCGGCGGCTGGAGCGAAGTCAGCCAGCACATCGCGCAGCCGGCATTCTTCGACTTTGTGCCGAAGGAAGCGGGCGAAACCACCGGCGGTTGGTTTCTGCGGATGTTCTCGCTCGAGTACACGATCTACGCCGCGATCCTCGGCTCCACGTTCGTCACCATGGCCACGCACGGCATCGATCAGGACACCGTGCAGCGGATGCTCACCGCGAAGAACCGCCGGCAGAGCGCCTTCGCCACGATCATGTCGGGTCTCGTCGATCTCCCGGTCGTCAGCGCGTTCATCCTCATCGGCCTGCTCCTTTCGGTCTACTACGGCGCGAATCCCACGCCAGGCCTGCCCGAAGAGGGACGCGAAGTGTTTCCCTACTTCATCCTCCACACCATGCCCCCCGGCCTGCGCGGCCTCGTCACCGCGGGCATCCTCGCCACCGCCATGGGTTCGCTCAGCACCGCGTTGAATGCGCTCGCGACCAGTTTCGCGCGCGACTTCGTGCTCCCGCGGATCGAGCGCGACGGCGACTTCAGCGAGACGCGCCGCGTGCGGGTCCTCCGCGGTAGCACGCTGCTCTTTACCCTCCTCATCATCCTCGTGGGCGTGGCCACTGCCTGGTACATGGCGCACCATCCCACCGCGCGCATCATCCCGCTGGTCCTCGGCATCCTCGGGTTCACCTTCGGCTCACTGCTCGGCATCTTCCTCGTCGGTCTGTTCACCAAACGGCGTGGCAACGATGTGGGCAATGTGATCGCGATCTTCGCGGGCATCCTCGCGGTGCTCTGGGCGAGTGGCGTGCATGTGAAGCTCTTCGGCGCACCGGGCACCCAGCCCGCGTTCGTCCTCTCCTTCCCCTGGCGGATCACGCTCGGCACGCTGGTGACCTTCTCCGTGGCCGCCTGTTTCCCCACTCCCGCCGAACGGATTTCGCACGCCAAAGCGTTCTCCGATTCCCACGCGTAGAGCAATTGCGGAAAGGCCTCTTCCCGAAAGTGTCATCCCGAGGAACGAGGGATCTCTCTGCTAACTTGGGAGATCCTTCGCAAGCTCAGGATGACACCGCGGTTGATGCAGAGACTGCTTTCGGCAGACGCTCCGACCGAGGGAAATCATCGCGAAGCCCCGCCGTTTCTAGCTTCCGGACGGTCAACGAAAAAGACACCCGCGGCGCAAAATAAAGTAGGCCTCCGCGAGGCATATTTTCTTGTCCGGAGTTGACCCGGAAAATAGTCTCACGCCCCCACGGCGGAAGCGAGAAAAGCTCCCTGTGAATAACTTGTGAACAGCATCGCAGAACTCAGCTTATTCGGTTCCGAAACCGCGTCGCCACTGGCGTCCGCGGGAGAGTCGCCCCGTAGCCTTGCGATTATCAGTGTTCCACACTACCCCGCCCGCGAAGCCTGTAAAATAGAGGCTTCCGCGATGGTCGCTGCTTTTCCCGAAACGCTGCGCTTCGGGCGCGGCGCGTTTTTCCCCGCCCCCTACCGCTGACCGGGCCGCATCGCCGCGCCCTTCGCAACACCCCTCGCATGACTGTGGATAAATCAGAAAAATCGGAGAGCTTGACCGCTACGTGGAACAGCATCGCGAAAGCGATGAAAGCAGAGGTCAGCGCGGACACTTTTAACCGGTGGTTTCGCGACATTCGACTTGTGGAACTCGAGCGGGAAACCCTCACCCTGGAGGTGCCAAACAACATCTACCAACTCTGGATCGAAAGTAACTACCTCGGCATGCTCCGCACTGCGGTGCTGATGGAACTTGGGACCGAACACGAAATCCGCTTTGCCCTCGCCGATCGCGACGGGGCGCCCCCAAGAACCGCTCCCGTGTCCCAGAGCGCCGACGATGCGGATGGGGAGGAAGACCCGCTCCACGATAAACCGTCAGCGACCGCGCCGGCCCCGGTTTCGCCCGCAGCGAACACGGGGATGAACCCGCGGAACACCTTTGATTCATTCGTCGTCGGAACGAACAACGAATACGCCGCCGCCGCCTGCCTCGCGGTGAGCAACGCGCCGGGCAAGACCTACAATCCGCTTTTCATCTACGGCGGCGTCGGTCTCGGCAAGACGCACCTCATGCAGGCGATCGGTCAGGCTGCGCTGGGGAAAAAGCGCACCTCGAAAGTCGTCTACATCACCAGCGAGTCGTTCACCAATGACTTCATCGACGCGATTCAGAACAGCACGCTGATCAAGTTCCGCAAACGCTTCCGGCAGGCCGACGTGCTGCTGATCGACGACATTCAGTTCCTCGCCGACAAGGGCCGCACGCAGGAGGAATTCTTTCACACCTTCAACACGCTTTTCGACGGCCACAAACAAATCGTCCTGAGCAGCGACCGCCCGCCGAATGAAATCGCCAACCTCGAGACGCGGCTCGTCTCGCGCTTCGAGTGGGGCCTCACCGCCGAACTGCAACCGCCCGACGTCGAAACCCGCGTCGCCATTCTCCGCAAGAAAGCTGCGAGCATGGACGTGCGCCTGAGTAACGAGATCCTCCAGTTTCTCGCCAATCGCATTCGCACCAACGTGCGCCGGCTCGAAGGCGCGCTGATGCGCGTCGGCTCCTACGCTTCGCTCAATGAAGGCATCCTCCCGAGCATCGAGAAGGTCGAGCACCTGCTCAAAGATCTGCTCCAGGAAGAAGCCCGTCGCGCGATCACCATCGATCAGATCAAGGATCGCGTGGCCGAGTATTACGACGTGCGCCTTGCCGACATGACGAGCAAACGCCGCCCGGCGAACATTGCCTTCCCGCGCCAGATCGCGATGTATCTCTCCCGCGAACTGACGAAGTCTTCACTCAGCGAAATCGGCGAAGCCTTCGGCGGTCGCGACCACGGCACCGTGCTCCACGCGCACCGGCTCGTGAAGGATCGCATCCGCACGGATGACAAGACAAAGCAGGTCGTTTCGTTCCTCGATCAGCAGCTCTCGCGCTGACGCCGCCGGGCACGTTCCCGGGGTCAGGCGGAAACCGCGGCCGGTTTCGGATTGGCCCAGCCATTCCGTTTGACGATCGCTTTCCCCGCCGCGATGCCCGGCTGTTCGATCCAGCGGAACGTGATCGCTGCGACCATGATCGTGACCACGCTGCAGATCGCGATCTGGCTCCAGCCACCGAGGCTGGCGAGCCGGTCCCACAGGAGGAACATGACGATCTCGTGGAAAAGGTAGAGCGAGTAGCTGATCGCACCGAGGTAGACCAAAGTCCGCATCTCCCCCCGCACCGTCCTCGAAAAGACGAGGAAGACCGCAAGCGCAGCCGTGTAGCTCACGATGTAGCGCGCCGGTTCCTCGAGGTAGCCCCAGTCGCGATGATAGCCGAGAAACGAGATGAGGTACACGCAGGGCAGAAAGACCGCGTAGAACGCGACGGCCTGCCGCGCGGAGAAAGCCTTTCGGGACGCGAACCAGTACCAGAAATTTCCCGCGAACATCCAGCTCAGGCCGAGCACCGGAGCCAGGGGACTTTTGATGCCCGCATAAAATCTGATCGCCGCAAAGGCCACGCTGATCAGCAGGAAAACCGCCGCGCCCACGATGCAGATGACCGGCCGATCGAGCAGGCGCCGCGCGATGAGGATCGACACCAGAGCGTAAAAGATCAACTCGACCTGCAGCGTCCAATACAAGCCGAGCAAATCCGGTTGCCCGAGGAAACGCTGAAGCATCGTGAAATTAGCGGCGATGGCCAGCGGCTTCCCGCCCAGGATCACCAGGGCGAGCACCGCCGAGACCCAATAGGCGGGGAACAACCGAAAAATCCGCCCCGTCCAGAATCGCGCCACGGGCTGCGGCGAAGATCCCATGGCCGACGCGGGCACGATGTATCCGCTGATCAAAAAGAAAAGCGCCACGCCAAACACTCCGAAGTCCACGTTGTGTTTGTAGAAGTCGCTCAACGCGGCGCCGAAATACCTGATCATAAAGTCCGGCTCCCGCGCCACCGCCATGGCGAGATAGTGGTGAAGCATCACGCCGATCGCGGCCACCCCGCGCGCGGCATCGATCCACACCACCCGCGACGCCGACCTTCCGCGCGCAGATTTCTCCGTGTTCTCCGTGTTGATCGTTGCGTTCACCAGATGGAATTCAAAGGCACGCATGTGTTGACGGGAAAAGCGCTTTCGGTTCCAGCACAAACGCCACGCGGGCGGCAAATCGCCGGGGGCGCTCCGCGTCGTGAGGGACTTCCCGCGGCAACTGTGGGGCGGCTCCTTGCTCGCGAGAGCGATCACCCTCCGCGAGACCGCTCACGGGAAAATGGTTGCACCCCCTGTGGCAATCATTCATCTAATCTCGACTTCCTTCCCGTATGAAATTTTCCGTTAGCAAAGAGAAGCTCCTGGCTGGCCTGCAGACTGTGCAAAACGTGGTCAGCACGCGCACCACCCTGCCGATTCTCTCCAACGTCCTGCTGCAAGCCGCGAATGGGGAGGTGCGCATGACGACGACCGATCTCGACGTGGGAGTGAGTGGCTCGATCGAAGCGACCGTCGAGCGCGAAGGCGCCACCACATTGCCCGCGCGGCGCCTCGTGAACATCGTGCGCGAACTTCCCGCCGCGGAGGTGGTCATCGAAGTCGACGCGAAGAACGTCGCTTCCATCCGCTGCGGACAGAGCTTCTTCAAAATCCTCGGTCTGCCCGAAGATGAATTTCCGCCGCTGCCGAAATTCGAGGAGGCGAAGAGCTTCACCCTCGGTCAGCAATTCCTCCGCGATGCGCTGCGGAAAACGAGCTACGCGATCTCCACCGACGAAACGCGCTACGTCCTCAATGGCATCCTCTTCTCCTTCAAGGAAAACAAGCTCACCCTCGTCGCCACCGACGGTCGCCGCCTCGCGATGGTCGACCTCGAACTTGAGTTTCCCCGCAGCCAGGAAGCCGAAGTCATCGTGCCGACCAAAGCCGTCACCGAACTCGTCCGTCTGCTCGGCGATGACGGGGACGTGAAGCTGAACATCGCCGAAAATCAGGTCGCTTTCGAAGTCGGCGGCACGTTGCTCGTCTCGAAGCTGATCGAGGGAAACTATCCGAACTACCGCCAGGTCATCCCCGGCGAAGCGAAAGAGCGCATCACCCTCGAGCGCGAGCAGTTCCTCAACGCCGTCCATCGCGTGTCGCTGCTCTCCAGCGAAAAATCGAATTCCGTGAAGCTCGTCTTCACCAAAAACAATATCGAGATCGCCGCGAATACCCCGGACATCGGCGAAGCGAAAGAATCGCTCCCGGTGGTCTACAAGGGCCGCGAATTCTCGATCGCCTTCAACCCCGAATTTCTCCAGGCGCCGCTGCGCAATCTCACCAACGACGAAGTCTACCTCGACCTCATCGACGAGATGAGCCCCGGCGTGATCAAGATCCAGAGCCCCTTCCTCTACGTCCTGATGCCCATGCGCATCAGTTGAGGCGACGGACGGAATTTTCTCTTTGCCAATCTCAGGGGGCGACGTACCTTTCGCGTCCCGGCACCGCGAGGTGACCCCGGATTTCCAAAGCTCACGTGGCGGAATGGCAGACGCGTACGGCTCAGGACCGTATGGGGCAACCCGTGGAGGTTCAAGTCCTCTCGTGAGCACTCCCCCTGAATCTCAGGGGGCTGGGTGCGACCCTCGTGAGTTCGCCTTCGGCATCGATGGCGTTGCAGTCACTTCGGCTGCAATCCTGCGATGAGGAAATCCAGCAATGACGCCACGTCGGCGTTCGAAAGCCCCGCTTCGAGTCCTTCGGGCATCGGAGACTTGCCGGTTGTTTGCGCGCGGGTGATGCGACTGCGGGCGAATGTCGTCTCGCGACCGAGCGGTTCGCGCAGGGTGATCGCTTCGGGCGTTTCCCCAGCCAGCACCCCGGCCAGCGCCGTGCCGTCGTTGAGTTCCAGCGTGTAGGCGGCAAATTGCGGCGCGAGTTCGCGGTTTGGATCGACGATGTGCGTCAGCACTTTCTCCTTCCCGCCGGTCACGACGCTTTCGAGGTCGGGGCCGAATGAGCTGCCCTCGCCGCGCAGCCGATGACAGATCGTGCAGCGCTGCTGAAATATCTCGTGCCCCCGCGCGGTGTCGCCGGTGAGTTGCAGCGCGGGTGCGAGTCGCGTGATGACCTGCTCGCGGGTTTCACCATTCGGTGCGGGCGCGGGTGGTCGAGCCCGCGCGACGGCGGCACGTTCCTCGGCGACCCGGCGCGCGAGCGCATCGCGGGCAGCGGTGTAGCGCGAGGCGAGTTGCCCCGCCTTGTCGAAGCTGGCGAGGTCCAACCCGGCGCGGTGCAGCCCTTCACCGAGCGCGAGGATCAGCGCGTCGCTGCGCTTCTCCGCGGTAAAACGCGCGACCAGTGCGTCCACTTCCGCGCGGTCGTGTCGGGTGCCGATGCCCGTGACGAGCGGGATGAGGAAAGCCTCTCCGCTCGGCGAAGCGGCAAATGCCGCATCATCGAGCAGCAGGCTTGCGAGCGGGGCCATCCGCGCCGGCGCGAGAGTGAGGATGGCGGCGGAGATCCAGCGATCACTGGCGTCGTTCCGAGCGAGTGCAGCGAGTGCGGGCACGGCGCCATCGTTCGTGGAACCGCCGAGCGTGAACGCGAGTTGGAGACGCACGCGCGGCGCGGGATCGGCCGTTAGTGCGACTAGTCGCGGCCAGAGCGCATCCGGCAGACGACCGTCCGTAGTGCGCTTTTCGGCGAGGCGCACGGCGAACTCGCGCACCACTTCGTCGGCATCACCGAGACCCGCGGAGACGACCGCGTCGGTGAGCGCATCAAGTCCCTCCAGCGCGCGCAGGGCATGCAAGCGGCCGAGCGGGGATTTGGTTTCCGCGAGCAGCTTTTCCAGCAGTGGCGCGGCCGCGGGGTCGCGGCGCTCCCAGAGCAAGCGGTCGGCGGTGTCGCGATGCCAGCCGTTCGGGTGCGCGAGCGTGGCGACGAGTTCCTCGAGACTCGCGCGCCCGAGTTGCGGGCGCGGGCGCGGCTGAAAGCCCTCCGGTGCAATGCGCCACAGCCGGCCGCGGTCGCGTCCGCTGGTCAGGTCGAGGTGTTTTTTGATCGGCTCGGGCAGGCTCCACGGGTGCTCGATCACCTCGCGATACATGTCGATGACCCACAGCGCGCCGTCCGGCGCATTCGCGAAATTCACCGGGCGAAACCACGTGTCGCGCGAGGCGAGGAACTCCGCCTTGCGTTCGTCCGCCGGACGTTCGCCGATCACACTCACGCCGTCGGCGCGGATAATTTTTCGATGCACGAGATTGCCACCCGCGTCGCCGGTGAAAGTATTCCCGACAAACTCGGTGCCGAGCGCATCGCCGCGATAGACCGTCGTGCCCGTCGCGCCGGTGAAGTAGCCCGACACGCGCCCGCCGCCTTCCACCGCGCCGGGCACCTTGCCACTCACCCGCCAGCGCGTACGCACCACCCGCCACGGCTCATCGGGGCTGATGCGGAAAACCTCCGCTGCCGGACCATCCGCCGCGACGCTGGCCAGCGGCGATGGCAACGGACACACGGGATTCCGCGCCGCGTATCGCGTGTCGAAGAGATAAGTCCGCAGGTGATCGCTGTTGTTGCAGACGAAGCGCCGGCCCGCGTTGTCGTAGCTCATCCCGAACTGCCCGCCGCCCGCCTCGAAACCAAACTCCAGCGTGCGCGGATCGAACCAAAAATCGCGCGCGGCCAGTTCCTGCGGTGCGAGGTCGGCCCGGAGCGGCGAGCGGATCATTCCGCGGTCGCCGCTGCTGCTTTGCAAATGGATGCGGTGATCAGGGCCCCACGCGAAGCAGTTCGGCAGCGCCTGCACGTTGAGCTTCGGGTTGCCTGTGTTGAAGCCGGTGAAGACGACTTCGCGCTGATCCGCGCGGCCGTCGCCATCCGTGTCGCGCAGCCGCCAGATGTCCGGCGACGCGACCACGAAGAGCTCCCCATTCGCCCAAATCAGGCCGGTCGGCCACGGCAGATCGTCGGCGAAAATTTCCGCGTGGTCGTAGCGGCCATCGCCCTTTGTCGAGGTGAGGAGGCGCACGCGGCCGAGGTGCGGCCGCTCGTCGCGCTGCTCCGAGTAGTCGCGCATCTCCAACACGAAGAGGCGGCCATTTTCATCGAAGGAGACGGCGATCGGACTGGTGACGAGCGGCTCGCTGGCGATGAGTTCCGCGCGGAAGCCGGCCTTGAGCTGCAAAGTGGCGGGTGCATCGCGCGGCTCGACGGCGGGGAAGCGCGGCAGCTCACGGGCATCGACGGCGGGCACATCCGCGGCAAGCAGCGGGCGCAGGAGCAGGAGGAGGGCGAGGGGAAACTGGCGCATGCAGGGTGAATCGTGATCGCCGCCGAGTCTTGGCGCACTTCCAATTGTGCGCGCACTTTGGCAGACCTGTCGCATGCACGCCTCCCCCCGCGTCTCGCGCCGCCACTTCCTGCTCACCACCGGCTTCGCCGCGCTCGCGCTGCCGCTTCGCGCCGAGGATGTCGAGCCGGTCATCGACATCCATCAACACACGAACTACCTCGCCCGCCACGACGACGATCTCGTCGCGCATCAACTCAAAATGGGCGTGACCACCACGGTGCTGCTGCCCGCCGGTTCGGTCGTGACGCGGCCCTCCACCCACGAGGGAAAATCCAACGGGCTCGCCGCGCGCTGCGGTGGCAACGAGTCCGTCATGAAATTCGCGCAGGCTCATCCGGGGTTCGTCTTCGGCGCCAATGAAGTCACCGACCTCGACACCGCGCCGACCGAGGTGGAACGCGCGCTGCAACTCGGCGCGAAGGTTATCGGCGAACAGAAATTCGGCGTGGCCTGCGACTCGCCGGAGAGCGAGCGGCTCTACCGGCTCGCGGAAAAATACGGCGTGCCCGTGCTGCTCCACTTTCAGCACGGCACCTACAATCTCGGCATCGAGCGCTTTCACACTGTGCTGGAAAAATTTCCGAAGGTGAACTTCATCGGCCACGCGCAAACCTTCTGGGCGAACATCGACGCCAACCACGCGGATCAGGCCGTCCTTTACCCGAAAGGACCGGTGACCCCTGGAGGCATCACCGACCGGCTGCTGCGCGACCATCCGAATATGTTCGGCGATCTCTCCGCCGGTTCCGGCCTCGGCTCGCTCACCCGCGATGAAGAGCACACGCGCGGCTTCCTCGAACGGCATCAGGACAAGCTGATGTTCGGCAGCGACTGCCCCGATCCGCTCGGCGAGGGCAAGGAATGCACCGGCACGCAGATCCTTGCTGCAATCCGGCGGCTCGCGCCGAGCAAGGCGATCGAGCGGAAGATTCTCTACGGAAATGCCAAGCGGGTCTTCCGCCTTTGAACGCAAAGGGCAGCTCTAAACGACTCGTTTGCAGGGCCGACGCAATGAAAGGGGACGCGAAGAATGTAGGATGGATTTTCAATCCGTCTTCGAAGCGCGCCCTTGAAAACACTGTCATCCTGAGCGGAGCAGAGGCGGTAACGCGGGCGTAGCGCGGTCGATGGACCTCTCACTTTTTTCCATCCTCCCCGCCGCACAGAGAAGCGTGAGGTCCTTCGACTGCGCGCCGCCCACACGCCCTCCCACCGCTTCTCCACCCGCCGCCTCAGCCACGCGGCGCTCGCTCAGGATGACAGTGTTTTCGATGGGCCGCTCCGCGCCGGGGTGATCTCGATCCGCAGTCTATGAGATGACTGTGAGTTTCAATCCGTCTTCGCACGCTTTCCGAACGCTGAAACCGTCCTCACCGTCTGGTGCCGGATTGCAAATCCCGCCTACGTTCTGCCGCTTCCCGACGCCTCAACCGTTGGTGGATGCATCCCAACCAGCCGTAACCCACGAATACCAACGCATGCTTCACCACTCTCTCGCCCGTCAATTCACCCGACTCGTCGCGCTGGTCGCCATCGCGGCCGCGCTCGGAGCGTGCGCAACGAAAACCCAACCCGCTGCTCAACGCTCCACCGCCGCCGTGAAAACCTCCGCCGCTCCTCTCCGCACCGTCCGCCACGTCGATCTGCCGCGCTTCATGGGCGATTGGCGGGTCATCGCGAACATTCCCTACTTTGCCGAAAAAGGCTGCGTGGACTCGATCGAAAGCTACGCGCTGCGCCCCGACGGCGTGATCGAGAATTGGTTCACCTTCCGCAAGAAGACCTTCGCCGCGCCGCAGAAAACGTTCAAAGCCCAGGCGCGCGTCCTCGACCCGAAGACGAATGCGCAGTGGAAGGTCGCGTTCCTCGGCGGGCTGATCAAAGCGGACTATCTCGTGATCGACCTCGACCCGGAATATCGCTGGACGGTCATCGGCCATCCCTCGCGCAACTACGGGTGGATCATGGCCCGCGAGAAGACGCTGCCGGATTCCACCTACCGCGCGATCCTCGAACGGCTGCGCGAGCAGGGCTACGACCCGGCGCGCTTCGAAAAAGTGCCGCAGGTGCCACCGCGCGGATAGAGTGCGTTAAGAAGGTCTGGCGGCGAGCTTGGAGGGCGGCGGTGTCAGACGCCGGCCGGGCATCCTGAACCTGAAGAGCGACCCGGCGTTTCACAGAAACGCTCTACACCTTACCCCTCATTCCGACTTCTTTGACGCCCTCCTTGGGAACCGCTGACTAAATTGTGGGTGGCCCGGGCAAAAAAACAAAAGTCCCGGAAAAAACAAAAGGGTGAGATGAACGGCTCACAATACCGGCCCTTAGCGGATTTAACGGGGGAAAATAAACCGCGCCCAAAAAAACCCAAAGGGGGGCGCC
>JANPHH010000533.1:0-4216 GCA_031424375.1 Chthoniobacter sp. | reverse complement strand
CGATTCACGTCTCCCGCACCACTCACCGAGATGCCCGCCCGGTCGCCCGCGGTCGCTCCGCTGATCTTAAACCCCGAGACGCCATCGAGAGTCGAGACCGCGACCTGCGCGCCGAACCCGTCTGCCGTCCCGAAGATCACGTAGGCCGCGCCGGGCCCGCCGGCGAAGCGCGCCCCCACGATCACATCATCCAAGCCATCGCCATTCACATCCCCCGCCGCGCCCACCGCTCCGCCGAGCCGGTCGCCGCTCCCGCCGCCGGTGATGCGGAAGCCCTTTGTTCCATCGAGGAAGCTGGAGTCGAGCGTCACGCCCGCGGGAAAGCCCATCGCCGTACCGAAGATCACCGCCGCCGCTCCCCGGCCGAAATCGAAGCCTTCTTCCCCGACGATGAAATCACCGAACCCATCCCCATTCACATCCCCCGCTGCACTCACCGCCGACCCGGAAAGATTGCCCGCATTCGCCCCCAGCAACGTCGAGCCATTGGCACCGGCGAGACCGGCGAGATTCACCGTGCCGGAGGTGAAGGCGGGAGCGATGCGGGCTTCGAGGACTTCGACGAGGCAGAACTGATTCTTGGGCAGCATAAAGGTGAGGCGTGAAGAGCGGAGTGCGGCAAAGCCCGGCAGCCCCCAGTCGCGCCCGATCGGCGGCAAAACCGGAGTGTGAAAGTGGCAGTGCCAGCTCCCGCGGGTCGGCGAAGAATCCGCCAATCCGGAAACAAGACAAGCCCCTTCCCAGACGCGACACGAGGAAAGCGCGGGGCCATGAACTGGGTCACGAGCAAGCCCGCCCTGCGCGTCTCGTCACCCGCGCCGCGCCACCTCGACGTGCGTCTTTGAATGGGCGGACGATTTCGGTAGCTTCGGTTTCCTCCATGTCTGCCTGCTCCACCTCCTCTGCGGCGTCCCGTCTTTGCCAGGCTTGCGGGCTTTGTTGCAATGGCGTGATCTTTCACCAAGTGCGGCTGCAGCCCGGGGATTCAGCGCAGGCATTGGTCGCGCTCGGGTTGAAGCTGAAGCGCAAAAAGGGGCAGGATTACCTCCTCCAGCCATGTGCCGCCTGGCGGGAGGCGCAGTGTTCCATCTATGCGCAGCGGCCCGGGCGCTGTCGCCTGTTCGAGTGTCGGCAGCTCCAGCGAGTGATGAAGGGCGAGATCACCGAAGCCGCCGCGCTGGAGAAGATCGGCGACGTCCAGCGACGCGCGTCGCGGCTCGATCAGCTTTCGAGAAAGGCGGACGGCTCGCTGCGCCGCGGGCCGCTTTCCCGACGATGCGAGACCGCCCTCGCTGAACCTTTCGATTCCACCCTCCATCCCGAGCTGATCCGCGAACGGGAAGAACTGGCGCGGGGACTCAGCGAGTTGGATACGATCCTCGACGAAGATTTCCGCATCGCCGCCATGCCACCGGTGGCGCTGGAGCCAGACCTCGAGGCACTTCCTTGATTTCGCCGCAGAGTGAGGCGGAACCCGCCCGCCTCGCGAAACTCCGGAGGAAAGGTTGTTACCGCTCGACTATTTTCGTCGGAAATCCGCCGCGTTTCTCTCGGCAACGGAGGAAAGGTAATTACCGCTCGTCCTTTTCCGTCGGAAACGCCGCGTTTCTCTCGGCAACGGAGGAAAGGTAATTACCACTCGTCCTTTTCCGCCGGAAACGCCGCGTTTCTCTCGGCAACGGAGGAAAGGTAATTACCGTTCGTCCTTTTCCGTCGGAAACGCCGCGTTTCTCTCGGCAGCGGAGGAAAGGTAATTACCGTTCGTCCTTTTCCGCCGGAAATCCGCCACCGCTCTCGGCGCCGGAAGAATAGGTCCCGCTGTTCATCCGTTCCGCTCGTTCCCAAAGTTAGCGAAGCGCTTTGGGAATGGCCCCTTGAGGCGAAACTCTGTTTCGGTGGCGGGCGGGTGAGCACGGGAAGCGCGATCGAGTCGTCGCTCGCTAGGGAGACAGAGTCTCGCCGGGACCGACGTGCCCAAAGCGCTACGCTAACTTTGGGAACGAGATGAAGTTCTGCGTCGTAAAAGCTGCGGATCCGCAGCGCGCATCAGCCCCACTCAAAAGCCCGAGGAAAGCCGTGACATCCCGGCACATGGTGATACTCATCTTGTAAGCTTGGCGCAGTCATTTTCCGGGCGCATCCAGATCCATCTTATGGGAAACGATCGACGTGATTTCTTTAAGACAGTAGGGGCCGTCGCCGCCGGGACGATGATCTCCTCCCCCCGAGCCGCAGAGGCCGCCGTGGCGTCGGACGACTATGCGGCCGCGTACCGATCGGCGTTCAGTATCGACGGCGCTGCGCCGGAGGAAATCCCCAGCGCGGATGGCGGCGAAATTCGCGGGGTCGTGGTGCAAGAAGCGCCGGTCAACAATCGGGTGGGAAAGCACCTCGACACGATTGCCTACGAAGAGATCGCGATCTCGCTCGGGGCCAATCAATCCCCCGGAATCTACGCGTGGATCCAGAGCATGCTGGATGGAAACCCTCAGCCGAAGAACGGCAGCATCGTCGCCGTCGATGGCCGCGGCAAGCCCCGCAACCAGATCCGGTTCACCGCTGGCCGGATCACCGAAGTCGCCTTCCCGGCGCTCGATGCCCGCAGCCGAGTTGCCGCCGAGCTCGCCGTCACCATCGAGCCCGGGGGCCTGACCCCGCGGGAGCCCGCCAGCTCGCTGGCGCCCCCCAGCCGCGCGAAGCAGAAGGCTTGGTTCAGCTCAAATTTCCGCCTGAACATCGACGGCCTCCCCTCCGCCACCGCTCGCGTCAATAAGATCGAATCGATCACCATCAAACAATCCTTCACCTACCCGGACGGACCCCAATCCATCACGGCCAGCCCGCTCGATGTCTCCGACCTCGTCTTCTACTGCCCGGAGGAATTTGCCGAGCCCTTCCGCGCCTGGGCTCGCGAATTCATCGTGCAGAACAGCGGTGGCGAGCGCATCGCCACGCTGGAGTTCCTCGCGCCGGATCGTAAGACCGTCTTTTTCACGCTCCTCCTGAGTGGGCTCGGCATCTATGGGTGCGGACTGGAAGGCGACGCCCTGAAGACCGCCAGCAGCCGCGTCGTGAAGGTGGAACTGTATTGCGAGAACGTCAGCCTCTACGTCGGCCCCTACAACCCGACCCCGAGCTGACGCCTCGCGCGCGGCCCAGGAGGACGATCCCTTCACCGACCTCGCTCGCTCCCGAGTGGAGCGGTTCACCGCGAGCGGAGAACCTTACTTTCGCTTCACGCCCGTTATCATCACCCAACCGATCAAGACGAAAGGTCCGAGGGGCAGGAGCAAGGCCGCCGGCCAGTAACCGAATAGATTGTAGAGCCCTGCGATCGGAGCCCAGACCGTTGCTTTCTCATGGCCAAACTCCACCTTGTTCAGCTCATTGATCGTCATCCAGCAGAGCACGACCCAGGCGGCAATCGCGATCGGCAGATCGTAGCGGGTGGGCTTTCTACGGAGCTTGAGCGGAGAAGGCGCGGCGGAGTTTGGGAAACCGCCGGGCGCGGCCGGGACCTCCATCTCGGCCCGGCAATAAGGGCACTCTCCCAGGAATTTGCTCTCGCGAGGCAAGGCGCCGAGGAGGCTCTTGCACGCAGGGCAGGGAAACTGATAACGGGTGAGCCGTTCGTCCGCCAGTCTCTGGCGCTCGTGTCGGAAGGCCTTCACCGCGAGAATGCCGAGTCCGCCCAGCACGATAATCATTACTCCTAGCAGTAAGGTGCCATCGTCCATGATTCGGCGGTAAATGACCGGGCATCCAACGACTGTCGAGTTCAAAACGATCCGAGCCCCACGTTCGCTTCCAAGGGTAAGCACTCTTGTGGACTAAGTAAGGTTTGTCTCGTCACCCACGAGCCGGGAAGCCGCGCCTCAGAGACGCGGGCGGGTCAGCAGCGTTCACCAACCGCCATCTCCGCCAAACGGAGCCCCCCGGAGAGGAGTCCGGTTTTGCAAATTCGTCCGGTTCGGGCGAAGACCGGGGATGTTCGTTCGCGCTCTTCTTGCCCTGATCGCGGTGTCCGTGTCTCCCCTCCGCGCGGAGGTCGCCGGGGATTTCGCCGCGCTGGAGGTCAGGCATGGCGGACGGCTCGGCGTGGCGGCGATCGATACCGCCAGCGGGCGGCAGATCGGCCACCGGGCGGAGGAGCGGTTTGCCCTCTGCAGCACGTTCAAGCTGCTGCTCGGGGCGGCCGTGCTGGCGCGCGCGGAGG
>JANPHH010000532.1:0-6276 GCA_031424375.1 Chthoniobacter sp. | reverse complement strand
GCAGTGACCGCGCGGCGGTGATCAACGGCTCATGCATCCGCGCGGAAGGTGGTTTGGTGAGGAGCGTGTTCTGATCGCCCGCATCAGGAGATTTTTGAGGTAACCCGTTTTATCTCTTGGCCGCCGGCGGCTTGCCCGCTGTGATGGGGCGGCAATGGCCTACCTCGACGAAAATTTCCTGCTCCATTCCCCGACCGCACGCCGCCTTTTCCATGAGGTGGCCAAGGACCAGCCGATCATCGACTACCACTGCCATCTCTCGCCCCGGGAGATCGCCACGAACCACCGCTGGGCGAACATTTCCGATATCTGGCTCGGCGGGGACCACTACAAATGGCGGCTGATGCGGGCGAACGGCGTGGACGAGGACCTGATCACCGGCGACTCGACGCCGCGCGAAAAATTCCAGGCCTGGGCCGAAACCGTGCCTTTCACACTGCGCAATCCGATCCACCACTGGACGCACATCGAGCTCCAGCGCTATTTCGGGATCGACCTTATGCTCAGCCCGCAGACGGCGGATGAGATCTGGGAACGCACGAATGCGAAACTCGCCGAAGCGGATTTCTGCGTCCACGGGTTGTTGAAAAAATTCGACGTCCGCGTGGTCGGCACCACCGATGATCCGGCGGATGCGCTCGACGATCACGCCGTCATCGCCACGTCCGATCTGAAGACGCTGGTAGTCCCAACATTCCGCCCGGACAAGGCGCTCAACGTGGATCGCCCGGACCTGCTGCTGCCGTGGCTGACAAAACTCGAAGGCGCGTCCGACACCACCATCGTCCACCTCTCCGACCTGCTAGGAGCCTTGCAAAAACGCCATGACGATTTCCACGCGGCGGGCGCGCGCCTGTCCGACCACGGCCTCGACCGCCTCCCGGCGCTCCCCTGCACCGACGAGGAGGCGGCGATGATCTTCAACAAGGCCCGCGCCGGCAAGGCGGCGACACCGGAGGAGAAGGAGAAATTCTCGTTCTATCTGATGGTGTTCTTCGGCCAGCTCGATGCGGCGAAGGGCTGGACCAAACAGCTCCACCTCGGTGCTTTCAGAAACTGCAACGCCCGCATGTCCAAACAGCTCGGACCGGACACCGGTTACGACACCATCGGCGATACCGTGCAGGGCGCGGCGCTCATCAACTACCTCGACACGCTCGCCAGCGCCGGCTCGCTGCCGAAGGTGGTGCTCTACAACCTCAACCCGCGCGACAACTACCTCTTCGCCTGCATGACCGGTGTCTTCCAAGACGGCACCGTTCCCGGAAAAATCCAGTTCGGCTCCGGCTGGTGGTTCCTCGATCAGAAAAACGGCATGGAACTGCAGCTCGACGCGCTGTCCGCCACCGGACTGCTCTCGCGTTTCGTCGGAATGCTCACCGACTCGCGTTCGTTCCTGTCCTTCCCTCGCCACGAGTATTTCCGCCGGATCTTCTGCAACCTCCTCGGCAGCGAGGCGGATCGCGGCGAACTGCCGGACGATTTCGAGGCTCTCTCGGATCTGGTCCGCGCGGTCTGTTTCGGCAATGCGAAGCGGATGTTCGGATTCGACGTTTGAAAGTTGTCGGGACTTCACTACATTCACGCGCTATGGTCTCAAAAATACTCTCGCCGCTCCTTCTTCTAACTATCACCCTGCACGCCGCTCCTGTTTTCATCGGCACCGGCAGCAAGGACAAGGGAATCTATCTCGCGGATTTCGATTCAGCCACGGGCAAGCTCACGGAGCCGGTGCTCGCGGCGGAATATCAGAATCCCGGCTTCCTGGCGCTCCACCCGACGCTGCCGATCCTTTATGCCGTCGGGCAGCCCGCAAGCCCGTTTCCTAACGGCACCAGTTCGGTCGCAGCGTTCGCCATCGGCAGCGACCATTCGTTGAAACTGCTCGGCGAGGCATCCACCGGCGGCAAAGGGGCGTGCCATCTCGCCGTGGACGCGAAGGGCGGCACGGTGGCCATCGCAAACTACGGCGACGGCCACATTTCCACCGTCCGTCTCAATGAAAAGGGCATCCCGGGCGAGACCGCGACGGTCATCGCCAACAAGGGATCCGGACCGAACAAAGGCCGCCAGGAAGGACCGCACGCCCACGGGGTTTATTTCGACAAGGCAAACACGCATCTCTTCGTCCCGGACCTCGGGCTGGACCAGATTTTCGTCTATCCGTTCGATGCGGCGGGCTCGAAACTCGGCGAAGCGCTGCCCTCGCTGATGACGGCACCGGGTGCGGGACCAAGGCACATGGCATTCTCGCCGGACGAGAAATTCGCATACGTCATCGACGAAATGGGTGCGACGGTGACCTCGGCTTCCTACGATTCCGCCAGCGGGAAATTCACCTTGCTCGGCACCACTCCCACGCTGCCTGCGGATTTCACCGGGGCGAACAAGACCGCCGAGATCGAGGTTCATCCCAACGGCAAATTCCTCTTCGCTTCCAACCGCGGCCACGACACCATCGCGGTCTATCAGCGGAATCCGGAAACCGGCGGGCTCACCTTCCTCCAGCACGCCCCCTGCGGTGGAAAAACCCCGCGCCATTTCAAGATCGACCCGAGCGGAAAATGGCTGCTCTGTGCGCACCAGGATTCGAACGACATCAGCGTGCTCGCGCTGGATCCGAAGACGGGATTGCTAGGAAAGCCTGAGAACACCGTGCCGTCGCCGAGCCCGATCTGCCTGCTGTTCGCGCGCTGAGGAGCAACTTCTTGGAGATACGGGTGGACCGAAGATCCACCCTCCTTATGAGTTTTCCAGATTCGACTTCATCAGCTTTTCACGCCGTTCGCGGACGAGGCGGACGACGAGCGCGGTCCATCCCGTCTGGTGCGATGCGCCCAGTCCCTCGCCGGTTTCCGAGTGGAAGTACTCATGGAATAATAACAAGTCCTGCCAGTGGGTGACGTCCGTGTAGCGGTGCGCCTCGCCGTAACAGGGGCGGTAGCCCTCCTTGTCCGGCAGGAAAAGGGAGATGAGGCGGTCGCACAAGTCGATGGCCACTTCCAACAACGTGACTTCCTTGCCCGAGCCAGTCGGGTATTCTATCAGGAAGGTTTCTCCGTAGAAATAGTAGTAACGTTCGAGTGCCTCGATGATGAGGAAATTGATGGGAAACCAGATCGGTCCGCGCCAGTTCGAGTTTCCGCCGAACATGTCGGTGGTCGCTTCGCCGGGCGTGTAGGGGACCTCGTGGCGCTGGCCGCCGTGTTCGAAGACGAAGGGTTTTTCCAAGTGCGCCTTGCTCAGCGAGCGGATGCCGAAGTTTGATAGAAACTCCTTCGGGTCGAGCATGTAGGCGAGGCTCTGGCGCAGGCGGACTTCCGAGGGGATGGCCAGCAGGCAGCGCCCCGGATTCTTGTCACCGGCCACGCGGCGGACGGTGATGTATTTCAACAGATCGGGGCGGTTGGTCAGAAACCAGTCCATCCGTTTGCGGAAAGCGGGCAGCGCGTCGATGGTTTTCTGTTTGAGAACCGTCACCGAGCACATCGGCAGCAGGCCGACGAGCGAGCGGATGCGCAGCGGGATCGGCTCCTTGTAGTTGATGATGAGCTGGTCGTAGTAGAAGCCGTCCTCGTTGTCCCACAGGCCGGTGCCGCCGAGAGAGTTGATGGCGTCGCAGATGTTGACGAAGTGCTCGAAAAATTTCGACGCGATGTCCTCGTAGGCTTGGTTATGCCGCGCGAGTTCCAGCGCCATCGACAGCATCGTGCCGCAATAGAATGCCATCCACGCCGTGGCGTCCGCCTGCTCGAGTGTGCCGCCGCCGGGCAGCGGTTTCGAGCGGTCGAAGAGGCCGATATTATCCAGCCCGAGGAAGCCGCCGGCGAAGATGTTTTTGCCCGAGGGATCCTTCCGATTCACCCACCAGGTGAAATTCATGAGCAGCTTCTGAAAGCAGCGTTCGAGGAAATTTTTGTCCCGCCCGTCCGCTCTTCCCGCGATTTTGTACACGCGCCAGCAAGCCCACGCATGCACCGGCGGATTCACGTCGGAAAAATTCCACTCGTAGGCCGGGATTTGTCCATTCGGCGCCATGTACCACTCGCGCAGGAGCACGCGCAGATGGCGCTTTGCGTAGTGAGGATCGATCCGCGACATCGGGATCATGTGGAAGGCCACATCCCACGCGGCATACCACGGGTACTCCCACTTATCCGGCATCGAGAGCACGTCGGAATTGAACAGGTGCGACCATTCCGAATTGCGCACCAGCGCGTGGCCGGCAGGCGGCGACGGCATCGCCGGATCGCCGTGCAGCCAGTCCTTCACGACATAGCAATAGAACTGTTTCGTCCAGAGCAGCCCGGCGTAGGCCTGTCGCATCACCTGCCGCTGCGCAGGGCGAACGTGCGGCGCAAACTTCGTCTCATAGAAGGCCTCGGCCTCCGCCCGCCGCTGCGCAAAGACGGTCTCGAAAGTCGCCTCATCCATGACGAGCGGCTCGGCCACTGACGAGAGCCGCAGGCGCAGCGTCACCGAACCGCCCGCGGGAATCTCGAGCACATAGTGCGCGGCCGCCTTAGTCCCACAGCCATCCGGCTTCAGCGCCTCGCGGCGATCATGCACGACGAATTCGTGAAAGGCGTCCTTCACAAACGGCGATGCGCTCCGCACGCCGAAGAGCCGCTCGCTATTCGTCTCATTCTCCGTGAAGAGAAACTTTGGTTCGACGCCATCACATTTCTTCGCCTGAAAGTGGAACTCGCCGAGCGTCGGGTGCGTGGCGTGCAACATGGTGCTGCTCTTTTGCTCGATCCTCGGCCGCGTCTCGCGCTCGCCGGTCCACGTCCACGTGTTGCGAAACCAGAGCGTCGGCAGCACATGCAGCGGCGCGGTGTCCGGTCCGCGATTCCCGATGGTGATGCGGATGAGCAGATCCTCCGGCGCGGCCTTCGCATACTCCGCATAGACATCGAAGTAACGCTGCTCGTCGAAGACCCCGGTGTCGTTGATTTCAAACTCCGGCTCATGCCGCGAGCGCCGCGCGTTTTCCGCGATGAGCCGCGCGTAAGGGAACTCCGCCTGCGGATACTTGTAGAGAGCGCGCATGTAGGAATGCGTCGGCGTCGAGTCGAGATACCAATACCACTCCTTCACATCCTCGCCGTGATTCCCCTGCGGATTCGACACGCCGAAGAGCCGCTCTTTCAAAATGGGATCGCGCCCATTCCAAAGCGCGAGCGCGAAGCTCAGCCGGCACTCACGATCACAGATCCCGAGCAATCCATCCTCGCCCCAGCGATAAGCCCGGCTCCGCGCGTGCTCGTGCGGCAGGTAATTCCACGCGTCCCCATTCGCCGAATAATCTTCCCGCACCGTCCCCCACTGCCGCTCCGCCAGATACGGCCCCCAGCGCTTCCAGTTCTTCTCCCTCGCCGCGTCCTCAGCAAGGCGCAGGTGCTCGGGAGTCGCGTGATCGGCCATGCGGCGAAGCTAGTGGTCGCGGCGGGAGAGCGACAAGCGCAGCGTTTCGCGCGCCGTTTTGCGACGCGGGGAAAAAAGGAATGATCCGCGCGGCGAAGGCAGACAGACTCGGGCATGGCAACGCACGACATCGATCAAACGCGCAGGAGCATGCAGCCTTCCGTCACCGGTTTCGTGCGACGGCTGTGGCTGGCAATGATCACGGCAGTCGCGCTGCTATCCACTTCGCCACGTGCTTCTGCCGCAGAGCCGCTGCTCGGAGTTTTCGGCGAAAACTCCATGCAGCGCGTGCTCGATTTCGAGAAATGGCTCGGCCGGCCGGTGGACGTGATCCTCTGCACGATCGACTACCACGAATGGGAGAACTACCGCTACGCCGACTGGCTGAGTCAGACAGTCTACGGCGCGCGCGGCCAGCGTCGGCTGGTCTACGATGTACCGATCATCATCATCATCGGCGCCGATTACGGCAGCGCGAAGACCGGTGCCTACGACGCCCATTGGCGATGCCTCGCGCAGTCGATCCTCGCGAACAATCCGGGCGACTACGAAATTGTCATCCGCCCAAGTCACGAGATGAATGGCGAGTGGTTCCCCTGGGGCGTCGGCGGTGCGAAACAGGCGCTCATCCCGGATTTCATTGCAGCGTGGCGGCGCTTCCACGGTGTCTTCCGCGGCTTGCCCGGTGGTGCGCGTTATCGCTTCAGCTTCTCCGCATCGGAAGGAGCGAGCGATCCGCGCCCGATGTGGCCCGGCGACGAGTATGTGGATCTCGTCGGCTACGACGTTTACTGGAAGCCGAAGGTGATGGGCGGCGAAGGCTGGGAAACGAATGACGCGCGCGAAGCC